>NZ_NCII01000132.1 GCF_002256775.1 Novosphingobium sp. 17-62-19 | reverse complement strand
CTTGCCAAGGCCGCGAGCGGCCCAGCCAAGGTGCGTTTCGAAGATCTGCCCGACGTTCATGCGCGAAGGCACGCCCAGCGGGTTGAGCACGAAGTCGACCGGCGTGCCGTCTTCGAGGAACGGCATATCTTCCTGCGGCAGAATGCGGCTGATGATGCCCTTGTTGCCGTGACGGCCGGCCATCTTGTCGCCCGGCTGCAGCTTGCGCTTCACCGCCACGAAGACCTTGACCATCTTGAGCACGCCCGGTGCCAGTTCGTCACCGCGTTCGAGCTTTTCCTTGCGGTCCTCGAACTTCTCGCTGATCGCCTTCACAGCCGTATCATACTGCGCCTTGACCGCTTCCAGCTGCTGCTGGCGCGCATCGTCGGCAACGGCGAACTTCCACCATTCGTAGCGTTCGACATCGGTGAGCGCCTGCTCGTCGATCACTTCACCCTTGCGGATACCCTTGGGTGCTGCAGCCGAAACCTGGCCGAGCAACATGTCCTTCAGGCGATTGAAGGTGGCGCGGTTGAGAATGGCGCGTTCGTCTTCACGGTCCTTGGCGAGGCGTTCGATTTCCTCGTTCTGGATGGCGCGGGTACGGTCATCAATCTCGATGCCGTGACGGTTGAACACACGCACATCGACGATCGTGCCCGCAACGCCCGGTGGCAGGCGAAGCGAAGTGTCACGCACGTCGCTGGCCTTTTCACCGAAGATCGCGCGCAGCAGCTTCTCTTCCGGCGTCATCGGCGATTCACCCTTCGGGGTGATCTTGCCAACGAGAATGTCACCGGGGTGAACTTCTGCGCCGATATACACGATGCCCGCTTCGTCGAGGTTGCGCAGGGCTTCCTCGCCGACGTTCGGAATGTCGCGCGTGATGTCTTCCGGCCCCAGCTTGGTATCGCGGGCCATGACTTCGAACTCCTCGATGTGGATCGAGGTAAAGACGTCTTCCTTCACAATGCGTTCGCTGATCAGGATCGAGTCTTCGTAGTTGTAGCCGTTCCACGGCATGAACGCGACGAGCACGTTGCGGCCCAGCGCCAATTCGCCGAACTCGGTCGAGGGACCGTCGGCGATGATATCGCCCTTTTCGATCAGATCGCCCACCTTCACCAGCGGACGCTGGTTGATGCAGGTCGACTGATTCGAACGCTCGAACTTCTGCAGGCGATAGATATCAACGCCCGACTGACCGGGTTCGATATCGCCCGAAGCGCGGATCACGATGCGGGTGGCGTCAACCTGATCGACGATGCCCGAACGCAGTGCCGAAATGGCAGCGCCCGAATCGCGTGCGACGGTTTCTTCCATGCCGGTGCCGACGAAAGGCGCATCCGCCTTGATCAGCGGCACGGCCTGACGCTGCATGTTCGATCCCATGAGCGCGCGGTTGGCGTCGTCGTTTTCCAGAAACGGAATGAGCGATGCGGCAACCGAGACGAGCTGCTTAGGCGAAACGTCCATCAGCGTGACCTGATCGCGCGGGCTCATCACGAATTCGCCGTTCTGGCGAGCCGAGACGAGCTCTTCGACGAACGAGCCGTCTGCCGTCAGTTCGGCCGAAGCCTGCGCGACGGTGTGTTTCTGCTCTTCCATCGCCGACAGATAGATCACATCACCGGTGACCTTGTTGTCGATGACCTTGCGGTACGGCGTTTCGATGAAGCCATACTTGTTGACGCGCGCAAAGGTGCTGAGCGAGTTGATCAGACCGATGTTCGGGCCTTCCGGCGTTTCGATCGGGCAGATGCGGCCATAGTGGGTGGGGTGAACGTCGCGCACTTCGAAGCCTGCGCGCTCACGCGTAAGACCGCCCGGCCCGAGCGCCGAAACGCGACGCTTGTGCGTGACTTCCGACAACGGGTTGGTCTGGTCCATGAACTGCGACAGCTGCGAGGAGCCGAAGAATTCACGCACAGCCGCCACAGCGGGCTTGGCGTTGATCAGGTCGTTCGGCATGACGGTGGAGACGTCAACCGAAGACATGCGCTCCTTGACCGCACGTTCCATGCGCAGCAGGCCGACGCGGTACTGGTTTTCCAGCAGTTCGCCCACCGAACGCACACGGCGGTTGCCGAGGTTGTCGATGTCGTCGATTTCGCCCTTGCCGTCCTTCAGGTTCACCAGTTCCTTGACGACAGCGAGGATATCCTCGGTGCGCAGGGTGGTGACGGTGTCTTCGCATTCCAGCGCCAGACGCATGTTGAGCTTGACGCGGCCCACGGCCGAGAGGTCGTAGCGGTCGCCATCGAAGAACAGGCCATCGAACAGCGCTTCGGCGGTTTCGCGCGTCGGCGGTTCGCCCGGACGCATGACGCGATAAATGTCGGCCAGTGCGTGGTCACGATCGGGGGCCTTGTCGGCCTTGAGCGTGTTGCGGATCCACGGCCCGGTCGAGACATGGTCGATATCCAGCAGATCGAGCGTGTCGATCCCGGCCTTGTCGAGCAGTTCAAGGTTTTCTGGCGAAACTTCGTCACCCGCTTCGATCCAGATGCGGCCCGTCGATTCATCGATCAGGTCACGCGCGGCGTAACGACCGAAGATTTCTTCGGTCGGGATCAGCAGGGCTTCAAGGCCGTCCTTGGCCGCCTTGTTTGCAGCGCGCGGAGAAATTTTCGTGCCTGCCGGGAAAATCACTTCGCCCGACTTGGCATCGACGATGTCGAACATCGGCTTCGATCCGCGCCACTGCTCGAGCACGAAAGGCACCTTCCAGCCGCCTTCGGCGCGTGCCCAGTTCACGATGTCGTAGAAGTGGTGCAGAATGCCTTCGTCAGACAGGCCCAGCGCGTGGAGCAGCGCGGTGACCGGCAGCTTGCGCTTGCGGTCGATACGGACGTTAACGATGTCCTTCGCATCGAATTCGAAATCGAGCCACGAGCCACGATACGGGATCACGCGGGCAGCAAACAGGTACTTGCCCGACGAGTGCGTCTTGCCGCGGTCATGGTCGAACAGCACGCCCGGCGAACGGTGCATCTGCGATACGATCACGCGCTCAGTGCCATTGATGAAGAAGGTGCCGTTCTCGGTCATGAGCGGGATATCGCCCATGTAGACGTCCTGCTCCTTGATATCGATGAGCGACTTGGTCTCGGTCTCGCTATCCACTTCGAACGTGGCGAGTTTGAGCGTGACCTTCATCGGCGCAGCATAAGTGATGCCGCGCTGGCGGCATTCGTTCACGTCATACTTGGGCGCTTCGAGGACGTAGCCGTCACGCTCCTTGATATCGAGGCTGGCGGTGCCCGCAAAATCCTGGATCGGGAAAACCGAACGCAGCGTCTTTTCCAGACCCGAAACATAGCCCGTCGACGGATCGGAGCGGAGAAACTGCTCATACGATTCGCGCTGAACCTCGATCAGGTTCGGCATCTGCACCACTTCGTGGATGTCGCCGAAGATCTTGCGGATCCGCTTCTTCACGCCGGGACGGCCGGGAGTCTTGGTAGACGTCGCCATGGTAGCCATAAAGGTTACGAGCCTCTTCTCAAAAATGTGCCGGAAAACCGGCGAAAATCTGCCATAAGCGGTGATGGCACCACCAAACGGGAAAAGGCCGCACAGCGCACAACATTCCGTTCAACGGAAGCCATGGCCCGCAGCCTTTTGCGTCAGATGATAAAGCCCTTCGCTTCCTTCCCGGGCCATCCCCCGCGCATGGGATAGCCTTGCTCGAAGCAATGGACAGGGGCGGCATATAGGATTGCCCCGCCGCGAAGTCAAAGGCTTGTTGGAATGCGCGGAGCGGCTGCTTGGCGATCAGTGATCGCTCAAGAACAGTATTGATTCGAACAAGTGCACACGATGAACAGTTGTTCAGAAATGAACCGTCTAAAACGTAATGAATCACGCTGAATTTCAATTCAAGGCCAATAAACCTTCGCTTCATCGCCAACATGGAACCCGAATCGCACTTCGTCGCGTTTTCCGGGCATGACACACTTCAATCCGATATCGCCCCGCAACACCATGGCGATTTCAGCCATGCTGATGCTTTCTTCCGCAATGGTGCAGGCACAGGAAGTTGTTCTGCCCACAAGCCCGGCTCCGGTGATCGCCCCGCCTGCCACGACTGAAACGGCTAGCGTCGCCGCACCGACAATCGTTTTGCCTACGCCGAGCGCAGTTGCCGAGCCGACCGAGGCCGCACCAGTTACCTCAACGCCTGTTGCAAACGCGCCCGTAGCCATCGCTGAACCGGCCCCGCGCCGTGTGGCTGCTCAGCCCGCGTCTGCCGCAAGGGCACCCTCGGCACTGGCAACTGATCCGACACCCGTCGTCGCGGCGGTTGAACCTGTTCCTGCACCGCCCGTTGTCGAAACGAGCGGCGAGCCGGTTGCTGCCGCTCCAGCGCTCGCACCGGCTGAAAGCGCCGCCACGCCCACTACCGACACCGCGCCTGACTGGGCGTTGCCCGTTGGTCTTGGCGCAAGCATTCTCGTGCTCGGCGGCGTAGCCATGGCCCTGCGCCGTCGCCGCCGTCCCTACGAGGATGACGTCGATTTCATGCCCCCGGTGGTGGTCCCGCCGGCCCGCCCGGCCATGCAGCGCACGGTGACTTCGCCGCGCCCCACCGTGGCCTATGCACCGACTGCCGCGACGACGCCCGCGGTGGCACCAGCCAGCGCAAGCGAACGCGAAACCCTGCTGGACCGGATGGTTTTTGCAGCACCGGATGCCGCCAATCCGTTCACGTCACGCAAGGCTCGCCGTCGTCGTGCTCGTTTGATCCTCCAGTCGATGCCGACGCAGCCAAACGCCCGCACCGAAGCTGCGCCGGTACGTGCCGAGCCGCGGACGCCGGTTTTTGCACCGGCTGAGCGTACGCTGGTCGACGCCTGAAGCGCCACAATTCACCGACCGCCACGTCGTGGTGAAGGGAAGCGATCCCGTCCGGCAACCCCGGGCAGGGTCGCTTCTTTTGTTGTAATGCGCTGTTTGGTTGACTCCACCCGGCGAATCCGCCATTGGCCCGCCCTGACCGGCAGGCAGCGATGCGCGCCGATCATCCGTCCGAGACAGTTGGTGTGCGGGATCTGCCCGCACTTAATTTCCAGCCTAGGCGGGGAACCTGCGCAGTCATTTGTGAAGGAGTTAGGCATGGATCGTTCGCAGAAAGCCGAATCGGTCGCATTCCTTAACGAGGTCTTTTCCGGGGCCGGCGCGGTGGTCATCACCCGCAACCTGGGCATGACGGTGGCTCAGTCCTCCGCCCTGCGCAACAAGATCCGTGAAGCGGGTGCTACCTACAAGGTTGCGAAGAACAGTCTTGCCAAGCTTGCCATCGCGGGCACCGATTACGAAGGTCTGGGTGATCTGTTCACCGGTCCTACCGCAATCGCAGCGTCCGCCGATCCGGTTGCAGCCGCCAAGGCAGTGATCGAGTTCGCCAAGACCACCGACAAGATTGAAATTGTCGGCGGTGCAATGGGTTCGCAGGTTCTCAACGCCGATGGTGTCAAGGCTCTCGCCTCGATGCCTTCGCTCGATGAACTGCGTGGCACGCTCATCGGCCTCATCCAGGCTCCGGCCACGAAGATCGCCCAGCTCACGACTGCTCCGGCAGCCAAGCTGGCCCGCGTCTTTGGTGCCTACGCCAAGGAAGCCGCATAAGACTGTTCGATTTCTCGCCGGTGGCAATGCCATCGGACACAAACACATCAGGAGTGAATTATCATGGCTGACATCGCCAATCTCGTCGCTGAACTGTCGAAGCTGACCGTTCTTGAAGCCGCTGACCTTGCCAAGGCTCTCGAAGAAGCATGGGGCGTTAGCGCCGCTGCTGCTGTTGCTGTTGCTGCGGCTCCTGCCGCTGCTGCTGAAGCCGCTGAAGAGAAGACCGAATTTGACGTGATCCTCACCGGCGACGGTGGCAAGAAGATCCAGGTCATCAAGGAAGTCCGCGCAATCACCTCGCTCGGCCTGACCGAAGCCAAGGCGCTGGTTGAAGCCGCTCCGAAGGCTGTCAAGGAAGGCGTGTCGAAGGCTGAAGCCGAAGACATCAAGAAGAAGATCGAAGAAGCCGGCGGCACCGTCGAAATCAAGTAATCTTCTTACAAGTTTCGCGGGTGTCTTGAAGCACTCGTGGATGGGAAAGGCGGGGCTTCGGCTCCGCCTTTTTCGTTTGGCGGCTTGGCCCTGCTGCGACATTGTCGCCCTGCACATGCAGGGGGAATTCATGGCTGCTGACATCGAACGCTATCGCCGTTTTGCCGAGGGTAGGGTGGAACAGCTTGAGCATGAAGACCGCAGCCTGCGCCGCTGGCTCATCATGGTGCGCGCCGGAAGCTGGCCACTGCAGATCGTCAGCATCGTCTTTCCAGTAGCGGCGGGATCGTTCTCACTGGCCGAACTGCCTGCCGATTCCACACTCGTGCCGATGTTCAGTTTCATCGGCGCAGCCGCAGTGGCGCTCAATCGAGGCCTCAACTGCGACGCCTATCTGAGCGCCTACAAGCGCACCACTCAAGCCGTGCGCAGCATCATTGAGGATTACGAGTGCATTTCCGCGCTGGCTGACGAGAAAGTGGCCGATGCGCTGAAGAAGGCTGAGGCGCGCCTGCATGAATTGCGCGCCACCAGCAACGACGTGCCACCTCGCCGCCGGAAGATCTTGCAGCAACGCGATGCAGCAACTGGAGCTCCGACGGCCTGACGGTTTGGGGGTCAGCCTGGCACAGGTGCGAGCGGCACCGTCACCGTCACTTGCAGTCCGCCACTTGGCGCAAGCGCAAACGCCAGGCCTCCGCCAAAGCGCTGTAGCAGGCGATGCGCGGTGGGAATGCCAAGGCCAAAGCCTGCCGTATCGCGCGCGCGGGCCTCATCAATCCGGTAGAACGGCGCGAGGATGCGTTCGAACTGGTCTTCGGGAATGCCGGGGCCGGTGTCCTCGACCGTGATGACCCAGCGCCCGTCGGTTTCGGGCGCAACGCTGACGTTTGCAAACCCGCCATAATGAACGGCATTCTCCACCAGCGCCTTGAGCGCCAGCACCAAAGGCTCCCGGAAGGTCTGGACAATCGCTTCCGGCGCGGCTTCAAGTGTTGCCTGCCCCGGAAACTGGCCCCCTAAAAGATCCGCGACAGCCTGCCCCAGATCGACCGTTTCAGGCTCGGCTGCGATGTGCTGCGCGCGCAAGTATTGCTGGAGCGACATCAGCATGGCTTCCATCTCATGCGTGCTGTCGCGCACCAGTCCGGAAATCTCGGCATCGTCGATCAGATCGGCGGCGATGGTCACGCGCGAAAGGGGCGTACGCAAGTCATGACTGATCGCCTCGAACGACCGTGCCTGATCCTCCATCGTCGCCGCAATGCGCGCCTGCATGGTATTCATCGACCGCGCGAGGCTGCGCAGATCATCAGGGCCGCTTTCCTCCACCGGGACGACCAGCCCTTGCCCGATGGCGTCAGCCGCATCGGTCAGTTCACGCAAGGGGCGCGTGATGATCCGCAGTGACCACAATGCCAGTGCGAAGCCCACCACAGCGGTGATCAGCGTCAACACTGTAGCCCGCAACGCAATCGGCCAGCCCGATGTCACATCGAGCGAGCGGAAATTGAGCCATTGTCCATTGGACAACTGCATCGCGCCTACCAGATTGCCATAGCCAAAGCGCGAAGGCTCCAACCCTAGAATCAACCGCTTGCCCGCCAGCGTGGGCTCCCAGTGCAGGATATGGCCGTGGATTTCGCCGACCATATGTTCGCTGCGGCCCGATATGATGCGAGGAGCATCAGCCAGTTCGACTTCGAGATGACTTGTGCTCATCGTGCGCGCCAGTTCATCCGGTGCGATCGCGTGCAGGCGCTGGCTCACCACCAACAGTTCCGCCACACGCCGCGCATGATCCTCCCGCAGCGTTTCCTTGTCGATCACGTTATAGAACGCGAGGCTGGCAATAGCCTGCACGGCGGCCAACACGAGAAGAAGCGTGGCAGCACGCACGGCAAGTCGTGAAAGGTTTGGCCCGTGACGTCGATTTTTCTCGACCCGCGAAAACAGGCCGCCCCAAAAGCCCCCTCGCCGCAAAGCAGGTGCCTGCAAGGCGGAATCCCTTGTTCCGCGCACCTTCGGCGCTGGATCGGCGACTCTCTCCATATTGGTCACGCTGTCACTGCAAGGCAATACGGTCAACAGGCACGGCTGCATGGACACGATTTGTGACAGGCTGCCAACCTGTCGGACATTCAGCTTTCCTTGCCGTCGCACTCCCCCTATGCCCCGCACCCCATGTTCGAAAATCCGCCCCACAAATGGTCCACTGAGCTGCGCGCGATGCTCCGCCTCGCCGCGCCGTTGGTGGGTGCCAATCTGCTGCAGATGGCGGTCTTTGCGGTCGATGTGGTGTTCGTGGCGCGGCTGGGGCCTGAAGCGCTGGCTGCCTCGTCGCTTTCGGTTTCCCTGTTCGGCCTGCTGATCTGGTCGATGTCTGGACTGGTCGGCGCGGCCTCTCCGCTGATCGCGGCAGAGCTTGGCAGCCGCCGCCATGCAGTGCGCGAAGTGCGCCGCACCGTGCGCATGACAGGCTGGGCCGGGCTGCTTGCCGCCTTTGTGGCGATGGGCGTGTGCCTGCTCGGCGGTCCGCTTATGCGACTGACCGGGCAAGATCCTGGCGTTATCGCACGCGCCGTGCCGTTCCTTGCGGTGTTAAGCCTTGCCGCCATTCCGGCTGTTATGGCCGCGCTGCTGCGCACTGTCGTCGCTACGCTTGGCCGCCCCGGCATCGGCACGGCCATCACCGGCATGGCCGTGGCCGTCAATTCACTCGGCAACTGGATGTTCGTGTTCGGCAATCTCGGCGCACCCGAACTCGGCCTGCAAGGCTCGGCCATTTCCAGCGTGATCACGTCCACCGCGATGCTTTTGGCTTTCGTGCTCGTCATCCGCTTTGACCGTCGCCTGCACCGTTATCGCCTGCTGGGCCGTTGGTGGAGGCCGGAATGGAAGCGCTTTGCCGATGTCTTGCGCATCGGTCTGCCGATCTGTGGCACGATCGTCGCCGAAGCTGGCATGTTCAACGGTGCAGCCTTCGTGATGGGCCGTATCGGCGAGGTCGAGCTTGCCGCCCATACCGTCGCGCTTCAGTTTGCGGCCATCGCCTTTCAGGTGCCGTTTGGCGTCGGCCAGGCCGCTACAATCCGCGTCGGCCTTGCCTATGGTGCGGGTGACAAGGCGGCGATTGCACTGGCGGGACGAGTCGCAACGCAGCTTGGCATCGGCTTTATGGTCATTTCGGCTGGCATCATGCTCGCCTTTCCGCGCCAGATTCTGCACCTCTATATCGACCCTGCCGCGCCAGAGAATGCCCGGATGGTCGAACTGGCGTTGCAATACATGATCGTCGCTGCTGCGTTTCAGCTGTTCGACGGCGCGCAGGCAGTGGGCGCTGGCATGTTGCGCGGGTTGCAGGATACACGCGTGCCCATGTTGATTGCGATCTTCGGCTACTGGGTGCCTGGCGTCGGTTCTGCGCTTTGGCTCGGTCTCAACACATCGATAGGCGGACTTGGCGTATGGATCGGCCTGCTGGTCGGGCTGGTCTTCGTAGCAGGGTTGCTACTGTGGCGCTGGAGCCTGCGTGAACGGCTTGGCCTGCTTCCCGCATAGACGGTCGCGTTATTCATCAACGTGAAAAGATTCTGCGTCAAACCCATTGACGCCCCATCGGCACGCTCCCATATCCCGCTCGCTGGCACTCTCCACCTGAGAGTGCCAAGCCCCATTTTTAATATGGAAGAGGGAGCAAACCCATGTCATTCCGTCCGTTGCACGATCGCGTGCTGGTACGCCGCGTCGAAGCCGAGGAAAAGACTGCCGGCGGGATCATCATCCCCGACAGCGCCAAGGAAAAGCCCGCTGAAGGCGAAATCGTTGCCGTTGGCACCGGTGCCCGCGCCGAAAACGGCACGATCACCCCGATGGACGTCAAGGTCGGCGACCGCGTCCTGTTCGGCAAGTGGTCCGGCACTGAAGTCAAGGTTGGCGGCGAAGACCTGCTGATCATGAAGGAATCGGATGTTCTTGGCGTGATCGGCTGATCACCAACCACTGACATCGCTCCCCCGCGAAGGCGGGGGTCTCAGGCCTGAGGTCCCCGCCTTCGCGGGGACACGCTGAAAATAGAAGGATTAATCAACATGGCAGCCAAGGACGTAAAGTTCGGCCGTGACGCCCGCGAACGCATTCTGCGCGGCGTCGACATTCTCGCTGACGCAGTCAAGGTCACGCTCGGCCCCAAGGGTCGCAACGTGGTGATCGACAAGAGCTTCGGCGCCCCCCGCATCACCAAGGACGGCGTCACCGTCGCCAAGGAAATCGAACTCAAGGACAAGTTCGAGAACATGGGCGCCCAGATGCTGCGCGAAGTGGCTTCGAAGGCCAACGACGCAGCCGGTGACGGTACCACCACCGCCACCGTTCTGGCACAGGCGATCGTTCGTGAAGGCATGACCTCGGTCGCTGCCGGCATGAACCCGATGGACCTGAAGCGCGGCATCGATATCGCCGTCCTCAAGGTCGTCGAAAACCTCAAGGCGCGTTCGACCCCGGTGACCGGTTCTTCGGAAATCGCACAGGTCGGCATCATTTCGGCCAATGGCGACGTGGAAGTGGGCGAAAAGATCGCCCAGGCCATGGAAAAGGTCGGCAAGGAAGGCGTGATCACCGTGGAAGAGGCCAAGGGCCTCGAATTCGAACTCGATGTCGTTGAAGGTATGCAGTTCGACCGCGGCTATCTGTCGCCCTACTTCATCACCAACCCGGAAAAGATGACGGTCGAACTCGAAAACCCGTACATCCTGATCCACGAGAAGAAGCTGTC
>NZ_NCII01000131.1 GCF_002256775.1 Novosphingobium sp. 17-62-19 | reverse complement strand
TTCCTCGATGAGCTTGAGCTGAGCCGCCATGGCTTCGTTTCCCTTGCTAGAGTTGGCTCACATGAACCGTCAACAAGGCTTATGTACCCTTTGTGTTCTCATGGAACAAGTGGGGAACGAAAATATTTCTCCACCGTGGAGGCATCTCTCGTCAAACCTTTATCGGGGAAAGCAATTCGCGTCACGCAGCGCTGCGCGACGCCTGTGGGAAAGCCCCGATTTGCCAACCAAAAGCGCTGAAAAGATGCTTCGGAAATGAAAGAGCCGGCCGCAGCCGAGCGAATGATTCGCCCAACCACGTCCGGTTCCTTCAATCCACAATCAAATGGCGCGCTTACACCACACCGAACGCCAGCATTGCATCGGCCACCTTCTTGAAGCCCGCGATATTCGCGCCCTTCACATAATCGATATAGCCGCCGCCCTGATCGCCATAGGCAAGGCACGATTTGTGGATGCCCGCCATGATGTCCTTGAGCATTTGCTGTAGTTCGTCCTCGCGCCACGAACGTCGCTCGGAATTCTGGCTCATCTCAAGGCCCGATACAGCCACGCCGCCAGCATTCGATGCCTTGCCCGGCGCGTAGAGGATCTTCGCCGCCTTGAATACGTGCACGCCGTCAAGATCGGTCGGCATATTCGCGCCTTCGGCGACTGCCTTGCAGCCATTGGCAATCAGTGTGCGCGCGTCATCGCCCAGCAGTTCATTCTGCGTCGCACACGGCAGCGCCATATCGCAGGGCACGCCCCACGGCGTCTTGCCGGCCACGAAAGTCGCTTTGGGGAACGCTTCGACATATTCCTCGATGCGGCCACGCCGATGCGTTTTGTGAGCCTTCACCCAGTTGATCTTTTCCTGATCGATACCGTCGGGATCATGGATGTATCCACCCGAATCCGACAGCGTCAGCACCTTGCCGCCCAACTGCACGATCTTCTCAGCCGCATGGGTTGCCACGTTGCCCGAGCCTGAGATCACCGCGGTCTTGCCGACCAGATCTTCGCCTTTGTGCGCCAGCATATTGGCGAGGAAATATACCGCGCCATAGCCGGTCGCCTCGGTGCGGATCAAGGAGCCGCCCCATTCCAGCCCCTTGCCCGTCAGCACGCCGGTGAAGTTGTTGGTGATGCGCTTGTACTGGCCGAACATGAAGCCGATCTCGCGGCCGCCTACGCCGATGTCGCCCGCCGGAACGTCAACGTCCGCCCCGATATGCCGGTAAAGCTCGGTCATGAAGCTCTGGCAGAAGCGCATGATCTCGCGCACGCTCTTGCCCTTCGGGTTGAAGTTCGATCCGCCCTTGCCGCCGCCCATCGGCAAGCCCGTCAGCGCGTTCTTGAAAGTCTGTTCGAACGCGAGGAACTTCAGCACCGATTCGGTCACCGAGGGATGGAAGCGGATGCCACCCTTGTAAGGTCCGATGGCGTTGTTGTTCTGCACGCGCCACCCACGCTGCACGCGAACGTTGCCGTTGTCATCCTCCCAGCAGACGCGGAAAGACACCACGCGGTCCGGTTCGGCAATACGGCGCAGGATCTGCTGCGCGTGATATTCTTCCTTGTCTTCCATGAAGCCGAAGATGTCTTCGGCCACTTCCTGCACTGCCTGGACGAATTCCGGCTGATGCGCATTGCGCTTTTTCACGCCTTCCATGAATGTCGGCAAATCGACATGATCAGATACGGCCACGGTGCCCTCCCCTCGACGGAGCCGGATGGCTCCTGTTGCGATATGGTGCGCCCCGTATCGAGCAACTTCGGAGTTTCAGTCCGAGTCGCAATCTTTTGTCACACGCAGACTAACGTGTTTTGCGCCATGCGATAGCTACGGTCGGCTATGTCACTTGTTGTCTGGTGTGCCGCCGCTGTTCTTCGGGAACAACTTGTCGAGCGCAGACTTCACCGATGCCCCGGCAGCTTCCTCATCCCGCTCAAGATCGGGCGTATAGCTCGGCACATCCGGCCTCGCGGATACCTCAGCGCCCGTGGCTTCCGCCAACGCTGGTTCTCCGACGGGTACCTTTGCAGCCTCAGGCGGCTGCATCGGTCCCAACAGCTTCACCAGCCCACCAAGCTGTCCCTCCAGCACTTTGTCCACCGCACCAGAGATCGTATCAGCCTTGTAGCGCATGTAGCCGCCGACAACATATTCCCAAAGTATCCGCGTGGCTTTGCCGCCGCTGCCGTCAACCGGCTTGAACGTCACCGTCATGGTTCCGTTTATCGCTTCGGACTGCAATGGCCCCAAGCCGCCAACCATGCGCAACGCGCGATAGGGCTCCGCATAGACCACGCGCATGTGCATGACCGAACCGGCCTTCTGTCCCGCTGGGGCATCCTTTGGCACCGGCAACTTCTCACAAAAGCAGCCGTTCGCATTAGGATCGAGCGACAAATTTGCGGCATCGCCTGAAAAGGTGTGCTGCGGATTCCACCACAGCGCCGGGTTGACGAGCGCTTTCCAAGCATCGGCCGGGCTTGCGGCCACCTCGGCCGTTATGCGCAGGACGAACCCCGCTTCACTCTTCTGCGTCACTTCAGCAGACGCAGGAACGGCGGAACCCAAAAGCCCCGCCGCCAAAAAACCTGTCACGATGCGCATCGACGGAGCCTCCCCCTGCCCCACACGGGCAGGCAACTCCCGCCTGTTAGCGCTTGCCGAGGATAGCCTCAATGGCTGCCGTAACCTCATCCATGTCGGCCATGCCATCGACGCGGGCCACGATGCCGCGGCTCTCATAGATCGGCAGGATCGGCGCGGTCTTGGCGCGGTATTCGGCCATCCGTGTACGCACCGTTTCCTCGTTGTCATCAGGCCGGCGCTTGAATTCGTGACTCCCGCACTTGTCGCAGGTGCCCTCAACCACAGGCTTTTCGAACGTGTCGTGATAGCCCTTGCCGCAGCTTGCGCAGGTGTAGCGACCGGTGATGCGCTCAACCAGCGCGTCCTCGTTCACTTCCAGTTCGATCACATGGTCGAGCGCCTTGCCGCGCGCTGAAAGTATTTCATCCAACGATTCGGCCTGCGGCGCTGTGCGCGGATAGCCGTCAAAGATCGCACCTTGCCCAGCAGGCAGCGCATCAAGCTCATCGCCGATCAGTGCCGAGACGATCTCGTCCGAAACCAGCTCGCCCGCTTCCATCACTGCCTTGGCCTTCAGACCAACCGGCGTCCCAGCCTTCACCGCAGCGCGCAACATGTCACCGGTCGAAAGTTGCTTCATGCCGTGGCGTTCGACCAGACGCTGTGCCTGGGTGCCCTTGCCCGCGCCCGGAGGCCCCAACAGGATGATGTTCACGTATGCTATCCCCTCTAGCAGCTGCTGCCCTCAGCGCAGTCGGCCCTTCAACTTTGCCTTCTTGATCAGGTCGCCATACTGGTGTGCCAGCAGGTGCGACTGGATCTGGGTGATTGTATCGACTGTCACGTTGACCACGATCAGCAGGCTGGTGCCACCAAAGAACACCGCACCCATGCCGGTTTCGGCCATGATGAACTCAGGCACCACACAGACCACGGTGATATAGGCAGCGCCCAGCACGGTGATGCGCGTCAGCACATAGTCGAGGTAGTTCATCGTGTTCTTGCCCGGACGGATGCCCGGAATGAACCCACCGTTCTTCTTCAGGTTTTCGGCGGTTTCCTCCGGGTTGAACACCACGGCGGTATAGAAGAACGCGAAGAAGATGATGCCCAGAGCGTAAAGCAGCATGTACAGCGGCTTGCCGTGCCCAAGGTACTGGTTCAGCGTCACGATCGCCTGCCCCATGGTCGTGTCTGGCGAGATCGAATTGCCCGCAAACTGCGTGATCGTCAGCGGCAGCAAAAGCAGCGAGCTGGCGAAGATCGGCGGAATGACGCCTGCGGTATTCAGCTTGAGCGGCAGATGGCTGCTGTCGGCCTGCATCATGCCGCGCTGCGTCGCACGCTTTGGATACTGGATCAGCAGCCGCCGCGTGGCGCGTTCAAAGAAGCAGATGGCCAGCACCAGCACGACCAGCATGATCACGATGCCCACAATCAGGAACGGCGAGATCGATCCGGTGCGTCCGCCTTCGAACAGATTGCCGAAGAATTTGGGCAGCTGCGCCACAATGCCAGCCATGATGATCAGCGAAACGCCGTTGCCAATCCCGCGCGAAGTGATCTGTTCGCCCAGCCACAGCAGGAACATCGTCCCGCCGATCAGCGAGATCACGGCACCCACGCGGAACAGCATACCGGGGTTGACCACCGCCTGCAGCCCGCTCGACGCGCCGTATGCTTCAAGCCCGGAGGCGAGCACCCAGCCCTGGATGGCGGTCAGGAACACCGCACCATAGCGCGTGTACTGGTTGAGCTTCTTGCGCCCGCTTTCGCCTTCCTTCTTCATCGCCGCCAAGGTCGGATGAAGCGAGGCGGCCAGCTGCACCACGATCGAGGCCGTGATATAGGGCATCACGCCCAGCGCGATCAGGCTCATGCGCTCCAGCGAACCGCCGGAAAACGCATTGAAAATGTCGAGAACGCCGCCCCGCGTCTGGTCGTAGAGCGTCTCCATGATCAGCGGGTTCACACCCGGCAGCGGCACGAAGCTGAGGAACCGGAAAACGATGAGCGCACCCACCGTGAACCAGATGCGCTTTTTCAGCTCAGTGGCTTTGGAGAAGTTGGCCAGATTCAGGTTGCTGGCGATGTTATCGGCGCGTGATGCCATTTCGGGGTTCTAAGCCTTGCTGCGAAACCGGGCCAGTGGCCACAGGGATCGGACGTCTTGAGCCAGCCCATATAGTGCGGGGCAACGAAAGTCGAACCCCTGCAATGCCGAAATCCCCGCCCGATTGGCGGGCGGGGATCGGAAAGTGCTTACTTGGCCTTGTTGGCCTCGCGGCGAGCGGTCTTCTTTTCATGCTCGCTGGGGCGGGCTTCGGGCAGTTCGACTGATCCGCCAGCCTTCTGAACGGCTTCAAGAGCGCCCTTGCTCACGCCATCGACCTTGAAGGCGACCTTGGCAGTGAGTTCGCCCTTGGCGAGCAGACGCACGCCGTCCTTGCCGCCACGGGCAAGGCCAGCAGCCTTGAGCACCGCGTGATCGACCGGTGCCGAGATGTCGATCTTGCCGGCATCGATGAACTTCTGGACCATGCCCAGGTTCACTTCGGCGAAATCCTTGGCAAAGATGTTGTTGAAGCCGCGCTTCGGGATGCGCATGTGAAGCGGCATCTGGCCGCCTTCAAAGCCGTTGATGCTGACGCCCGAACGTGCCTTGGCACCCTTCTGGCCACGGCCAGCGGTTTTGCCCTTGCCCGAGCCGATGCCACGGCCAACGCGCATACGGCCCTTGCGGGCGCCATTGTTGTCGGAAATTTCGTTCAGTTTCATGTCGTGCACTCGCTTTCGCTTTTGTCGCGCTGAATGGAAGGGGCGCCCTTAGGACAAAGCCACCAGCATGTCACCCCTCAATGAACCGGCTCCCACAAAGGAAGTCCGCTTCAAACGGAAAACCCCGGCACTAGGCCGGGGTGTCCCTATTCCCACATCGGGAGCTGTGGTCAGTCGACCACCGCCACCATGTGCGGAAGCTTGGCAATAGCGCCACGCACTTCAGCTGTATCTTCCAGCTCAACCACGCGGTTCATCTTGCCCAGACCCAGACCGACCAGAATCTTCTTCTGATGTTCGGGGCGACGGATCGGCGAGCCGATCTGCTTGATCTTGATCGTAGCCATGACCGATTACTCCGTGATGGCGTCGGCAGCGGCTTCGGCTTCGACTACCGAAGCGCCACCACGGCCGAGC
>NZ_NCII01000032.1:14492-44777 GCF_002256775.1 Novosphingobium sp. 17-62-19 | reverse complement strand
CACTCACGTCGCCCCGGACTTGATCCGGGGCTTGGCTTTTGTCGTTGTGGCAGTGTGCGACAAAGGAAGCCAAATCCCGGGTCAAGCCCGGGATGACGGAAAGGGGTTAAGCACCTCCGCGTCTCCCTTCTCCTCTGCGTCCCCATTCGCACTTGGGCGCGAAACAGAAACCATTTTCCTACAGCCCCCGTCCTGCGTTACGCGGTCCTGTTTTGTTCCAACAGGAGCGTCCGATGCCACACGCCACTGCACCCGCCTCAAACCCGCAGACCCACACCGCTGCGTCCACGTCCTTCGGCCGAGGGTGGATTCCCGCTAGCCGGGATATTGGCCTGCCCAACGATGATCTGCTGCCGCTGGATGCGCCGTTGGATATTGGCGGGCAGGTGGATTGGGCGGGGTGGGTAAACCAGCAGCGCGGCGCTCTGGCTCCCCCTCCTCTTCAGAGGAGGGGGGCGGGGGGTGGTGGTTCTCCGCACGTACTATCCTCACCGGCAAGCGCATTTGAAAACGCGCGCCACCACCCCCGAACCCCCTCCTCTGAAGAGGAGGGGGCTTTTGCCCCTCCATCCGCCGCGCTCACCGGCGGCCATGCCTTCACCCCCCTCCTGATCGCGCGCTTCCTCGAACACCTCAGCCGCGCGGGCAATGTGCGCCGCCGCCGCGATCCGGCTTTTGCCGCCGGGTGGGAGGCGGCCTTGCTTCATGCGCGGGCGGCGGCGGAGCAGGTGCTGGCCGAGCGCGCGATCATGGGGACGACCGAGACGATCTGGTATCGGGGCGAGGCGGTGGGGCAGCGGCAGCGCTTTGACGTGCGGTTGCTGCTCGCCCACCTCGCGCGGCTCGACGCCCGCGCCGCCAAAGCCAGCCCCGCCATCCACCGCCTTGCCGAACAGTTTGACGACATGCTCCTCGCGCTGGGTGAGGGCGAGGCTCCGGCTGAGGCCGCCTGCCTGCCCGACCCGGAGCGCGAACGCTATATCGAGGAATGCGAGGGCCAAGCCCTGCGCCGCTTCCACGATGAAAACCCCGAACCCGATCAGGACGCCGACGACGCGCTCTGGGATCTATGGGGCGAAGTCCGCGACGCGATGACTGCCCAGGCCCGCACCCGCGCGGAAGCGGAGTGGGACGCCGAAACCGACGCCCGCTGCGCAAGGCTTGAAGCGCTGTTCCCGGCGGGGGAGGAGGACTTGGAGGAGAAACCCGCACCCCCCAACCAAACGCGCTCCCCCGCGAAGGTGGGGGCCTCAGGAGTTTTAAGGAACGCTCACAGCAACACGCCTGAGACCCCCGCCTTCGCGGGGGAGCACGAGGGTGAAAGCGCGCAAACGGGTGAAAACGGCGCGGGAAAATCCCCCTCTGGACCGTGTAAACCCCGTAAACCCCTCAGCACCCTCAAGTGCGGAACGGCAGCGCCCGCGCTGCTGGCGTCAACGCTCAGTTGGCCCCTTCCAGCGCCTCGCCCGCTGCCAGCCACGCAGCTTCCGCATCCTCAAGCTCCTTGGCCAGCTTGCCCCGGCGTTGCGAAAGGTCGCTCATGCTGAGCTTGGCCAGATCGGGCGCGGCGGCGGCGGGTTCGAACATCGCGCGGTCATACCGGGCGATCTCGGCCTGCAGCTTGGACACGTGCTTTTCTGCCTCGGCTTGCGCCTTTTGCAGCGCCTTGTACGCATCGCGGGCGGCGGCGCGGGCCTTCTTGTCCTGCTTGACCACGGGGGCACCGGCGGCGTCGGTCTTGGGCTGGTTGCGGCCGAGGATGAAGTCGATGTAGTCCTCGATGCTGCCGTCAAACGGCTTGGCCGTGCCCCCATCGACGAGGACCAGACGGTCGGCCACCAGCTCGGCCATGTGCCGGTCATGGCTGATCAGGATCACCGCGCCCTTGTAGGCATTGAGCGCGTGGACCAGCGCTTCGCGCGCGTCGATATCGAGGTGGTTGGTCGGCTCGTCGAGCACTAGCAGATGCGGCGCATCGCGGGTGACGAGGGCCAGCGCAAGCCGCGCGCGCTCTCCGCCCGACAGCGTGCCGACTTGCGAGGTGGCGCGGTTGCCGGAAAAGCCGAAGCGGCCAAGCTGCGCACGGATCGCGCCGGGGCTCTTGCCGTCCATCGCGCGGGTCATCAGTTCGAGCGGGGTGCCGCCATCGGCGATTTCCTCGACCTGATACTGGGTGAAGTAGCCGACCTGCATCTTGCCGGTCGCGGTCATTTCCCCTGCCATCGGCGGCAGTTGCGCGGCTAGCAGGCGGGCGAGCGTGGTCTTGCCGTTGCCATTGCGGCCGAGCAGGGCGATGCGGTCATCGGGATCGATGCGCAGGTTCAGCCGCTGCAGCACCGGCTTGCCGGGGGTGTAGCCTACGCTGGCAAGGTCGAGCGTGATCAGCGGGGGGCGCAGTTCCTCGGGGTCCGGGAAGTCGAAGCTGAGCGAGGGGTCTTCGACCACCGCCGCGATGGGCTGCATCTTGGCCAGCATCTTGGCGCGCGATTGGGCCTGCTTGGCGGTGGAGGCGCGGGCGGAGTTGCGGGCGATGTAGTCCTTGAGCCGGTCGGCCTGCACTTCCTGCGCGGCACGGGCGGCGGCCTGCTGGGCGAGGCGTTCGTTGCGCTGGCGCTCGAAGCTGTCGTACCCGCCGGGGTAGAGCGTGAGCTTGCCGGCGTGGAGGTGGACGATGTGGTCGGCCACGTTGTTCAGCAGGTCACGCTCATGGCTGATCAGCAGCAGCGTGCCGGGGTAGGCCTTGAGGAAGTTCTCCAGCCACAGCGTCGCTTCAAGATCGAGGTGGTTCGAAGGTTCATCGAGCAGCAGCACATCGGGCGCGGAGAACAGCAGTGAAGCGAGTGCGACGCGCATCCGCCAGCCGCCGGAGAAGCTGTCGAGCGGGGCGGCCTGCATCTCTTCGTCAAAGCCAAGGCCAATGAGGATGCGGGCGGCGCGGGCATCGGCGCTGTAAGCGTCGATGGCGAGCAGGCGGTCATGGACATCGCCCAGCCGGTCAGGATCGGTGCAGGTCTCGGCCTCTGCCAGCAACTGCGTGCGTTCAACATCGGCGGACAGGACGGTTTCGAACGGGGTGGCGCTGCCAGCGGGCGCTTCCTGTGCGAGATAACCGAGGCGGGTGCGGCGCGGCATTTCGATCGAGCCTTCGTCCGGCTCGATCTCGCCGATGATGACCTTGACCAGCGTGGATTTGCCCGCGCCGTTACGACCCACGAGGCCGACGCGGGCGCGTGGGGGGATGGCGGCCGAGGCGCGGGAAATGATGTCGCGTCCGCCGAGGCGGACGGTGATGCCGTTGATGGTAAGCATGAAAAGGGCAGGCGTCCGGTGCTGGAAATCAGGGGTGATCGGGCGCGCGAGTCCCTGTCATACTCGCCGGATGGTGGCAAGCGGAGTTGGAACCCATCAACTTTTGTGAGGACCGCGCACCCGCGAAGGCGGGTGCTTTAGGAGGCTGAAGCAAGCGTTCCGTAAGCGGCCTGAGGCCCCCGCCTTCGCGGGGGAGCGGTGCTGTATGCGGGATACAATTGGTTAGTTCGGGCGCAAGTCCTGTCCCTGCGGCGTGACCAACGGCAGGTCCTCATAAGCAGGCTGAAAGCCGAGCATACGGTAGATGTCTGGGCGGAGGTAGGGGAATGCGTCGCCTGCGTCCTCATGGACGCGGGCGCATTCGCCCAGAAATGTGTCGATAGTACGAAAGAGGCCGCGTTTCATGGGTTACCATTTGTGTGCGGGAATGCGCTGTAAACGCCTTGCGCCGGGCGCGGTGAGTCGCGCCAATTCAATCGGATTTCGTCAAGATTCAGCAATATGGACAGGGTGAACGCCTGCTTTCCAACTGGCTGAAAAGCCACGGGAAGCAGGCGTTGCGGTTAGTCTGCTATGTTCAGTGCTGCACTTTGCGCATCGGGCAACGTGGCGCCCATGCGGATGGCCAGCGTTGGCGCGATTGCGCGCATATCGATCTGGCCCAGATTGCGGGTCTTGGCCACGCCTTTGCCCATGACCAGAAACGTGGAGCGCATTTCGGGCAGGGTGGGGAAATAGCCGTGCATCCCCTGGGTGCGCGAAGGGCGAGCGAGCGGGGTGTCGGTGGCGAAGCCTGCGGCCAGCGCGCCGGGCTTGAGGTCCACGAAGAAGCTGGCTTGCGGGTTGCCGCCCATCGCGGCGATTTCGGCCCGGGTTGCGACTTTGGCGATACGAGCTTGCGGATCAGCGGCAAGCTTTTCGAGCAGGGTGCCGACCATGCCGGTGAGCGCGGCATCATCGGGGCGCGAGAGCACGACGGCGATGGAGCCGCCTGAAGGCCAAGGCATGGCGTCCCATGAGGCGACCTTGCCTGCGGCGTCGAGCTTGATCAGGCCTGCGTCGATGAACGGGCGAAACAGGCTGATGTCGGTATCGGTGGCGACGAAGCCATGATCGCTGACGACGGCAATGGTGGCATCGGGGTGTGCGGCCAGTTCTGCGGAAACCAGCTTGCCGACGGCGACGTCGAGCCGTTCGAGCGTGGCGTTGGACTGGGTGCTGCCGGGGCCGGAGGCGTGCTCTTCGTGGTCCAGTCCGGCGAAATAGACGGTGAGGAAGCCGGGTTTTTTCGTTTCGATCATGCGGACGGCGAATTTGGTGCGGGTTTCGTCGCCTTCGACGCCTTCGTCAATGCCATCGGCATAGGGGCCGCAATCGTGTTCGAGCGCGGCGTAGAGGCCGTCGGTGGCAAATGCCTTGAGCATCTTGCGGTCATCGGCGTGGCCCGAGCGCCAGATTTGCGGCATGTTGTAGTTCAGCGAGGATACGCCCACGCTTACCGGCCAGTGGACGTTGCCGGTGGTGTGGCCCGCCTTGCGCGCAGCGTCCCACAGGGTGGGGGCGGTGATATCTTCCGCAAACCAGAACCAGCCGCCGTAGTTGATCTGCTTGGGATCGAACGTGGTGTTTGAAACGATGCCGTGGCGGGCAGGCGCAACGCCGGTGATCAGGGTGGTGTGGCTGGGATAAGTAACGGTTGGCAGATTGCCGGTGACGCCGGTGGCATAGCTGCCTTCGGTGAGGAATCGGCGCAAGTTGGGGATTTTGAGCCCGCGCTTTTCGGCTTCGAGGACATCGCCGGGACGAAGGCCATCGATGGAGATGAGCAGGACGGGTGAGCGGTTTTCTTCGGCCCGAACGGCGACGGGCGCCGCGCTGCAAAGCAGCACGACGCCCGCGACGAAGGCCTTTCCGGCGGAAAGGCAGTTCATTGTCAGAAGCCTACCTTGAGCGTGGCGAAGACCTGACGCGGTGCGCCTGCAAGCAGGGTCTGTGCATCGCCGCTGAAGCCGAAGCCGTTGGACCCGATCGTGGCGACATAGCGCTTGTCGAACAGGTTGACGGCATTGATTTGCAGTTCGACCGGCTGGCGCTGGCCGATATCGAGGCGATAGCCGATGGTGGCATCGACCAGCGTCCGTGCGGCAACTGAACGGTCGTTCAGGTAGTTGAAGAAGCGCTTCGACATGTAGTTCACGCCGATGCGACCGTAGAACATGTCGGTGTCATACGACAGTTCGCCGCGCAGCAGGTGCTTTGGTGTGTCGACCACGGTCTTGCCTGCGGTGGGCAGAACGGTGGTGGTGGCACCTGCCTTGATCGTAACGTCATCGCGATAAGTGGTGTCGTTGTAGCTGTACGAGGCAAATGCGCCGAACCCGCCGGGCAGCTTTACGTCCACCGCCGCTTCGAGACCAAGTGCGCGAACCCCGCCGACATTTTGCAGCGCGTTGGCTGAACCGACGATGCCGACTGCCGTCGGAATGACCAGCAGGCGATCACGGAACTGGACATAATAACCCGCGAACGAGGCATTGATGATCCCCGACTTGTAGCGCAGGCCTGCTTCGTACGTGTCCGAGCTTTCAGGCTTGAGCGTGTCCTTGATCGCATCGAACCCGCCTTGCGTGGTCGAGAATGGACCGCCGGTGGACGAAGCCTGAAACGCGCGAGTGACCTGAGTAAAGCCGGCAAATGCTTCGAGGCCATTGCCGAGTTGGTAGTTCAGGCCGACGTGCGGCTGGAACCAGTCTTCGACCTTGATGTCTCCGGTGGCGAGCCCAGTGGTGTTGACCAGCGAGAAGGCGTTGGTGTCTACCGAGAAGCCTTTCCAGCCCACATTGATCTTCAGGTCGCCGAGGTCGATATCGTCGCTGACGTAATACTGGATCGTGTCGGTTTCGAACGCGATGGACCAATCGGTGCGGAACGGATTACGCTGGAAATCGCGGTGGTCGCGGCCGGGGGTGGTGCGGCTTTCATAGCCATAGAACCGGCGCGAATGGATGAAATCGTTCTTTTCGTACCAGCCGCCGATCAGCAGCTTGTTCATGCCGAAATCGCCGGTCCATGATGCGAAGGCGCCTTTGCGCTTGATATCGTATTCGGTGGTGCGGATCGACATCGGCACGCCCGATGGGCTGGCGCGATAGGGTGTGCCCCATGTGCCTTGGCCGTCGTTCTCGTGGTAGTAGCCCTTGATCGCGAACTTGCCGGTATCGCCGGTGGCGATGGTCAGGCCGAGTGAGGCGAGGGTGTCCTTGCGCAGGCCCGAAGCGTCATAATATGCATCGTCGGCAATGACGAACGGCGCGGGATAGGTGGTGCCCGCAGCCGGATTCGTTGGTGTGACGCCGCTGTAGCCGGTGTTGGCGGCAACATCGGCGACCACGATGGCTTCGGCATAGCGCGAGGGGCCGAAATTGTCCCAATCATAGCCGAGACGATCAATCATCTCCAGACTGAGATCCTGATAATCCTGTTCGGCGCGGTCGGAATAGCTGATCGAGCCATCAAGATCGACGCCTTCGCCCAGTGGCACAACGCCACGGCCGTTGAACATCAGTGTGCGCTGCTGGCCATCGCCCTTCCACTTATCGCCATTCTGGTACTGGACCGACGCATAGGCGCGCGCGCCATCTTCGGTGCCGACACCGATGCGGGCAAAGCCACGATAGGTGTTGGCCGAACCATAGGAGCCGCTGGCGGTGACGCCCAATGCATCGCGCGGATCGAGCGAGAAGAATTCGAGCGTGCCGCCGAGGTTGTTGGTCGATTGCGCAGCAATGGAGCCGGAGCCTTGGGAAACACGGGTGATGCCGATATTTTCAGGGCTGATCGCGCGGCTGATGTGAAGGCCGTTGGCGTTGCCATAGGACATATCGCCCAGCGGAATGCCATCGAGATTGAAGCCGAGCTGATTCTGGCTGAAGCCGCGAATGGTGACGCGGGTGGACCATTCATAGTTGCCAAAAGCGTCGGCCGACTGGAAATTGACCGAAGGCAGCTTTTCTATCGCCTTCAAGGGGCTGGTGCCCGAGGCGAGGATGGTGAGTTCGGCGGTGGAGAGTTCCTGCACCTGGCGGGTCTGGCCCGCGCCGAGCACGACGATTTCCGCGCTGGCAGCGTCCGCGGCAGCGGCGGCTTCCTCGGCAGCAGGGGCAGACTGGGCGGCGGCGATGGCCGGGGCGGCAACGAACGAGGTGCTGGCAAGCAGCACGGCGACGATACGCATGGTTTGATCCCTCATGTTCCACATTGGTGTGGTGAGGCGGCTGCTAGGCCTTCGCTGTTGCAGCATCGTGCAATTTCGGGGACAGATCAGGGACATCTGTGTGACGAATGATTGACGGCAACGATCTGGTACGTGGCTGTCACGCGAGTGTAACGCATGGTGCGCAATGGCTGGCACGGTGTCGGCAGGGGGTTTTGTGTTGAGTATCGATGATCTGCCACCGGTGCAGGAGCGCTTTTTCAACCGCGAGTTGAGCTGGCTGGCGTTCAACCGGCGCGTGCTGGCCGAAGCGGTGAATGCGGATTATCCACTGCTGGAGCGGCTGCGGTTCCTGTCGATCAGCGGCAACAATCTTGATGAATTCATGATGGTGCGCGTGGCCGGGATCGCCGGGCAGGTGCGGCGGCAGATCGATGAGCTTTCGATTGATGGGCAGACGCCGACGCAACAGCTTGGCGCGCTGCTGGAGGCCGTGAAGGAACTGGTCGATGCACAGCAGGACGTGCTGTTCGGGCTGAAGGATGAACTGGCAGAGGCTGGTATCCGCATCATCGACAACGATGCCCTGACCAAGGCCGAGGCGGATTGGCTGCGCGCCTACTTTGAAGAGCATGTGGTCCCGGTGCTGACGCCGCAGGCGATTGATCCGGCGCACCCCTTTCCGTTCATCGCCAATCAGGGCACAGGCATCCTGTTCCAGTTGCTGCGCAGCGCCGATGGCGCACCGGTGACCGAGATGATTCTGATTCCACCTGCCCTACCGCGCTTTGTGCGGCTGCCGGGCAAGAGCGCTTCGTGGGTCGGGATCGAGGAACTGGTGCGGCGCCATGCGACGCTGTTGTTCCCCGGCTTCAAGATTCTGGGTAACGGCACGTTCCGCGTGTTGCGCGACAGCGACATCGAGCTTGAAGAAGACGCCGAGGATCTGGTGCGATATTATCGCACGGCAATCCAGCGGCGGCGGCGTGGCAAAGTGATTCTGCTGCAGTTGCAGGACGATTTTGACGCCGATGCAGAACGGTTGCTGCGGCGGCAGTTGCGGCTGGACCATGCGCTGGTGATCAAGAGCCGGGGCCTGCTGGCGATCAGCGGGCTTTCCACGGTGATCGACGAGGACCGGCAGGATCTGAAATTCGATCCCTACAACCCGCGCTACCCCGAACGCGTGCTGGAGCACGATGGGGATTGCTTCTCGGCCATCCGCGAGAAGGATCTGGTGATCCACCACCCTTACGAAAGCTTTGAGGTGGTGATCGATTTCCTGCGGCAGGCGGCAGCCGATCCTGATGTGGTGGCGATCAAGCAGACGCTTTATCGTGCGGGCAAGCAATCGGCGGTAATCGCGGCGCTGATCGCTGCTGCGGAGGCGGGCAAGTCTGTCACGGCCGTGGTGGAACTTAAGGCGCGCTTTGACGAGGAACAGAACCTGCTGTGGGCCGCGCAGCTTGAACGCGCAGGCGTGCAGGTGATCTATGGTTTTGTGGACTGGAAGACGCACGCCAAGGTGAGCATGGTGGTACGGCGCGAAGGCGGAAGTTACCGCACGTACTGCCACTTTGGCACGGGCAACTACCACCCGTTCACCGCGCGCATCTATACCGATCTGTCGTTCTTCACCGCCGATCCGCGCATGGGGCGTGATGCGGGGCAACTGTTCAACTTCGTTACTGGCTATGTCGAGCCGAAGCACACCGACCTTCTGGCGATCAGCCCCATCAACCTGCGCGAGAAGCTGTACGAATGCATCGACCGCGAAGTGATGCTGGCGGGCAAGGGGCGTCCGGCGACGATCTGGGCCAAGATGAACCAGTTGACCGACCCGGACCTGATCGACCGGCTTTATCTGGCGAGCATGGCGGGTGTGGAAATCCGGCTGGTGGTGCGCGGGATTTGCTGTTTGAAGCCGGGTGTGCCGGGGCTTTCGGAAACCATCGAGGTCAAATCGATCATCGGGCGGTTCCTCGAACACAGCCGCATCTGGGCCTTTGGCAACGGATCGCGGATGCCGAACAAGCGGGCGCGGGTGTTCATCTCCTCGGCCGACGGCATGAGCCGCAACATGGGGCGGCGCGTGGAAGTGCTGGTGCCGGTGAAGAACCCGACGGTGCATGACCAGATCCTCGATCAGGTCATGCTGGCCAACCTGCTGGATACCGAGCAGAGCTGGGAACTGGGGCCGGATGGCGAGTATGAGCGGTTCGAGAAGGGGGACCCTTCGTTCAACCTGCACGGCTATTTCATGACCAACCCATCGCTTTCGGGGCGCGGGGCAGCGCTTTCCAGTGGACGAAAAGTGCCAAAGCTTGCGTTGCGGCGCGGGGCGGCTAACCGTGGCTGAGTGAAAACACCACTGAGCGTCTATAGCTGGGAGCAATCCCGCGCGATCATCGACATCGGCTCCAACACCGTACGGTTGGTGGTCTATGGCGGCCCGCCACGCGCGCCGGTGACGCTGCTGAACGAGAAGGTGACGGCCAAGCTGGGCAAGCACGTGGCCGAGACGGGCAAGCTATCGGGCAAGGCTGTGGCGGGCGTGCTGGCTGCACTGGCGCGTTACAAGGCGCTGATTGATCTGGCAGGTGTGCCACGCGTTGACGTGGTGGCGACGGCGGCTGCGCGCGATGCGAGCAATGGCGCGGCGTTTCTGGAAAAAGTCCGCGAGATTGGCTTTGCTCCGCGCCTGCTTTCGGGTGTGGAAGAGGCCGAGACGAGTGCGACCGGCGTGCTGGGAGCTTTTCCCGATGCAGCAGGCATTGTTGGCGATCTGGGGGGTGGCAGCCTTGAACTGGTGGACGTGGCGCAGGGCGGATCGAGCCATGGGGTGAGCCTGCCGCTGGGATCGCTTCGCCTGCCCGCTTTGCGCGCCAAGGGCGACCGCGTGTTTGTGCGCGAGATTGGGCGGATGCTGGGCAAGGCGGATTGGGTGGCTGAGCCGGGAGTGGATCTCTATCTGGTCGGCGGATCGATGCGGGCACTGGCGCGGGCTATGATGGTGCGGCTGGACTGGCCGCTGGAAGATACGCACGGCTTTGCGCTCGATGCGGGCGGAGCGCTGAAGCTGGCACGGTTGCTGGCGCGGCGCGGGCCGGGGCCGCACCCGATCGACGGCGTATCGTCGAGCCGTCTGGCAGCGATTCCCGACGCGGCGGCACTGCTGGCGGTGCTGCTCCAGCGATTGCAGCCGGGGCGGGTGGTGTTCTCATCATGGGGATTGCGCGAAGGCGTGCTGTTCGGATCGCTTTCGGCAGAAGTACAGCGGCAGGATACATTGCTGGCGGGTGTCATGGCTTTTGTCGGGCCGATGGCAGTGGACACGGCGATGGTCGATGCTGCCGCGGCGTGGATGGCGGACGTGGTGCCGATGGCGAACACGCCATTGGGCCGTGCAGCAGTGGCGCTGTGTCTGGCGGCGGGACGCGTGGAGCCGAACTTGCGGCGCAATCTGCCGGGCGACTGGGGCCTGGCGAAGCGCTGGGTGGGCGTGGACAATGCAGGCCGCGCCGTCTTGGCGGCGGCTCTACGGGGGAGCGTGGGCAAGGGGCATGGCGCGGAGCCGTGGGCGCGTCTGGCCTCTCCTGTGATGCTGGAGCAGGCGCGGGGGCTGGGGCTGGCGGCGAGATTGTGTCGCCGGATGAGCGCGGCATCGTCGGCAGTTATCGCAGCCACGCGGCTTGAGATGGACGGCGGCATCTTGCGGCTTTCCAGCACAGTGCCACAACTGGTAGGCGATGGATCATCCCGCGATCTGAAAGAACTTGCGCAGCATCTGGGGCTGACGGCTGGGTAAATTCAGAGGGTGATGGTGGGCCCGGCAGGACTTGAACCCGCGACCTAGCCGTTATGAGCGGCCAGCTCTAACCAACTGAGCTACAGGCCCATCGCGGGTGCCGGTACAAGCGTGCAGCGCACTTGGCAAGTTTGCTATTCAGATTTGGGCGGCTTCGATGATCTGTCGGACATTGGCGGGTTTCACGCCCTTTGCCGCAAGGTGGGCAAAGACGCCGCGCCACCAATCGTAAAATCGGTCAAGGTCATCATCATTGCGCACATAGGGTGTGTAGCCGGGGCAAAGCGACGGGCTGTGGAATGACAGCACCAGCACGGGCAGGCCAAGATCAATCGCTACCTCGATGCCGCGCACTGCTTCTTCGAGCGTGATGCCTTCGGGGGTCAGCGAAATGCGTTCTAGCAAGCCGAGGCGAGATAGCAGCCCACGCATCCGGGGAACACGCCAAAGCAGCGGATAGAGATGTTTGCCGAAGCGCTTCAGCAGGCCGGTAAAGACCGTGGTGAGCGGCACTTCCATCAGACCATTGCGCTTGCAGATCCACCATGGACGTAAGGGGTGCAGGTGGAAGTCGGGGCCGCCGGTGGAACTGTAATCGAAGTTGGCGCGCACCGAGGTGTCAATCGCAATGGCGCATTCACTTAGGATTTCGGCAGTGTTGGGGCCAACGCCATAGCGCCCGGCGCGGTAGATTGCGGGGCCGATGCCAAAGGCCTGCTCGATGGTATCGCGCAATTTGCGGAACTTTGCGCGTTCAAGTTCTGGCGGAAGGTTGCCGGCGAAGCTGTTGTGAACGGTGATGTCCTCGTCATACGGGGGATTGACCCACGGATGAAGCTGGACGCCGATTTCTGCGCGCCCTGCTGCGACGGCATCGGCCAGCACCTCGGCAGCACGCGGATCGCTCGCCACGGGATAATCGACGAGGTAGATCGGGACAACGCCCAAGCCTTCGCAGAACTGCTGGAACTTGGCGATGCGCGGAATGTGATCGAGGCCGTGGCTGGTACGGTCGAGCGGCTTGGACCAGTCGAACTCTTCTTCGGTATCGACGGTCAGGATAAAGCGCGTGCCAAATTCGGGCGCGAAGCGAACGAAGTCGGCCGGGTCCGGCATATGCAGCACTTGCCGGGGCGTGACCATGCGCTGCGCCTTACGCCTGTGCTGCAGAGGCGGGAGCCGATGGGGCGGGGTGGGGCAGTGCGATCAACAGACGCTCGCCTTCGCGCACCAACGTGCCGGTTGCGGCTTCGAACTCGGCACGGGCAAGGCGCAGGGCAAAGCCGTTGCCCAGCATGGCGGGCGCCGTGAACGAGCCGGTGCTACCGGCCACATCGGGCGCGAAAAGGGCGGTGTCATCAAGCCGGTAGAGCGCGGCGGGAAGCGCAATCGTCAGCAGGACTGAGTCCGTTTTGCTGTCGAGGGCGATGGTTAGCCGCTCGCCCGGGGCGACGCTGGCGGCGATGACGGAGAGGACGCGCCAGACCGAGCGTTCAAGTTCCTCTGCCGCCATGGCAACGGGCAACGGGGTGGGCGAGATGGCCACGGCAAGGCGGACGTTGCGCGTGTTGAGCACAGGCAGGAGTTGTTCGACCATGCGCGCGACGATCGCCGAGGCATCAGCCTCACCGGGTTCAAGTGTGAGGGCGTGGCTTTCCAGCTTTACGAGGCGTTCCACTTCCTCGAATCCGGCAAGGATCTGCGCGGCATCAGAGGCGATGCTGGCGGCCATCGCACGGTACTGGTGCGGGGTGCTGCCCAAGGCCTGCGATTGGATCATCTCTGCAAAACCCTGGATCGCATTGATCGGGGTGCGCAGTTCGTGAAGCAGTTGGCGCAGGCGGTCTGCTTCGTTCGAGGCGGGAGCGGTGGGGGCGACTGCGGGGGCTGCGCCTAGGGTGAGGGGGCGACGCAGGCGCAGCAAGTAGCCGGTGAAGCGACCGCCATCGGGGGCAAAGAGCGGCGTGCCATCGGCTTGCCAATGGCCTGCGACCGCGGGGGCACCCTCGATGTGAAGTTGACCGGCTCGGATCGGCTGACGATGGCGGAAGGCGCGCTCCATATCGGCGTCGCAATGGACCGGGGCCACTGTGTTGGCGCAGAACGGATGGGTTCCGACCAGCATTCCCGGCGGATCGATCCCGGCGCTAGTGACGGTGCCGTTGGCATCGGTGCGCAAGTCTATCGAGAGAGGAGCGGGCCGTGCCGGAGTGTCCTCTTCGGCGAAGGGCAGGCGGGGGGCGATGCCGTCCGGGTGTGGCTGCCCGGGCTTGTCGGAGGTTGCTGCGTCGTCGCGCTCCTTGCGCTTGCGGCGGAAGGCTTCGATGCGGCGGACGATGGCGCCGATGCCGTCTTCGGCATCGCTATGGAAGCCTGTGGGCAGGATGGCTGGTGCCACTTCTGTCGCCGGTTGTGGCGCAGGTTCTTCAAAAGGAACTGTGACGGATTCTGGCGAGGGGGCGACGGGTTCAGGCAGCGCGAAAGGCGCGAAAGGCGCGACCGGGGTGGCATTTGATGTTGGCGCAGTGGTGACCGCTGCTTCTTTGCGGGCAGGCTCTGGCAGAAGGAAATCGTCCACGCCCAGGCGCGACAGAAGCTCGCGGACCGGTTCGCCCAGATCGCTGCGGTGGCGGACGAAGCCGCGTGTGGTGGTGGGCAGGCGCGGAATCAGGGCCAGCCAGTCCTCGGTCGAAAGGCGGGCGGCGGATACTGCGGCAGAAGCCGTACGCGGGCCGCCTTGCGCAAAGTGATAGACCAGCACTGCCGAGCGATGCGGGACAACGCGCAGCACGGCGGCGCATTCCTCGTCCGAGAGCATTCCAGCGAGCGAATCGACGCGCTGGAGTGCCGTGGCGTGGCGTGCGCTCCATGCGGAAAGTGGAACGGTGCCAAGCAGATCGACGAGTTGCCGCAACTGGGTTTTGGCCGCCGTCTTGCTTGCCACGTGGGTACGCAGCACGGTTTCAAGACGGTCATCGACGATCATTCAAGCTCCGCACCGGTGGAATAGTGATCATGGCAACGCAAAGTGCCGAACCACGGCTATAGCATTCATAAGGCTAACAAAGTGTGGCCGCGTTCGAAAGATTGGTATCCACTGCGTTGCAATGTGAGACGCTTGCACTATGAAACAATAAAATTATCTTCGACACTCAGATTTATGCGGAAAGTTGCGATTCTCGCTTCTTTCCGAATCCCCCACGCGGGGTTTAGCGAAACGGACGAACGAACTGAGCATGGCAACCCTTGATGGTATTGACCGGCGGCTGCTTGCCGAACTGCAGGCAGAGGGCCGCATGACCAACGTCGAACTGGCGCAGCGTGTTGGGTTGACCGCGCCGCCTTGCTTGCGACGCGTGCGCGCGCTTGAGGACGAGGGCGTGATCCGGGGTTATCATGCCGATCTGGATGCGTCGAAGCTGGGTTTTGCCATTACGGTTTTCGCGCTGGTCAGCCTGAAGAGCCAGGCTGAAGAATCGCTGCGGCAATTTGAAGACCACATGCGCACGCTGCCCGAAGTGCGTGAATGCCATATGTTGAACGGCGAGATCGATTTCATCCTGAAGATCGTCAGCCGCGATCTGCAGAGCTTTCAGGAATTCCTGACCAGCAAACTGACGCCCGCGCCCAATGTGGCGAGCGTTAAGACATCGCTGACGATCCGCACGGCCAAACAGGTGCCGGGAGTGCCGTTGGAGGATTGAGCGGCGCGACTACAGCGCTTCGCCAGATAGTCCGTCTTACCCAAACCCGGTGTGTTCCCCCGCGAAGGCGGGGGTATCGGTGCCGCTACCGAACATCAGCGTAAAACGACTGAGGCCCCCGCCTTCGCGGGGGAGCAAGTTCTTGGGTATATGGCCTCAGCCCGCCGAGCCTGCCGCCCGTTCGTGGTGGCGGATCACCTCTTCAATGATGAAGCGCAGGAACTTTTCGGAAAACTCCGGGTCCAGCTTGGCGTCTTCGGCCAGCTTGCGCAGACGCGTGATCTGGCGTTCTTCGCGGCCCGGATCTGATGCGGGTAGTTTGTTCGTGGCCTTGTAGGCACCGACCGCCTGCGTGATGCGGAAGCGTTCGGCGAGGATGTGGATCATCGCGGCATCGATATTGTCGATGGACTGACGGTAACCTGCCAGAACCGAATCTTCGCTCATTTCCTTACCCCGTGCTTTGGGCCACGTTTGGTCGATAGGGCCGCTACCGTGCAACTTGCATCTTGCCAAGCGCCGCCCTTGCCGCCAAGCGATCAAACCGATGACTGCGACCATCCACACATTGCCGCGCAAGGCGGAACCTTCGCTCTCGCCGATGATGGCCCTCGTGGCCGAAGGCATGAACAGCGTCAACGCCGTGATCCTGGATCGGATGCAATCGCGCATCCCGCTGATCCCGACTTTGGCCGGGCACCTGATCGCGGGCGGTGGGAAGCGGATGCGTCCGATGCTGACACTGGCGAGTGCTTCGCTGCTGGGATACGGCGGCAGCCGCCACTACAAGCTGGCAGCGGCGGTGGAGTTCATCCACACGGCAACTTTGCTGCACGACGATGTGGTTGACGGATCGGACATGCGGCGCGGCAAGAAGACCGCGAACATCGTCTATGGCAACCCGGCGACTGTGCTGGTGGGCGACTTCCTGTTCAGCCGCAGCTTTGAGCTAATGGTCGAGGATGGCTCGCTCAAAGTGCTGCGCATCCTGTCAAACGCATCGGCGGTAATCTCCGAAGGCGAGGTCGACCAACTGGTGGCCCAGCGGCAGATCGATACGACCGAGGAAATGTACCTCGACATCATCGCGGCCAAGACGGCAGCGCTGTTCTCGGCCGCGTGCCGGATCGCGGCGGTGGTGGCTGAACGGCCCGAAGCGGATGAACTGGCGCTCGATTCCTATGGCCGGAACCTTGGCATTGCGTTCCAGCTGGCGGATGACGCCATCGACTATGATTCGGATGCTGCCGAAATGGGCAAGGATCAGGGCGACGATTTCCGCGAGGGCAAGATGACCCTGCCGGTGATCCTTGCCTATGCACGCGGCGATGCGGACGAGCGCAAGTTCTGGCAGGAAGCGATTGCAGGCGATCGTTCTTCTGACGCAGATCTTGCCTATGCCATCAAGCTGATCGGCCGCCATGATGCGGTGAATGCCACGCGTGAGCGGGCGCGGATGTATGCGCAGCGCGCCATCGATGCGATTGCGGGCTTCCCAGCCAGCGCGGCCAAGGCGGCAATGACCGAAGCCGCGCTGTTTGCGGTGGCGCGGAGATTCTGATTTTTCTGGAGAATTGCTGATGCAGCATCGTCGTCTGGGCCGTTCGGCCATTGTCGTGTCGGACATCTGCATGGGGACGATGACCTTCGGCAGCCAGGTAGACGAAGCCGCAGCGCTGCGCGTGCTGGACCGCAGCTATGACGCGGGGATAAACTTCTTTGATACGGCAGAAGGTTACCCGGTGCCGCCCGACGCCAAGTGGGTGGGGCGGACTGAGGAAATCGTGGGCAAGTGGCTGAAGACCAAGCCGCGCGATGCAATCATTCTGGCGACCAAGGTTTCCGGGCCGAGCCACGTGTGGTTCCGGTCCCCCTGCCGCAATGGCATGACCGCATTGGACCGGCGCAATATCGAGGCGGCTATTGATGCCAGCCTGACCAAGCTCGGCACCGATTACATCGATCTTTACCAGACGCACTGGCCCGATCATGACACGCCCTATGACGAGACGATGGAAGTGCTCGACGAAATGGTGCGTGCGGGCAAAGTGCGGATCACGGGTTGTTCGAACGAGACGAGCTGGGGGCTGATGAAGTCGCTCGCCAGTGCTGAAAAGCTGGGAACGGCGCGCTATCAGACGATCCAGAACAATTTCAGCCTCAACAACCGCCGGTTCGAGGATGAACTGGCGCAAGTCTGCCGCATGGAAGGCGTGAGCCTGATCCCTTATTCACCGATTGCGGGCGGGGTGCTTTCGGGCAAGTATAACGGCGGCGCGCGGCCTGAAGGCGCGCGGTTCTCCCGCTATCTGGCGATGGAGGGGCGGCAGGCGCAAATGGGCAAGCGCTTCGTCAACGAGCGTTCGCTGGAGGCGACTGCGCGGTTTATGGCGGTGGCTGCGGAAGCGGGGTTTGATCCGGTGACGATGGCGGTGGCTTGGTCGAAGCAGCATGATTTCGTGGCTTCGACGATTGTCGGGGTGGGGGCCGAAGATCAGCTTGATCCCATCCTTGCCGCCGCCGATCTGGTGCTGCCGGATGACGTGATGAAAGCGATCAACACGGTGAGCCGCGAAATTCCCTACCCGATGGGCTGATGCTATTTGCGGCGGCCAAAGCGCCGCCACAACAGCCAGCAACTGCCGCCACAGACCGCGCCGATGCCAAGAATGACCGCGCCGATCATGGCCCCGCTGAACAGCAGGCCGGTGGTCAGTGCCACCACGAATTCCAGCGTGGTCTTCATTTTGCAGCCTTATCGCCAATTGTGACGGATGCGAAGCGTCACGCGACGAACGGCCCGAGTGCAATCAACAGCAGGCGTTGCCATTGTGGCGGGATGCACCGTAAAGCGCCGGGCGTGAGCCAGTTGCCGATCCATGCTGTTTTGCCAGACCTGCTGGCCGCCTTGCGGGCCGGGCAAAGCGCGGTGCTGATCGCGCCGCCGGGGGCGGGCAAGACGACAGCGGTGGCGCCTGCTTTACTGGACGATCCGTGGTGTACCGGACAAGTCATCGTGCTTTCGCCCCGCCGTGTGGCGGCGCGGGCGGCGGCGGAGCGGATGGCGGAGCTGCTGGGCGAAGAGGCAGGCGGGACAGTTGGCTATGTCACCCGGCTGGACGCGAAACGGTCTGCCAAAACGCGCGTGCTGGTAGTGACCGAGGCGATTTTCGTTTCCACGATTCTTAACGATCCTGAACTGCAGGGCGTGTCTGCGGTGCTGTTTGACGAGGCACACGAACGTCATCTCGACAGCGATCTGGGGCTGGCGCTGGCGGTCGAGGCGCAAGGGGTGTTGCGCGAGGATCTGCGCATCGTGGTGATGTCTGCGACTATCGATGGATCACGTTTTGCCGCACTGCTGAATGATGCGCCGGTGGTGGAGAGTGAGGGCAAGGCGCACCCGCTGAGCGTGAAATGGCTGGGCGCACGGCCCGATGTGAAGATCGAAGCGGCGATGGCCTCGGCGATTCAGACCGCATGGCGCGAGGAGGCGGGCGATATTCTCGCCTTCCTGCCGGGCGTGGCGCAAATCGAGCGGACGGCGGATCTGCTGGCAGAGCGTTTGCCGCAGGCGCTGGTCTTGCCGCTGCACGGGCAGGTGGAACCGGCGGGCCAGCGCGCGGCGATCCGGCGTGATCCGCAGGGGCGCCGGCGCGTGGTTCTGGCGACGAGCATTGCCGAGACATCGCTCACGTTGGATGGCGTTTCGGTGGTGGTCGATGCGGGCCTTTCGCGCCGGGCAGAGTTCGACAAAGCGGCGGGTGTGACGCGGCTGGTTACCACGCGGGCGAGCCAAGCCTCGGCAGCGCAGCGGGCAGGGCGCGCGGCGCGGCAGGGGCCGGGTGTGGCCTATCGGTTGTGGGAAGAGGCTGCCCATGCCGGGCGCGCAGCCTTCGACCCGCCCGAAGTGGTGACCAGCGATCTGGCGCCATTGGCACTGACTTTGGCGCAGTGGGGCGCGGGCGATGCGGCGGCGATGGCTTGGCTTGATACGCCCCCGGTTGCGGCAATGGCTGCCGCGCGGGGGGCTTTGCAGGCATTGGGGGCGCTCGACCTCGACGGGCGGATAACGGCGCATGGCCGGGCGATGGCGCGACTGCCGATGGAACCGGCCTTGGCGCATATGTTGCTATTTGCCGCTGAGAGGGGGCAGGCCGGGGAGGCGGCGCGGCTTGCCCTACTTTTGCAGGAGCGCGGGCTGGGCGGTCGTGGCGAGGATCTGGCGCGGCGGCTTGATCGCTGGGCGAGCGAGCGTGGCGGGCGGGCCGAGGGATCGCGAAAACTGGCGGCGCGGTGGGCGCAGATGGCCGACAAGCTGGCCGGTCGTGGGAAGGCGGCTGAGGTGCCGACTGGCGTGCTGCTGGCGGAGGCCTTTCCCGACCGGATTGCGCGGGCGCGTTCGGCCACGGGCGAGGAATGGCTTTCGAGCGGCGGGCGCGGGTATCGGCTTGACGCGGTGTCTCCATTGGCGACTGCGAAGTGGCTGGTGATCGGCGACGCGCAGGGCGAAGCTAAAGGCGCACGAATTACGGCAGCGATTGCGCTGGAGGATGAGGAGGTTGCCCGCCACCTTTCACACCGGATCGAAGAACGACATTCGCTGAACTGGAATGCCAGCGAGGGGCGCGTTGAGGCGCGGTTGGAGCGGCGGCTGGGGGCAATCGTGCTGGCGCGTGTGCCTGATCCCAAGCCGGATGCGGAGGCCGTTACGGCGAAGTTGATTGAGGTGGTGCGCGAAGGTGGACTGGGCCTCCTGCCGCTGGGCGATGCTGCCAAAGCGCTGATCGTGCGGGCGGGCTACGCTGGGCTGAAGGCCTTGTCAGAGGCGGCGTTGCTGGATTCGCTGGAGTCATGGCTGCGGCCATTGCTGGCCGGTCGGCGCGATCTGCAGATCGGGGCCAGCAAGCTGCACGAGGTCTTGGCGGGGCGGCTCGACTGGAACGAGCGGCAGACGCTGGACAAGCTGGCTCCGGCGGAATTTCGCTCTCCGGCGGGGACCAGCCATGCCATCGATTATGGCCATGAAGGCGGGCCTTGCGTGGAACTGCGCGTGCAGGCGCTGTTCGGGCTGGACCGGCATCCGTGCGTGGGGCAGCCGCCCAAGCCGTTGCTGCTGAGCCTGACCAGCCCCGGCGCAAAGCCGATCCAGACGACGGCAGACCTGCCCGGCTTCTGGCGCGGATCGTGGCGCGATGTCGTGAAGGACATGAAGGGCCGCTATCCACGGCACCGCTGGCCGGACGAGCCTTGGGCCGAAGACCCGAGCCTCAAGACCAAAAACGCCTTCAACGCGACAAAGCGTACTTGATTTGCGCCCCGATTCGTGTGCAAGCGGAACGCATGTCAGCACGCATCTTTCAGCGCCCCAAGAATGCCATGCAGTCCGGCAAGGCCCGGACCAGCGACTGGCTGCTCGAATTCGAACCGGCAGAGGCCAAGCGCCCTGACCCGCTGATGGGATGGGCGGGTTCTGGCGATATGCAACAGCAGGTTGTGCTGAAATTCGAGTCGGCTGAAGATGCGCAGGCTTATGCCGAGCGTTACGGGATCGAGGCTCACGTCATCCCCACGCCGCCGCGCAAGCTGAAGCTGCAAAGCTACGCCGATAATTTTCGCTGACTTTGGCCGCGTTTAAATTGTCTGGCCTGAGGGCTGGACAAGCGGTGCCTTCCTCTCCATATGCCGCGCCGGGAGCCGGTCGGACGTTTGCGTCCGCCAACTTGGTCAGGTCCGGAAGGAAGCAGCCACAACGGGTTGCGGCGGGTCGGCCGGCTCCTTTTCCACCCTAATGCGCGTTGATGCCTTCGACAGATGGCGGACAAGATCCTACATAGGGCGTAATGGGCGATTCACCTGACATGTTCGGCGGCGAGCCGGAAGACGAAGACCTTGGTCCCAGCGCGCAAGATCTGGAGGCAGCAGGGCAGGCTTCGATGTTTGGCGATCCTGCGCCCCCTGCGCCAACACCTGCAGCCGAACCGCCGCCTGCTGTTCCAGCGCCAGAGCTGAAGCCCGCGCCAGCTACGGCTGCGCCCACAGTGCAGCCCTATCGCGTGCTGGCGCGCAAATATCGTTCGCAGACGTTTGCCGAATTGATCGGGCAGGATGCGATGGTCCAGACGCTGGCCAATGCGATCCGGCGGGACCGCTTGGCCCATGCGTTTTTGATGACCGGCGTGCGCGGGGTGGGCAAGACATCGACCGCGCGGTTGATCGCCAAGGCGCTCAACTGCATTGGCCCGGATGGGCAGGGCGGGCCGACGATCGACCCTTGTGGCGTGTGCGAGCCATGCTGCGCGATTGCCGAAGGTCGGCATATCGACGTGATCGAGATGGACGCCGCGTCAAACACCGGCGTCGACGATGTGCGCGAGATTATCGAAGCGGTGCGTTATGCTGCGGTTTCGGCGCGCTACAAGATCTACATCGTCGACGAAGTTCACATGCTGTCACGCAATGCATTCAATGCCTTGCTCAAGACTCTTGAGGAACCGCCTGCGCATGTGAAGTTCCTGTTTGCGACGACTGAGGTCGACAAGCTGCCGGTCACGGTGCTGTCGCGCTGTCAGCGTTTTGACTTGAAGCGCATTCCGGCGCCGCTGCTTGCCAAGCACTTTGGCATGATCTGCGGCAAGGAAGGCGTCGAGGCCGAGGATGAGGCGCTGGCAATGGTCGCCGCTGCTGCCGAAGGCTCGGTGCGCGATGGCCTGTCGATCCTCGACCAGGCGATTAGCCACGCCGATCTTGTGGGCAGCGAGGACGGCAAGACCCGCGTTTCTGCCGAGCAGGTCCGCCAGATGTTGGGCCTTGCCGACAAGACCATGCAGCGTCGCCTGCTTGAGGCCGTGCTTTCGGGCAAGGGCGATGTGGTGCTGTCAGAAGTGGCGCAGCAATATTCGCTGGGAATTGAACCGATTGCCATGATGCGCGCGCAGATGGACGTTGTCCATCGGGTGACGGTGACGCAGATCGGCGGGGTCGGCCCGGACATTCGCTCCACTGAGGAGCGTGAGGCGCTAGAGGCCTGGGCCAAGGTGTTGAGTGCAGGCCAATTGCATCGGCTGTGGCAGCTTCTGCTCAAGGGTTATGAAGAAGTGAAGGGCGCCCCCGATCCGCTTGTTGCGGCGCAGATGGCGCTGCTGCGAGTGATGCACGCGGCCGATATGCCTGATCCGGGCGGGTTGCTGAAGAAACTGGAAGAACTGGCATCGCGTCCGGCGATGACCGCGCCGATGGGCGATGGCGGAGCAGTTGCTCCCACCGCACATGCCCCTGAGCCGGTTTTGGCGAGCGCTGATTGGGAAGCGCTAGTGGAACAGGTTGAGCATGTCTCGCCGCTGGTAGGATCGACCATGCGATTGGGCGTGCGGGTTGTGGAACTCCAGCGCGGGTTGCTGCGTTACCAGCTTGCTCCGGGCTTGCCGGGAGACCCGGTGCCCGATATCCGGCGTGCGTTGAATCATGTGACTGGTGAGGCTTGGATAATCGAGCGGGGTGAGGGTGATGCTCTGCCCACTCTTGAAGAAGCCAAGGCTGCGAAAGTAGCGGCTGCCCAAGCTGAATTGATGGAACATCCCTTGGTCAGGGCTGCCCTGGAAGCCTTTCCGGGGGCCAAGATCGAGAACGAAGACAGCTCGCGAGAGCACGAAAAGAGACCCTGGAGCAAACGCGCATGAAGTCGATGGAAGAGATGATCCAGGCCGCACAGAAGGCGGCGCAGACCATCCAGAAGCAAATGGAAGACGCGCAAGCAACGCTCGACAATATCGAGATCGAAGGCGCGGCTGGTGGCGGTTTGGTGAAGATCCGCGCCACTGCCAAGGGTCGCGTGATCGGCGTCAGCATTGATGACAGCCTGCTGGTCGCTTCGGAAAAGGGCATTCTGGAAGATCTCGTTGCAGCGGCCTTCAACGATGCGCGTGGCAAGGCCGATGCGGCAGCGGCTGAGGAAATGCAGAAGGTGCAGATGGCCGCAGGCATCCCGCCGGGCTTCAAGCTGCCGTTCTGACCGGTCACGCTTGATTCCGTTCAGGTTTTGGCCATGAACGGATTGCGAAACGGCGATGCTACCGCCATTGCTACCCTGAAAGGGTCGCAAGTCAATTCGATGTATCGGACAGGAAATTTCGTTTGAGCGTAACTTTGCTTGCCAGCGCTGCCCTGCTCGCCGTGCCCGATGTGGTGCCAGCTGACATTGCAGGGGCAGTTCAGGCGCAGGACGCTTCGACCGCTGGCGATACAGCAGTAACGGTGCCGGATCAGGGGCCATCCGAACCTATAGATGGGCCGACAACGCCAGTGGTATTGCCAAGGGTAAACTTTGGCACAGCTGGATCTGAGCCGCTTCCCTCGCTCGACCAGATTGAGCAGGAAGAGACCGCCATTGTCGTATCGGGTGAGCGCACACCCAAAGTGGACCCAATGCAGGCGGTCAACGAGATCTCCTATGAGGCAGTGCAGGCGGTCGATGACGCGGTGATCGCGCCCATCGCAATGGTGTATCAAAAAGCGCTGCCAAAGCCGGTCCGCACAGGGTTGCGCAATGTCCTGCGCAACCTGACAGAGCCAATCGTAGCGCTGAATTTTATCCTGCAATTGAAGCCCGGAAAGGCCGCCGAGACTGTCGGCCGCTTTGCGCTCAACTCCACGGTTGGTATTGGCGGGCTGATCGATGTGGCCAAGGCCAAGCCTTTCAATCTGCCGTACCGACGCAATGGCTTTGCCTATACGATGGGCTACCATGGCATTGGGACTGGGCCGTACATGTTCCTGCCGCTGGTTGGACCCACGACGTTGCGCGATGTGGTGGGGCTGACGCTTGACCGCTTTCTGCTGCCGTTCGCCGTGGGCGGGCCGTTGCAGCATCCGGCCTATGTCACCAGCAGCTTTGTCATTCGGTCGCTTGACGAGCGGGTGGAAAATGATGCGCTGTTCAAGCGGATTCGTGAGGAATCGAACCCTTATGCCAGCTATCGCGAGCTTTACCTGAAGACGCGGCAGGCTGAGATTGACGCATTGAAGGGCAAGGCGGACTACCAGCAGGAAGGCACCGTGGTGCTGCCAGCGCTGACGCCGACCCCGCCGCCGGTGATGGCTGAACCTGCGCCTGCACCGGAAGTTGCGCCAGTTGCGCAGCCGGGACCAGTGTTCATTTCCGAGCCTGTGGTGCAGCCGCTTCCGGCAACGCTCTAACTTTCCAGTAGCAAAGAATAGTCGCGCAGAACTTCCCACGCCTTGTGTGGGGAGATCATCAACTGGTCTGCATTTTCCAGGCCAGCAAGGCGGCGCAGCATCAAGGCGATGGTTGCGGCGTTGCCGGGACTCATGCCGTAGGTGGAAACCAGCACTTCGGGATTGTGCGACAGCGAGTTCTCGAACAGCAGATCAACGTTCTGCGGTTGAAAACCGAAGCCGAGGAACACGAGCCGTTTGGCACTGGCCACGGCAAGCCGCAGATCACGCACGGCGTTGCGGTCAGCACTGCGCTCAGCCAACGACTTGAGTTGCGCGGCAATGGCGTGGAGGTTCCACGGCTGTTCAGCGCCCCATTCGGCCTGCGGTGCTTCACCCTTCTGCCAGGGCAAACGGCCGATCATGCCATGCGGATGAATGACATCAAGCTTGTCGGCGATGACGTCCTGCGCCTCTTTCAGCTCAATGCCGTAGGCCATGACCAGTGCGTAGGGCAGGAAGTGTTCGACCGAACGGTCATAGTTGAAATTGACGATGGTAATCTGTTCGAGCGTTTGGCCGATGCGGCTGCGCGGAACGCCCGACGTGATGAGCTGGCCGAGCTGATAGATCCAGTGTTCGGCAACCTTGCCTTGCAACGGCAGTTCACCGGGCACGCGGGGCACATCTTTCAGACTTGAGCGGGATTCTGCTTGCCCCATGAAAAAGGCGATGGCGAGCTTGCCACAGGCCAGAACCAGCGGATCGTGATCATACTGCTCCAGAACGCTGTCGATGGAGCGGCCCAGGCGGCAGGCATTGCGCAGGCGTTCAGCCGCAGCGGCGACTTCTTCGACCGGCTTGTTTGAACGTTCGGCCAGCTTGTAGATATTTCGCAGCAGGAGCTGGCCATCGCGCGTGGACGTTTCGGACCCGGCGCGCTTGAAGTCATAGCCTTGAATTATACGCGCCAGCAGTTCGGCATTCGAGGGGAACTGCAGCTCCATGCTGGCCCCCGCGCCTACGACCAGCGTTGTCCGTGTTCTCAGCATTCTGGCGCGCGATCCTGGCTATCCCAAATCCTGCATGAGGGAACATACCTAATATCCGGTTTACGGTTCTTGCAGCGTATCAAGGCGCACTTTGCGCCGCGTGATCCACAGCCGAAGTGGCAAAAGGCATTGCGACGCGGGGATGTGGTCCCCATATTCCTAGAAAGCGCTGGGCGGCGTGCCCGGCAGGACGGAAACGAAGTGCCAATGAATCTTTATCCTCTGCTTCCCCTCCGCGATATCGTGGTATTCCCCGGTATGGTCGTGCCGCTGTTCGTCGGGCGCGAGAAATCCGTGGCTGCGCTCGAATCCGCGATGGCGGGCAACAAGGACATTTTTCTGCTCGCCCAGCTTGATCCGGGGTGTGACGACCCGGACAGGGACGATCTTTACGATACCGGCGTGATCGCCAGCGTGTTGCAACTGCTCAAACTGCCCGATGGCACCGTGCGGGTGCTGGTCGAAGGACGCGACCGCGCGGTGCTGGAAGGCTTGCGTGAGGAAACGACCGGCAACGGCCCAATGTTGGTGGCGCAAGTTGAAGCGCAGGAGCCGGTAGTTGTTACCGGCACCGAAATTTCCGGCATGATGCGCACAGTGGTCGATCAGTTCGCCGAATATGCCAAGCTTTCAAAGAAGCTGCCGCAGGATGCCGGTGGCCAGTTGGGCGATATCGAAGACGCTGGAAAGCTGGCGGATTCCGTTGCTGCGAATATTGCCGCCAAGGTGGGCGACAAGCAGGCCGTGCTGACCGAAGCCGATCCGATGAAGCGGCTCGAAATGGTGCTGTCTTTCATGGAGGGCGAACTGGGCGTGCTGCAGGTGGAGCGCAAGATCCGTGGCCGCGTGAAGCGCCAGATGGAAAAGACTCAGCGCGAATATTACCTCAACGAACAGATGAAGGCGATCCAGTCTGAACTGGGCGGCGGCGATGGCGAGGAAGCCAACGAACTGGCCGAACTGCAGGACAAGATCGACAAGCTCAAGCTTTCAAAGGAAGCCAAGGCCAAGGCGCAGGCAGAGCTGAAAAAGCTCAAGACGATGCAGCCGATGAGCGCCGAGGCGACTGTCATCCGCAACTACCTCGACGTTTTGCTGGGTCTGCCGTGGGGCAAGCGCAGCAAGCTGAAAAAGGATATTCCGGCCGCACAAGCCGTGCTGGACGCCGATCACTATGCGCTCGACAAGGTCAAGGACCGGATCATCGAGTATCTGGCGGTGCAGGCGCGCACTAACAAGCTGAAGGGGCCTATCCTGTGCCTCGTAGGCCCTCCGGGCGTGGGCAAGACCTCGCTCGGCAAATCGATTGCCAAGGCAACTGGCCGCCAGTTTGTGCGCCAGTCGTTGGGCGGTGTGCGCGACGAGGCCGAGATCCGCGGGCATCGCCGCACTTACATCGGCTCACTGCCGGGCAAGATCGTGACCAACCTGAAGAAAGCTGGCACGGCCAACCCGCTGTTCCTGCTCGATGAGATCGACAAGTTGGGGCAGGATTTCCGCGGCGATCCGGCGTCGGCCCTGCTTGAAGTGCTTGATCCTGAACAGAACGCGAAGTTCCAGGATCACTATCTGGAACTGGATTTCGACCTTTCCGACGTGATGTTCGTTTGCACGGCAAACAGTTTGAACCTGCCGCAAGCTTTGCTTGATCGTATGGAGATCATTCGGCTGGAGGGATACACCGAGGACGAGAAGGTCGAGATTGCAGAGCGCCACCTCATCGCAAAGCAGGTGGAAGCACACGGGCTGAAAAAGGGTGAGTTCACGCTTGAAACAGAAGCGCTGCGCGATCTGATCCGCTACTATACTCGCGAGGCTGGCGTCCGCACGCTGGAGCGCGAGATTGCACGTCTTGCGCGAAAGTCGCTTCGTCAGATCCTTGAAGGCAAGGCCAAGAGCGTTACCGTTACGCCTGAAAACCTGTCTGACTTTGCTGGTGTTCGCAAATTCCGCCATGGTGTGTCGGATGAGGAAAATCAGGTCGGCGCGGTGACTGGGCTTGCCTGGACCGAAGTCGGCGGCGAATTGCTGACGATCGAAAGCGTGACTGTTCCCGGCAAGGGCGCGGCGCGCACCACCGGAAAGCTGGGTGAAGTGATGAGCGAGAGCGTCCAGATGGCGTTCAGTTTCGTCAAGGCGCGCAGCCCGGCCTATGGCATCAAGCCGTCGATCTTCAACCGCAAGGACCTGCACATTCACTTGCCCGAAGGCGCAGTGCCCAAAGATGGACCAAGCGCGGGCATCGGCATGGTGACGGCCATGGTTTCGACGCTCACCGGCATTCCGGTACGGGCCGATGTGGCGATGACCGGCGAGGTTACGCTGCGCGGGCGCGTGCTGGCGATTGGTGGCTTGAAGGAAAAGCTGCTGGCTGCTCTGCGCGGTGGTATCAAAACGGTGCTGATCCCCGAAGAGAACCGCAAGGATCTCATCGAGATACCAGCGAACATCAAGGAAGGTATGGAAATCATACCTGTAAGCCATGTTGACGAGGTTCTGGCACGCGCGCTGACTAGTGTTCCGCAGGCAATCGAATGGACTGAGGCGGATGATCTTGCCTCACAGCCAGGGCCGGCGGCAGCAGGGCAGATGCCTTCGACGACTGCACATTGACGAACAATTGACCGAAAGCCTCGCGCAAGGAAATTGCGCGAGGTATGGTTGCATCGACCAAACCACCGGATTTGCGGGCAAAACGGGCCGAACTCTTCGCTTTTGCCTTTGACAGCGGATTGTTTCTCCGCTCTCTTTCGTGCCACGCAAAAGGCGATTCAATCCCGAACTTTCCAGAGAAAAAGACTTAGGGGGTTTCCGCAATGAACAAGAACGATCTGATCGGCGCAGTTGCCGATGTCAGTGGCCTGTCAAAGAGCGATGCCATCAAAGCCGTTGAAGCGGTTTTTGAGTCTATCTCTGGTGCACTGGCAAAGGGTGATGAAGTACGCTTGGTCGGCTTCGGCACTTTCTCTGTTGCCAAGCGCAAGGCATCGACGGGCCGTAACCCGCGTACGGGCGAACCCATGTCGATCAAGGCTTCGTCGCAGCCCAAGTTCAAGGCTGGCAAAGGCCTGAAGGACGCTGTTAACTGATGGTATCTGCTCAGGTGCATCGTGCCTGAGGACAGAAAACAAAACGCCGCGCTGGTCATAGAGACCGGCGCGGCGTTTTGTTTGCCGTGTGCCGCGGGTCAGGGGTTGATGCGAACCAAAGCCGTTGGCGCTTCCTTGTTGCGCACATTCACCTTCCACTGAAGGGTCTTGCCGGTCGGCCCCGTGGCTGGGCCTTCGTCGGTGTTATTGGCAAGAATCTCACCGTCGGTAGTCAGTGACAGCACGCCATCAAGCACAGGCATACCGTCTCCCCCCGCTTTTTCGCTTTTGTCATCGGCCACGGCCGCCGCCATACCCATGAACGGCGCTCCGGCAGCAGCAGAAGTGAAAGCGGGAGCATCAATTCGCACGCCGCCATCGGCGCGGCGGATCATTGTCACGAACGGGGTGATCATTGGCAGCTTTTCCACCGTAGGAAAGCTGAAGTCATGGTCGAGTCGACCGGTGATCGCATAGTCTACCTCGAAACGGCCATCACCCTTGTCTACGACAGACTTCCAGCCCTTCTGGCGGCGCAGGCGCTCTGCGAATTCCTGTGCAGCGCGCGGGTCAGCCGGATCAATGCCGCCGAGCATCGTCTTCATCATTTGCTCGTCGGACTTTTTCTTCTCTTCGGCAGCAGCCTTGCTGGCGGCAAGGTCCTCTTCCCAGACGGCCTTCTGTTCGGTCAGTTCGTCCGAAGTGCAATCACGCTCGTCGCCGGTTTCGTCGCTGTAGCATGTGGAAGGTTCGAACTCGGCGCTGGCGTTCTTGCGCGCGCGCTCATCGGCGGCGAGTTTCGACAGGGCGAGGACGTGGATGTCCCCCTTGTAGGCAAAGCTGAACGTACCATCCTTGCGCAAGGTGATGTCCGATGTGAATTTGCCCGGCAGCAGCAGGCATCCGGCCAGCAGCAACAAGACAGCAAGTGCCGCGCCAACTTTGACCGAACGGTTCATGTTCCCCTCCCACATCGGCCTAGCCTTCGCGCGTGGCCAGCGCATAGAGCGCGATAGCGGCCGCGTTCGAGACGTTAAGGCTTTCGATAGCCGAGGCAATGGGCAGGCGTGCGATGGCATCGCAATGCTGTGCAACATTGTGGCGCAAGCCTTCGCCTTCAGCGCCCAGCACCAGTGCAACAGGGCCAGACGGCAGGGCGGAGGGGAACACGGCCTTCCCATCGCCATCCAGACCGATACGCCAGTAGCCTTCTTCGCTCATGCGTTCGAGCGCACGGGCAAGATTGACCACGCGCACCCACGGTACGATCTCCAGCGCCCCGGAAGCGGATTTGGCAAGAGTCCCCGATTCTGGCGGGGAGTGGCGATCCTGCGTAACGAGCGCAGCAACGTTGAAGGCCGCGCACGAACGGAGGATTGCGCCGACATTGTGCGGATCGGTTACCGAATCGAGCACGACGATGGTGCGGCCTTCCGATTCGTCGAGCATGTCATCAAGCGCGACATCATCAAGCGGGGCGCAATCGAGCACCAAGCCCTGGTGCGGCGAGTCCTTGGCGACGAGTCTGCCGAGATCAGCGGCCTGCGCATATTCCACCGGCAATGACGCCGGCAATTCAGCATCGTGCGCGTCGAGCATTTCCTGAATCGCCTCACGCGTGCCCCACAGCTTCTTTGCATCGCGATTCGGATTTGTAAGGGCCGCCTCGATTGCGTGGCGGCCCCAGAGGCGTATGGCGCCCGCGCTACCCCGCCCGGAACCACGCCCGCCCTTGTTGCGGCCAGCACGACCGCGCAGTGAGCGGCCTTTGGGTTGATCATCTTGACGGGGCATGGAGGCACCTTTTCGTGGAAGCGATGAAATTTCGTGCCGCGTTTGCCAGCCTGCCCATTGACAGGCAAGTGCCGCTTCGCCAAAGGGACCGCCTCTCGGCCGGACGGTCTCTTCGGGGACCAACAAATCCGGCTTTCTTTTC
>NZ_NCII01000032.1:0-14476 GCF_002256775.1 Novosphingobium sp. 17-62-19 | reverse complement strand
CTGGTGTGGACAGGTGGCCGAGTGGTTAATGGCAGCAGACTGTAAATCTGCCCGCGAGAGCGTACGCTGGTTCGAATCCAGCCCTGTCCACCACCGCTGTTTTTTTAAATGACCAATTAAACTCGCTTGCAAGTGCAAGCTTGCTGCGCAACTTTGTGCAGTATGACGACGATCCGTATTTCGGTTGATGGCGGCCTGTACATCGTAGCTGATGAACTGGGTGGACGTGGCGCGCCGATGGTTGTGCTGGGGCACGGTGGCGGGCAGACGCGGCATAGTTGGGACCGCGCGGGGCATGAACTGGCCGCAGCAGGCTATCATGTGATCAACTACGATTTGCTCGGCCACGGCGAGAGCGACTGGGAGCCTGGCGGCGACTATTCCTTTCGCAGACGCGCCGCTGACCTTGCACTTTTGCGCGAACTCGGAGGGAAGCGTTTTGCCTTTGTCGGGGCTTCGCTCGGTGGGCTGTCCGCAATGGCCGCAGCGAGCCATGGCACAGAGCCTGATGCTATTGTGCTGGTCGATGTGGTGGCCCGTCTTTCGGAAAAAGGGGTGAAGCGGATCATCGGCTTCATGTCGGCCAATCCAGAAGGCTTTGCATCCTTGGAGGAAGCGGCGGATGCGATTGCGGCCTACTATCCTGATCGCCCGCGTCCTGCGCGGCTCGACGGGCTTCGCAAAAATTTGCGACTGGGGGATGATGGGCGCTTTCACTGGCACTGGGACCCAAAGTTTTTGAGCAGCGGGCGCGATCATGGGGCTATCGATGCGCTGCTGGATGAGGCAGCATGGACTGCGCGCGTGCCAACTTTGCTGGTTCGCGGGATGAAGTCCGATATCGTGACCGATGTGGGCGTTGCCGATCTTTCTGCGCGCCTTCAAAAGCTTGAGGTCGTCGACATCGGCGGGGCAGGTCATATGGTGGCGGGAGACCGCAATGATCAGTTCAACGCTGCGGTCATTGCGTTTCTCGCTCGTGTCATGCCGCCACTCACCGCAACAGTGGGGTAGAACAGGGCGACTTTGCTTGTCGCGCGCGCGCGCAGTCCCTAGATGAGGGGAATGTCCGGTGAAATTCTCGATAACCGCGGTCGCGGTACCGCCGGGTGGTCTTGGCCATCCATTCATCCCGAAGGGCGCAAGTTTGGCCTGATCTCTGCTGCCGTCTGCGCAGGCGCTGCGTTCATGGCGTGGGAGACCATTGCCTGGCCGCTGGCGTTCCTGACGCTAGGCATCTTGGCCTTCTTCCGGGATCCTGTGCGCGTAACGCCGCGCGATGATCGCTTTGTAGTCGCCCCCGCAGATGGTCTGATCACGCTGATCCAGAAAGTCCCGCCCCCGCGTGAGCTTTGCGCCGATGACGGTAGCGGTGTGCGCGGCATGAACTCTGAGCCGGTCACACGCGTCTCGATCTTCATGTCGGTGTTTGACGTGCACATCAACCGCTCGCCCGTGGCAGGCACGATCCGCCGCGTGGTATATATTCCGGGCAAGTTCCTCAACGCTGATCTCGACAAGGCCAGCGAGGAGAATGAACGCCAGCACTTCCTCGTCGAGCGGGGCGATGGCGTGCAGATCGGATTTACCCAGATTGCAGGGCTTGTCGCGCGTCGCATCGTTCCGTTCGTCAAAGGCGGCGACATCGTCGCTGTCGGGCAGCGTGTGGGCCTGATCCGCTTTGGCAGTCGCGTCGATGTCTATCTTCCGGCGGGCACAGAACCCAAGGTACTGATGGGCCAAAAGACGGTCGCGGGTGAGACGATCCTTGCCGAAATCGGCGATGCTCCGATGCTTGAGGGCGTTAGCCAGTGATCGATGATGGCGAAGGCACGGGCCAGCGACGCGGACGCCTTCCCGGGGGCCTGACCTTGCGGGCAATGACGCCCAATGCAATTACCACTGCCGCGCTCTGTTCCGGGCTGACGGGCATCCGTTTTGCCGTGACGGCTGCATCGGGCACAGATCCGATGCAAGTTGCCGTGGACTGGCGAAAGGCGGTTGCCGCCGTGATCATTGCTGGACTGCTGGACGGCATCGATGGGCGCATCGCCCGCCTGCTCAAGGCGCAATCGCGCTTTGGTGCGGAACTCGACAGTCTGGCCGACAACGTGTCCTTTGGCGTTGCCCCCGCGCTGATAATCTTCCTGTGGTCCTTGCAGGAAGCGCCACGTGTTGGCTGGTTTGCGGCGCTTGCGGTGGCGATCGCCTGTGCCTTGCGCCTGGCGCGGTTCAACGCGCGCATTGATTTGGAAGAGCAGCCGCACAAGTCTGCCGGGTTCCTGACGGGTGTGCCTGCACCAGTCGGGGCAGGGCTGGCGTTCCTGCCACTCTACCTCTGGATCGCGACCGACAACCCGGTGTTCCGTGAACCGCTGCTCGTCGGTCCTTGGCTGGTCCTGATCGCGTTCCTGATGATCTCGAACCTTGCCACACTTGGCTGGTCTGCAATCCGGCCACGCCGCAACGTACGACTTGAACTGATGGCACTGGTGGGATTGCTGATCGCAGCACTGCTGACTGAACCGTGGCTTACGCTCTCAGGGATTTCCGTAGTCTACTTGCTCTCAATTCCAGTGAGCGTGTTGCGCTATGCCAAGGTCAAGCGGCAGCGCGCAGCGGCTGCGTAGAGCGCGCTGCTTCGACCACTGAGCGATTCTTCCGGTGGTTCACGCGGCGCGGTTGCGCCAGTGCAACGCCGCGCGGGGCGGGCGATCCGTGACTGGTGACCTGCACAAGAAATTCGCGGTCACGCTGCAGCGCGCGATATTCAGCCAGCAGCGCCCTGATTTGCCCTGTGCGCCCGTGCATCGTCACAAAAACAGAGATGGCTGCAAATGCCGCCGTGGCAGCAAACAGGGCTGAGCAAACCAGTGCAAGCATGGTGCGAATCCTTGAGCTTTGTGATCCTGCCCGCGCTTTGACGGTTCAGGAAAGACCTGTGGAAAACCTGTGAATTGCGTTATTGTTCCTTGTCGGTCCGAGGACTGATTCGGTTATGGAGCTAATGTTCCCTTTTTGTTCCATCCCGTCAAGCGGAAATCTCGCGGCTTTGCGCGTCTGTTCTGCTTTTGATCGGAAATCGGCCGAGAATGGCGGTAAATCCGCGCTGGATTTTCTCGAAATCCTGCACTAAGGGCCGCTCCGCCGAAGAGTTTTGCGGGCATTGTGCTCGCAGACGAACGCGGCAATCCACACGGGAAGCGCTCTCACCGGTGCCGACAGCGGGATCTCCGCAGCGGTTCCAGCTTCCCGGAGGCACAACCGGAAAGGAATTACCTATGGCGGCACCTGTCGTCACGATGCATCAGCTTATCGAAGCAGGGGCCCACTTCGGCCACCAGACCCACCGTTGGAATCCGCGGATGAAGCCGTATATCTTCGGCGCCCGCAACGGCATCCACATCCTTGACCTGTCGCAGTCGGTTCCGCTTTTCGCCCGCGCGCTCGAGTTCATCTCGGCTACCGTTCAGGCAGGCGGCAAGGTTCTGTTCGTTGGCACCAAGCGTCAGGCGCAGGAGCCGATCGCACAGGCCGCGCGCGCTTCGGGCCAGCACTTCGTCAACCACCGCTGGCTGGGTGGTATGCTCACCAACTGGAAGACCATTTCGGGCTCGATCAAGCGTTTCAAGGCGCTGGAAGAGCAGCTTGCCGGTGACACAGCAGGCCTGACCAAGAAGGAAGTTCTCCAACTGACGCGCGAGCGTGACAAGCTTGAACTTTCGCTCGGCGGCATCCGCGACATGGGCGGTATCCCGGACGTGATGTTCGTGATCGACGCCAACAAGGAAGAGCTGGCGATCAAGGAAGCCAACGTTCTGGGCATTCCGGTCGTTGCCATCCTCGATTCGAACGTTTCGCCCGATGGCATCGCGTTCCCGGTTCCGGCAAACGATGACGCAAGCCGCGCCATCCGCCTGTACTGTGAAGCTGTGGCTGCGGCTGCGACCAAGGGTGGCCGTGAAGCTGCTATCGCTTCGGGTGCTGACCTGGGTGCGATGGACGAGCCGATAGCGGAAGTAGCCGTAGAAGGCTGATCCGGTTTTTCGCGTGACGGCCCTTCTGAAATGGCGGGCCGTCACCGAACTGTCCCGGATGTGATTTACGGGCCGCGGCAGTGCTGCGGCCTTCCCTATATTCAAGATTAAAGGATCAACGCGATGGCTTATACTGCCGCTGACGTGAAGAACCTGCGCGAGCGCACCGGCGCCGGCATGATGGACTGCAAGAAGGCTCTCGACGAAGCCAATGGCGATTTCGAAGCTGCGGTTGACGCACTGCGCGCCAAGGGCCTTGCCGCTGCCGCCAAGAAGTCGAGCCGCACTGCGGCTGAAGGCCTTGTCGGCGTTGCCGTTTCGGGGACCAAGGGCGTTGCCGTTGAAGTGAACTCGGAAACCGATTTCGTTGCCAAGAACGAGCAGTTCCAGGACTTCGTCCGCAAGGCCACGGAAGTTGCGCTGAACGCCGGCGTGACCGACGTCGAAGCGCTCAAGGCTGCTGCCTATCCTGATGGCGGCACCGTGTCGGACAAGCTGACCAACAACGTCGCCACCATCGGTGAAAACCAGCAGTTGCGCCGCATCAAGCACGTGGGCGTCACGAATGGTGTTGTCGTGCCTTATATGCACAACGCTGCTGCCCCGAACCTCGGCAAGATCGGCGTGCTCGTCGCGCTCGAATCCGAAGCTGCGGCTGACAAGCTCGAAGCTCTCGGCAAACAGATCGCCATGCACATCGCAGCGGCTTTCCCGCAGGCGCTGAATGCCGAAGGTCTCGATGCCGAACTGATCGCGCGTGAACGCAAGGTCGCTGCGGAAAAGGCTGCTGAAAGCGGCAAGCCCGCCGAAGTCCAGGCCAAGATGGTTGACGGTGCCGTCGCCAAGTATGCCAAGGAAAACGCGCTGCTTTCGCAGATATTCGTGATGGACAACAAGTCGACCATCCAGCAGGTCGTCGATGCTGCCGGCAAGGAAGCTGGCGCCAAGATCGTGTTGGTGGACTACGTCCGCTTCCAGCTCGGCGAAGGCATCGAGAAGGAAGAGACCGACTTCGCTGCCGAAGTGGCTGCTGCTGCCGGCATCAAGTGAGTCTGCAAGTAACGGTCCCCGCAAGGGCGGTTCCGCAAAGGGATTGCCAGTGCGGGGATTGTTGCGTCTGCGCCCTTGGCACGGCCCATCACAGGGTTATAAGGGCCGCCATTCAATCTCCGGTACGAGTGCATCCAGCCCATGAGCGTCCCATCCTACAAGCGCATCCTCCTGAAGCTTTCGGGCGAAGTGCTGATGGGGGAGCAGCAGTTCGGCATTGATACCGATTATGTCGCCCGCCTTGCCCAGGAGGTGAAGGACGCGCGCGACAGCGGTTTACAGATTTGTCTGGTGATCGGCGGGGGCAACATTTTCCGCGGCATGGCGGGAGCCGCCAAGGGCATGGACCGTGCGCAGGCGGATTACATGGGAATGCTGGCCACGGTGATGAACGCGCTGGCCATGCAGAACGCGCTCGAACAGCTTGGCGTGCCGACGCGCGTGCAGTCAGCCGTGCAGATGGATCAGGTGTGCGAACCGGTGATCCGTCGCCGCGCCGAACGGCATCTGGAAAAAGGCCGCATTGTGATCTTTGCCGCCGGTGTAGGCGCACCCTATTTCACCACCGATTCCGGTGCTGCCTTGCGCGCGGCTGAAATGCGCTGCGATGCGCTGCTCAAGGGCACCAGTGTGGACGGCGTCTATGATGCCGACCCCAAGAAGGATGCCTCGGCAAAGCGTTACGACACCGTGGATTACGACACGGTCTTGGCGCAAAATCTGAAAGTCATGGATGCAAGCGCGGTGGCGCTGTGTCGTGATAACAACATCCCGATCGTCGTCTTCTCGATCCGCGAGCAGGGCAATCTTGCCCTTGTGCTGTCGGGCGGGGGAACGCAGACCATTGTGAAGAAGGACGCCTGACATGGCCAAGTACGACAAGGTGGATCTGGAGCGCCGCATGAAAGGCGCCGTGGAATCGCTCAAGAGCGATCTGTCCGGCCTGCGCACCGGCCGCGCCAACACCGCGCTGCTCGATCCGGTGACGGTCGAGGTCTATGGCAGCCACATGCCACTTTCGCAGGTTGCCAGCGTCTCTGCGCCCGAGCCGCGTATGCTTTCAGTGCAGGTGTGGGACAAGTCAAACGTCACACCGGTGGAAAAGGCAATCCGCTCGGCCGGTTTGGGCCTCAACCCGATCAGCGATGGCCAGACGCTGCGCCTGCCGATCCCGGACTTGACCGAGGAGCGCCGCAAGGAGCTTGCCAAGCTTGCCAGCAAGTATGCGGAAAATGCCCGCATCGCGATCCGCAACGTGCGCCGCGATGGCATGGACGCGCTCAAGGCTGATGAGAACAAGAAGGAAATCTCGGAGGACGAACGCAAGCGCGCCGAGACCGACCTGCAGAAGCTTACCGACGAAATCGTGAAGCAGGCTGACGATGCAGCCACGGCCAAGGAAAAGGAAATCCTCGGCAAGTGACCGCCGTTACGGCCTCGAATGGCGATGGCGCGGTCTGCGGTGCACGGCATGTTGCCATCATCATGGATGGCAACGGACGTTGGGCCAAGAAGCGCATGATGCCGCGCGCCTTCGGTCATAAGCGCGGCGTTGATACAGTGCGCGAAATCGCCCGCGCCGCCCGCGACATGGGGCTGGAGGCACTGACGCTCTATGCGTTCTCGTCTGAAAACTGGAAGCGACCGGCAGACGAGATTGCAGACCTGATGGGTATGCTGCGCACATTCATCCGCAACGACCTGGATGAGTTCGTGGCGAACAACGTTCGTTTGCAGATCATCGGCGATTATCAGGTGCTTGCGCCCGATATCGTCGGCATGATCGAAGACGCGATGGCGCGCACCGCGCACAACACTGGCACCACCGTGGCCATCGCCCTGAACTACGGTTCGCAGCAGGAAATCGCACGTGCTGCGGCCAAGGCTGCGGCCAAAGGCCCGATCACGCCGGAAGCAATCGAAGCGGAACTCGATACCGCCAGTCTTCCGCCGCTCGATCTGCTGATCCGTACGTCGGGCGAAGTGCGCCTGTCGAACTTCCTGCTGTGGCAGGCGGCCTATGCCGAGATGTGGTTTACCGACGTGCTCTGGCCCGATTTCACTGCGGCGCATTTGCGTGAGGCGCTGGACCAGTTTGGCGCGCGCGAGAGGCGTTTTGGTGGACGTTGATCCCGTCTCGGTGCCGTTAGAGGCAGTTCAGCGCAAGAATGCGGATCTGCCCGTGCGGGTTGCATCGGCGGTGGTCATGCTGGCTATTGCAGGTGCAGCGTTCTGGGCCGGTGGGCTGGTGCTCGACCTGTTCGTGGCGGCAGTGGCGTTCGGGGTGTTCGTCGAATACGTCCTGCTGGTAAGCAAGATTGCTGACAGCCCGGCGCGGCTTGGGCCGATGGTGATTGCAGGTGCAATCTATATCGGTTGGGCCGGGCTTGCACTGGCGGTGATGCCTGATGTGATGATGCTGGTGGTGTTGGGCCTGGTGATTTTCACCGACACCGGGGCCTATTTCACCGGACGGTCGCTGGGCGGGCCGAAGATTGCGCCGAAGATCAGCCCTTCGAAGACATGGTCGGGGTTGCTCGGAGGGATGGCAGCTGCGGGGATTTGGGCGGGCGTTTGCGTGCTGGGGGCAAATTACCTTGAATCGAGCCTTGGCCCAACTGGTCCGAGCGTTGCAGCCGCATTCCGTGCGACTGATCTTGCGGTGGCCGCCATTTCGGGCGCTGTGCTGGCCGTTTTCGCGCAGGCGGGTGATTTCTACGAATCCTGGCTCAAGCGGCGCGCGGGGGTGAAGGATTCCTCGCGGCTGATCCCCGGCCACGGGGGCTTGTTTGACAGGCTCGACGGTTTGCTCCCGGTGGCGATCATCGTTGGCACCGTCTGGGCTGCGTCACAGGCGGCGGGTTGAAGCATGGCGCGCACAATTTCCATTCTTGGCGCGACCGGTTCGATCGGCGCATCCACGCTCGACCTCATCCGCCGCAACCGTGATGAATGGCGTGTCGTGGCACTCACCGCCAATGCCGATGCAACTGGTCTTGCAAAGCTGGCGCGGGAATTCGGTGCAGAAGTGGCAGTCGTCGCTGATGTATCCGCGTTCGCGGAACTTCGCGAAGCCATTTCAGGCACCAATATCCACGCCGCTGCCGGTCCGGGTGCGCTGGTCGAGGCCGCTGCGCGCGGGGCTGATTTGACCGTCGCCGCCATCGTCGGCTGCGCGGGCCTTGCGCCGACCATGGCCGCCATAGAACAGGGCGGTGTGATCGCGCTCGCGAACAAGGAAGCGCTGGTTTCCGCAGGCGATGTGATGACCGCCGCCGTTGCCCGCCATGGCGCCACGCTGCTGCCCGTCGATTCCGAACACAATGCGATTTTCCAATGCCTTGCCGGAAATGATCCGGCACACGTCCGCACGATCACGCTGACGGCAAGCGGTGGTCCGTTCCGGGAATGGACGCTGGACCAGCTACATGCCGCCACCCCGGCCGAAGCGGTGAAGCATCCCAACTGGTCGATGGGCGCAAAGATCAGCGTCGATTCGGCCACGATGATGAACAAGGGCCTCGAGTTCATCGAGGCCTATCATCTGTTCCCGGTGGGCGTTGAGCGGCTGAGGATCATCGTCCACCCGCAATCGGTGGTCCATTCGATGGTTGAATACCGGGATGGATCGACTCTTGCCCAGCTTGGCCCCTCTGACATGCGCGTGCCCATCGCTTCGGCGCTGGCTTGGCCTGCACGCATGGACACACCCTGCGCGCCGCTCGATCTCGCGGCTATCGGGCAATTGACCTTCCGCGCCCCCGATGAGTTGCGCTTCCCTGCGACCCGCGTGGCGCGCGAGGCCGTGATTGTGGGCGGGGCCGCACCTGCCACGATGAACGCAGCGAACGAGATTGCAGTCGCCGCCTTCCTTGATGGTCAGATTGCGTTCACCCGTATCGTGCAATCGGTTGAAGATGTCCTTTCACGCGCTATGCTTTCCGCTCCAGCCAGCCTTGATGATGTTATCGCCATCGATGCCGAGGCACGTGTGCGGGCGCGAGAGTTGATGGAGTGCGCTTGATTATGGAGTTTGGGCGCCAATGACCCCGCTGGAAAGCCCCGGCATTCTCACCACCGTGCTGGCCTTCGTGCTGGTGCTGGGGCCGCTCGTGTTCATCCACGAGCTTGGCCACTACCTCGTCGGTCGCTGGTTCGGTGTGAAGGCGGATGTCTTCTCGATCGGCTTCGGCAAGGAACTGGCAGGCTGGACCGACAAGCGCGGCACCCGCTGGAAGCTCTCTGCACTGCCGCTCGGTGGTTACGTCCAGTTTGCGGGCGATATGAACCCGGCGAGCCAGCCCAGCCCGGACTGGCTGGCGCTCCCGGCGGAAGAACGGAACCGCACGTTTCAGGCCAAGCCGCTTTGGCAGCGTTCGCTGATCGTGCTGGCTGGTCCGATGACCAACCTGCTGTTTGCGGTTCTGATCCTTGCGGGCTTCACGCTTGGCTATGGCAAAGTCGTGGTTCCGCCCGTGGTCGGCGAAATCCAGAGCGGCTCCGCTGCCGATCGCGCGGGCGTTGAACTGGGTGACCGCATTGTTTCGATCCGTGGCAAAGCCATTGATTCGTTCCTTGATGTTCGGCTCGAAGTGGGCCAGAATCCCGGCGAACCGCTCGATCTGGTGGTTTTGCGCGAAGGCAGGCAGGTGGAAATCGCCGCCCGCGCCGAAGTGAAAGACCTCAGCGACCGCTTTGGGAATACCCAGAAGATCGGCTTCCTCGGCATCGGTCCGAAGTCTTTTGAGGTAGTACGCGTCGGCCCGGTTGAGGCAGTAGTCGATGGCGTGAAGCAGACCGGCAGCATCATTGCGATGATGGTCAACGGCATTGGCCAGATCATCACCGGCAAGCGTGAGGTCAAGGAGCTTGGCGGCCCGATCAAGATCGCTAAATATTCCGGCGAACAGCTCGTTTCCGGCTGGCAGGCCTTTGTCGGCTTTGTCGCGCTGATCTCGATTAACTTGGGGTTCATTAACCTCCTGCCAATTCCCGTCCTCGACGGTGGCCATCTGGCTTTCTATGCAGCGGAAGCGGTGCGCAGGAAACCGGTTGGCCAGCGCGGGCAGGAGTGGGCGTTCCGCACCGGTCTTGCGTTCGTCATGGCGCTGATGCTGTTTGTCACGATCAACGACGTGGCATCGCTGAAGATCTTCGGAGGTTAACCTTCATTGCGTGTGCCCGTGCGGGGGCGCGATCTCTGGTTCCTGAAGGGGTAGGACCGAAATCGTACACGGAATGTCTTTCCACAGAAATGCGGGGCAATGTTTGCTTGATTGGCCTTGTTGCATCGGGCAGAGGGCTGCATTGCTTGCCGTGGCTGGATACTCATTGCGGGCGTCCAGCTGCCACTTAGTACGGGATGGCGCTTGGTGATGATTGGACGGAACGCGGCACGGGCAGGCAAGATGTCCCCGCTCGGAGCTGCATTGCTCGCTACCAGCGGGCTTGTCGCAGTCCCGCAAATTGCGTTTGCGCAGGCAGCGCCGGTGGAGCAACCTGCGGCTACCGCGCCTGCTCCTGCCGGAGATGTTATCCGCACGGTAACGGTGCAAGGCTCTCAGCGGCTCGAACCCGATACGATCTTGTCCTACATCCGCCTCCGCCCCGGCCAGACCTATACTCAGGTCACGGGCGATCAGGCGCTGAAAGACCTTTACGCGACGGAATTGTTCGCCGACGTGTCCGTCCGCAACAACAGCGGTGATGTGGTGATCCAGGTGAAGGAAAACCCGGTCATCAACCGCATTATCCTTGAGGGCAACAAGCGCCTCAAGGAAGACAAGATCCTGCCGGAGATCAAGCTGGCCGCGCGCCAGATTTTTACCCGGTCCAAAGTCCGTGCCGACGTCGCGCGTATCATCGAGCTGTACAAGCGGCAGGGCCGCTTTGCTGCCAGCGTTGAACCAAAGATGGTGATGCTTGAGCAGAACCGCGTCGACATCGTGTTCGAGATCAGCGAAGGGCCGAAGTCCAAGGTCCGCCAGATCAATATCCTCGGCAACGAGAAGTTCTCTGACGGCGACCTGCGCGGCCAGATGGTGACCAAGCAGGCGCGTTTCTTCCGTCTGTTTTCCTCTGGCACCAGCTACGACCCTGACCGCCTTGCTTTTGACCAGCAGAAGCTGCGCCAGTTCTATCTGACCGAAGGCTATGCCGATTTCCGCGTGGTCTCCGCCGTGGCCGAACTTACGCCCGACAAGCGCGATTTCATCATCACGTACGTGGTGGAAGAAGGTGATCGCTACAAGTTCGGCGATGTGAAGGTTGATAGCCAGCTCCGTGACTTTGACGGTGACAAGCTGGCGGAACGGCTGCCGATGAAGGCGGGGGACTGGTACAACGCCAAGATGGTTGAAGATCAGGTTGATGGCCTGACTGAAACCGCAGGCGCATTCGGCTATGCCTTTGCCGATGTTCGCCCTGATTTTGCGCGCAACAAGGATGACCTGACGATGTCGGTCACCTTCCGCATCGCAGAAGCGCCGCGTACGTACGTCGAACGCGTCGATGTGAACGGCAACACGCTGACGCAGGACAAGGTCGTGCGGCGCGAGTTCCGTATTGCTGAAGGTGATGCGTTCAACACGTTCCAGATCAAGCGCTCAACCAACCGCATCAAGTCGCTCGGCTACTTCCAGGAAAAGTTCGAGATCGAGCAGAAGCCGGGCAGCGCGCCCGACCGCATCATTCTTGAAGCCAATGTCGAGGAAAAGCCCACCGGCGAACTGCAGCTTTCGGCCGGTTTCTCCAGCCTTGAAAGCTTCATCTTCCAAGGCTCGATCCGGCAGAACAACTTCCGTGGTCGCGGCCAGACGATTGGCCTCTCGGTCGATTATTCGCGCTATACCCGTTCGGTGCAGGTCAGCTTTACCGAGCCTTATCTGTTCGACAAGAACATCTCGTTCGGCATGGACGTGTACCGGCGCGATCTGAACAGCTTCAATTTCCAGAACCAAAACCGGAACACCACCTATAAGCAGTCGACAACGGGCTTCTCGGCGCGTGTAGGTGTTCCGCTTACCGAATTCATGTCGCTGATCGGGCGTTACACGTTCAATATCGACGATGTGACGCTGGACGAAAATTCGTTCTTCATCAACGGCCAGTGCAGCAACCTGCTGGCAGGCCGCTATTTGTGCGATGCCATCGGCAAGCGCACCAGTTCGATCGTCGGTGCGTCGCTGGTCTATGACACACTGGATAACCGCCTGCGCCCGACGCGCGGCAATCAGGTGATCGTCGGTGTGGATTTTGCCGGCCTTGGCGGTTCGGTCAAATATGCGCGCGTCACTGCCAATGCGTCCAAGTTCTGGTCTGTTGGTAGCGGTTTCATCTTCTCGGTTCGCGGTGAGGGCGGAGCGATCAAGCCGCTGGCAAGCCGCTCGAACGACCCAACCGTCGATGACGTGTATCTGACAGACCGGTTCTTCCTTGGTGAGCCGCAAATCCGCGGCTTCGACATTCGCGGCGTTGGTCCCCGCGTGCTGCGCAAGACCATTATCAACGGAGTTGAAGCAACCGACCGCAATCAGTGGATCGACGATGCTGTGGGTGGGAAATACTATTACCTGACCCGCGCCGAACTCGAAATTCCTTTGGGGTCGGGCGCGCGTGAGCTTGGTCTGCGGCCGTCGATCTACGTCGATGCTGGCGCTGCGTGGGGTATCACCAATCCACTGGCGGCTAATCTCGTTAATCCGCAAAGCATCTATACTGACAAGCTGACCAACCGTCCCACGTCCAGTCCGACCGCTGCTGACGGCCAGTCGAATGGCGCGCCGGTGCAGACGTTCAACGAGACGTTCGTCGGCAATTCCCCGGCACCGCGCGTCGCTGTCGGTATCGGCGTAAACTGGAACTCGCCATTCGGTCCGTTCCGTCTCGATTTCGCCAAAGTCCTCAAGAAGGTCGATGGCGACGACCCCAAGACTTTCACCTTTAACGTGGGAACCCAGTTCTGATGAAACTTCGTTATGCTTCCGCGCTTCTCGCGGGTCTTTCCGTCGTGGCTGTCACGCCGACAGCCGCTGTTGCACAGGCTGCCGTTCAGGGCATCGCCATTGCCAATCCTTCGGCCGTGGTTGGCGCTTCGGCTGCTTTCCAGACCGCGCAATCGCAGCGCCCCACCACCTACAAGCCGCAGATCGATCAGGCCAATGCCCGCAAGGCGCAGATCGAAGCGCAGCTCAAGCCACTGATCGACAAGCTGCAGGCCGATTCGAAGGTTGCCAACCCGAACCGTGCATCGCTGCAGCAGCAGTACGAACAGATCCAGCAGATCGAACAGGCAGGCCAGGCCGAGATCCAGAAGATCCTCGAACCGCTCAATCTTTCGCAGCAGTACGTGCTCGAACAGATCGGCGACAAGCTGGACGCTGCCACGCAAGCGGCGATGGACAAGAAGAAGGTTACGCTCGTGCTCGATTCGCAGAGCGTGATCAAGGCAGGCCAGAGCTACAACCTCAACCAGGACATTCTGGCCGAGCTGAACAAGCTCATTCCGTCGGCGCAGCTCGTGCCGCCCGCTGGCTGGATGCCACGTGCGCAGCGTGAACAGCAGGCGCAGGCCCAAGCCGCGCAGCAGCCCGCCGCTGCTGGCACCAAGGCTCCCGAAGGCCGCTAAGGCTTTCGGTTCCGAAGAAGGTTTGGGGAAATGAGCGAAGAGACGGCTCCGGCCGTGATCACCGACTACGACGTGCGCAAGGTGATGGCGGCGCTTCCGCACCGCTATCCGCTGCTGCTGGTTGACCGGGTTGAATCGATCACGCTGAACGAGCGCATTCATGCGGTGAAAGCCGTGTCGATGAACGAGCAGTTCTTCCAAGGGCATTTCCCCGGCCGCCCGATCATGCCCGGCGTCCTCCAGATCGAGGCGCTGGCGCAGGCCGCTGGCGTGCTCGCCGTGGAATCGCTGGGCCTCGCAGGGTCGGGCAAGCTGGTCTATTTCATGGCGATCGAAGAGGCCAAGTTCCGCAATCCGGTGGAACCGGGCGTCCTGCTCGACCTGCACGTCGAATTCACGCAGAAGCGTTCGCGCGTGTGCAAGTTCGCTGGCAAGGCCATGATCGGCGACAAGGTGACCTGCGAAGTCAGCTTTACCGCGATGATTGCCGACGCTTGATCCTTACGCATAGCCGCGCCCCCGCGAAGGCGGGGGTCTCAGGCAGCCTAACACAGCGTTCAACTGCACGAGGTCCCCGCCTTCGCGGGGACGCAAAGAGGGGCTTCGCGGCGTGGTTGCACTCCACCCCAATTCCCGCTAATGGCGCGCGTTCACAGATTCTTGCGGCCGGTCGGAACCGGCTGCGCACCGGAGTTAGACCCATGAAGACTGGCATTCACCCCGACTACCACATGATCAAGGTGCAGATGACCGACGGCACCGT
>NZ_NCII01000031.1 GCF_002256775.1 Novosphingobium sp. 17-62-19 | reverse complement strand
CACCATCACCTTTTCCGGCGCATTGCGCACGCTGCGGGGGTTGTTCACCACCAGCGTCTCGCTCTCGATCCGCTCCAGCAGGTGCGTGGCGGTGATATACCCCATGTCGAATGGTGGATCCTGGCGCATCAACACCACGTCAATGTCACGACCCAGATCGATCCGGCGCTTCTCGCCCGCCTTGTAGTGATCGCCCACCACGCGCTGCACCGTCACCGGCACGGCATGGGCAATCAGCCGATCATCCTCGTCGAGCGTCAACGAACCGACATCGTAGTGGTAAAGCTCATGCCCCCGCGCCTGCGCGCCCAGCATCAGCGCAAAGCTGGAATCCCCGGCAATGTTGATCGAATGGAGCGGGTCCATCTGGACCGCGACGCGAAGTGCCATAAGTGAACTCAGCCTCAGGGGTTTATCTCACCCGCGCCTTAAAGCCGATTTATCGCCTGTGCGACCATTTTCGGCGTGCGCCAAGCATGGCGCCACTCTTTTGACTGGAGCCTTTGATGCGCAAACTGTTCACTGTCGCCGCTGCTGGTATCGCCGTTCTCGGCTGGTCGGCCCAGGGCATCGCCAATCCCGATCCGCACCCCACCTCGGCCCCACACGACGAACACAAGGGTGAGAAGAAGGACGAACACCGCGACGAGCACAAGGACGGCGAGCACAAGGAAGAGCACAAGCCCGCTCACTGATAGTAGTAGTTATTCAGGCCTCAAGCGCCGGGTTGCCAGGCATTGGCAATCCGGCGCGGCCATGTTCGGGGAGCAACAAGGATCACATCGATCCGCACATCATCCCCCCCCTTGGTATAGCGCGGCGCCAGCATTTCCGCGGCCCGAGCCACACGGCGCAAACGGTGCGCATCAATCGCGTCGCCCAGCAACGCCGCATCGCGCCGCCATTTGACCTCGACGAAAGCCACCGTCCGCCCCTTGCGCGCCACGATGTCCACTTCGCCCACTTTCACTTTCACCCGCTGCGCCAGAATGCGCCACCCGCGCAAGCGCAGCCACCACAGCGCCAGCGTCTCTCCGCGTCTCCCCTGCCGCTCAGACTCAGCTCTGTTCAAGCTTTAAGCTCCATCGCCCGCGCATAGAGCGCCTTGCGATCCAACCCATGCGCCTTGGCCACCTTGCCCGCCGCCTGCGATGGTGACATTTCGGCCAGAGCCGCGCGCAATTCTGCCTCGATCGTATCCTCGTCCGGCGCAGCTGCCTCACCTGGAGGGGCAATCAGCAGAACGATCTCGCCCTTGGCCTGATGCGCAGAGTAATGCGTCGCCAGTTCCTCGGCCGAACCACTGCGGCATTCCTCATGCAGCTTGGTCAACTCCCGCGCCACCGCCACCTCGCGCCCCGGCAGACGCTCCGCAATCGCCTCAAGCGACGCCACCAACCGAGGCCCCGTTTCATAGAACACCAGCGTCGCCGGAACGCCCGCCAGCTCAGCCAGAACATCGCCCCGCGCCTTGTCCTTGTTTGGCAGAAACCCTGCAAACATGAAGCGATCCGTCGGTAACCCAGCCATTGAAAGCGCCGTCACCAAAGCGCTCGGTCCCGGAATCGAGGTAACCGCAATTCCCCGCGCCCGCGCCTCGCGCACGAGCCTGTAACCGGGGTCGGAAATCAACGGCGTGCCCGCATCCGATACCAGCGCCACCGGAGATTGGACCATTTCGGCCAGCAATGCTTCCCGCGCAGCATCGCTGGCATGATCGTCATAGCGCCGCATCGGGCGGTGCAGGCCAAGCAAATTCAGCAACTTGCCCGTAACTCGTGTATCCTCGCACGCCACCACCGCGCAGCGCTCAAGCGTGTCTACCGCGCGACGAGTTATGTCACCAAGATTGCCAATCGGGGTGGCAACAATATAGAGACCGGGTGCGAGGGGTGACGTGTCCATAGGTGTTCCAATGGACTGCCCGGCTAAGAGCGACAAGAGGGTGCGCAGGGAATGATCGATATGCACAACGGCGAACAAGCGCTTTCGGGCTTTCGCCAATCGCGCCGGTGGGCCGTAATCGGCGCGCTGTCGCTGCTCGCAGGCTGCGCCGTGATCCCGAAAGGCTCCGTCCCCGTGACCGAGCCGACCGAAAAAGCGCCCGACGCCGATGTCCTGCCGACCGACGCCGGGCGCCATCGCGTGGCACTGCTCGTGCCGATGACCGGGGCCAACGCCGCCGTCGGCCAGTCGATCGCCAATGCCGCCACGATGGCGTTGCTCGATACCAATGCCGCCAACCTTCGCATCACCACTTATGACACCGCCACGGGAGCAGGCACCGCCGCTGCGCGCGCGATCAGCGATGGCAACAAGCTGATCCTCGGCCCATTGCTGGCCGATGACGTGACGCAGGTTTCCAACGTCGCCCGCACCTCACGGGTGCCGATGATTACTTATTCGAACGACAGTGCCGTTGCATCGCGCGATGTCTTCGTGATGGGCCAGGCCCCCGGCCAGTCCATCGCCCGCGTCCTGGGCTTTGCCAAATCGCGCGGAATCAAATCGGTCGCGGCCATCATCCCGACCGGAGACTACGGCCAGCGCTCCACCGCCGGATTGACCGAAGCCGCGCGCGCACAGGGCATCGCCGTCACCAGCATCGAAACCTATGATCGCGGCAACACTTCGGTCGCCAGCGCGGTCCGCCGTGCGAAGGAAAAGGGCAAATTTGACGCCCTGCTGATCGCCGATGGAAGCCGCATCGCGCTGCAAGCCGCACCGCTTGCGGGCAAGGGAATCAAGCTGCTCGGCACAGAACTGTGGAGCGGAGACGGCACGATTGCCAAAGCCCCGGCCATGCGCGGCGCATGGTTCGCCACCGTATCCGACCAGCGTTTCGGCCAGTTCGAAAAGAGCTACACCAGCCGCTTCGGCGCAACGCCCTCACGGCTGGCCACGCTCGGCTATGACAGCGTGCTGCTGACGCTGAATGTCGCACGCGGCTGGAAGCCAGGCACCACCTTCCCCACCGCCAAGCTGTTTGACCCGCAAGGTTTCATCGGCCTCGACGGCGTATTCCGCTTCACCGCCACCGGCATGGCCGAACGCGCAATGGAAGTGCGCGAGGTTGGTGCGGGTACTTTTGCGACCGCTTCGCCTGCTCCGGCAAAGTTCTAAAAGGGATTCGCGCAGAGGCGCGGAGGGAGCAGAGAGCGCAGAGTGGAATCCGCGAAGCGGAGTTCATCTGGTCGACGGCACGAAATGGAAGCCTGCCACGGCTTCTTTGCGCCCTCTGCTCCCTCGGCGTCTCTGCGCGAACCCCTTCATTACTCGATAACCGGTCCCGAAATCACCGGATAAGGCGGCATCCGCGCTTGCGCCCTGAATCCAGCGTGTTCTATACCCGTTCCCATGTCCGATGATCTTTTCGACAAGCTCCCCGCCACAAACGCCGATGAAGCCTATGACGGCTCCGCAATCGAGGTACTCGAAGGCCTCGAACCCGTCCGTCGCCGCCCCGGCATGTACATCGGCGGCACGGACGAGCGCGCGCTGCACCACCTCGCCGCCGAAGTGCTCGACAATGCGATGGATGAAGCGGTCGCAGGCCACGCCAACCGTATCGAATTCACGCTCGAGGAAGAGCCCGGCGCGGCTGGCCGCCTGACGATTACCGACAATGGGCGCGGCATCCCGGTTGATGAACACCCCAAATATCCCGGCAAATCCGCGCTCGAAGTGATCCTCACCACGCTGCACTCAGGCGGCAAGTTTTCGGGCAAGGCTTACGCCACTTCCGGCGGCCTCCATGGCGTCGGCGTCTCGGTGGTCAACGCCCTGTCCTCGCTCACCCGCATCGAAGTGGCGCGCAACAAGGAGCTTTACGCGCAGGAATTCTCGCGCGGGCTGCCCACCACCAAACTTCTGAAAGTTGGCAACGCCCCCAACCGGCGCGGCACGCAGGTCACCTTCGTGCCCGACACCGAGATTTTCGGCGCGGACGCGAAGTTCAAGCCTGCCCGTCTGTTCCGGCTGGTCCGTTCCAAGGCCTACCTCTTCGCAGGCGTAGAAATCCGCTGGAAATGCGCAGCCAGCCTCACCAGCGATGAAGTGCCTGCCGAAGCCGTGTTCCAGTTTCCCGGTGGCCTTGCCGATCATCTGGCAGAACAGGTTTCGGGGCGTGAATGTGTCACCTCGGTGCCGTTTGCTGGCCGTCAGGACTTTCCGCTGGGGCCGAATGGTGAGGAAAATGGCCGCGTCGAATGGGCCATCGCGTGGCCGCTGTGGTCCGATGGCTCTTACTCATGGTATTGCAACACCATCCCCACCCCCGACGGCGGCACCCACGAACAGGGCCTGCGCGCCGCGCTGACCAAGGGCATCCGCGCCTTTGCCGATCTGATCGGCCAGAAAAAGGCCAAGGACATCGCGCCCGAAGACATGATCACCGGCAGCGAAATCATGCTCTCGGTCTTCATCCGCGATCCCCAGTTCCAGAGCCAGACCAAGGACCGCCTCACCAGCCCCGAAGCTGCGCGCATGGTCGAAGCTGCCGTGCGAGACCATTTCGACCACTTCCTCACCGACAATATGGAGCGCGGCAAAGCGCTGCTCGGCGCGGTGATGGAGCGTATGGACGAACGCCTGCGCCGCAAGGCTGAGCGCGAGGTCAAGCGCAAGACCGCCACCAACTCGCGCAAGCTGCGCCTGCCCGGCAAGCTCACCGATTGCACCGGCGAAGGCGATGGCGAGACCGAACTGTTCATCGTCGAAGGCGATTCCGCAGGCGGCAGCGCCAAGCAGGCGCGTGACCGCAAGACTCAGGCGATCCTGCCGATCCGCGGCAAGATCCTCAACGTCGCCAGCGCCACGGCTGACAAGATCCGCGCCAACGCCGAAATCGCCGACCTCGCGCTCGCACTGGGCTGCGGGATGCGCAAGGACTGCAACGCCGACGCGCTGCGCTATGACCGCGTGATCATCATGACCGACGCCGACGTTGACGGCGCGCACATCGCCACGCTGCTGATGACGTTCTTCTTTCAGGAGATGCCCGACCTCGTCCGGCGCGGCCACCTCTACCTCGCCCAACCCCCACTCTACCGCCTGACCCACGGCAGCATCTCAGCCTACGCCAAGGACGACGCCCACCGCGCCGAACTGGAAGCCACCAAGTTCAAAGGCAAGAAAGTCGAAGTCGGCCGCTTCAAGGGCCTCGGCGAAATGAACCCCGGCCAGTTGCGCGAAACCACGATGGCACCAGCCACCCGCAGCCTCATCCGTATCACCCTGCCCCCGGAATACGAAGGCCGCGCGGCGGTAAAAGACCTAGTCGATCGCCTGATGGGCCGCGATCCGGCGCAAAGGTTCATGTTCATTCAGAACCGGGCGAGCGAGATCGATCCTGAGTTGATTGATGCTTGATGAACACCGCTGAGGACACCAAAGGGACGGAAGAGCCACCCTTCACGCCAGAAGAAATGGCCGAAATCGAACGCCGCCTTGATGCAGAACGCGTCTACGCCTCACCCGAGGTCATTCGCGCTATTTTCGGACACGCTTTCGATTGAGGCAGCTCGTGGGGGGCATGAACGACTTTCGCTGAATGGTGAAGCGTCCAGTCTTCGATAAGATAGTTATTCAACACACAAACCCATTGCGGACAATGCGCAAAATGTTACCTTATTAGCAGTACCATGTGTGCGTGTCAGTGTAGCTCTTCAAAGGTAGCCGATTTGCCCCAGACACCGACTGACCGGTTTGAACTTGCTGTCCGTAATGCCATTGGCAGCCTTATGAGCGGCCGTGCATCACTTGAGCGAGTCATTGAAAGATTTGGTGAACAGGGATTTCAGCCGAACGAGATCAAAGCCATTTTGGAGGAGGCATCACGCCGAATGAGCGTGGTCGGCAAAGCGGCTGACGATGATTTTTACCAAACCTGCATCAGCACTGGTGTTGTCGCACTTCTTCTTGCCTTCGGAATGGTCATGATTGCCGGTTATCCACAACATGGACGTGGTGTGGGGATACTATACTCTGCAGTGTTCATTGGCCTAGGCGCTCTTGCATATGGGACATTTGGAAAGATGTTCAGGCGCTAACTGTAATCCTGCCACTTCTTGGCCGCTGCAGATTAGGTTCTGGACGGCGACTGCCAGACATCAAAAGTGCTCAATCAACCAATCCACCGACTGGCATCCATCGACTTGTGCAACACGCGCACGATGACGACCGTATTGTCTGTCAGTTCATAGTAGATGCGGTGCGCCTCGCACGACGTTGAATAGAGGGTTCCCGAAAGATCCTGCTCGATTCGGCCACTGCGTGGATAGGTCAGCAACTGCTGGAAACGGCCCTCAATATGATCGAGGTAGGCCAGCACCCGGTCAATGCCGAAGTGCAGCAAGCCGTATTCGAAAATCGATTCCAGGTCGGCTTTGGCGAGACGGCTTTGTTCAAGCCGCATCGCGGCCGGTAGCACGCGCCCGCCCGCGTAGTTCTTCCAAAAAGTCGAACGGGTCCGTGTCGCTCACACCCGAAGCCCGGCCACGTTCAATTTCCGCCCGCAACCGTTCCAACTTCTGCCGGTCACGCTGATCCTGCCGCACGAGATCGCGCACGTAATCGCTGCTGCTGGCGAACGAACCATCGGCCACGCGGCCTTCGATCCACTCTTTCAGCTTGTCGGGGATGGAAATGTTCATTTGGGCCATGCGTGCCTAAATACAAATTTGCGCGCTTATTGTCAAAGATTGGCGTCGTCGCCCGCCGCGCCCTTCTTCGGCCGAAAATCAAATCGTATCCGCACCCATTCTCCCACCTGCGGCTTCCCGTTCACGCGCGGGGGCCGCACCAGAAATTGCCATGATGCCTGCCGGATCGCCCGTGCGAGGCCCGATCCCGGCGGGCTTTCGCCCAGTTCCTGGCAGTCCTCGACATGGTATTTCTCCACCGTCTTGCACGCGATCATCGCCCAATCACCCTGCGTCCGCCGCGCTGGCAGGTATGGCCCGATTTCCGCATCGGTCGGCTCGCGATACCATTGCGCGGCATAGAGCCGAACGCCGCCCGGCCCCTGCCCCAGACTGGCCGAATCTCCCGGACTGCCGCCGCCCGATGGCGCACCGCCGCCTGATTCCTGCCGCTTCATCTTGCTGATATCGCCAGCGCGATAGTCATTGCGCGATAGCTCGATGAAGCCTTCCGGCCATTGCACTTTGCCCGGGATCGGCACGGCTGGCGGCGCTGTGGCAGGCTGGACCGGCGTGGCCTCGGCACTCTCCGCCTGCTTGGCCTGCTTCTGCTCCGGCTGCTTTTCCGCCGCCTTTGACTCGTCTTGCCCCGCGTCAGTCAGGTCGATCGCCGTCAACCGGGAACCCTGGCCCCCGCCAAAGCCAGTCACCGCGCCCATCTTCCACATGATCAGGAACACCAGCGCGCTGGCCACAAGCGCGAAAACGAACGATCCCGCCCGCTCGCGCGGTGATGCCTGATAACCTTGCCTCAAAGGATCGATGCGCCACGCAAACATTGCCAAGCCGCCTACACGCCGCCAAGGCTCCCGGCAATTCCGCACAGCAGGACATCAGCCACCAGCGACACTTTGATACCGAGCATTAGTGACGCTCAAGTCAGCAACCCCGCCAATAAATGACACATGCGTCAATAACGCGCACCATTTCTGACGCACCCGTCACTAAACTACCCTATTGCAAGGCGCAAATCAGCGCCCTATCGCTTAACCAAACGATTAAGAAACAGGAACCGCCGATGCGCTTTGAAGGCACCAGCAACTACGTCGCTACCGAAGATCTCAAGGTCGCGGTCAACGCCGCCGTCCTGCTCCGCCGCCCGCTGCTGGTAAAGGGCGAACCCGGCACCGGCAAGACGGTGCTGGCGCACGAAATCGCCAAGGCCGTGAACGCACCGCTTATCGAATGGAACGTGAAATCCACCACAAAGGCGCAGCAGGGCCTCTACGAATACGACGCTGTCGCCCGCCTGCGCGATGGCCAACTCGGCGATGAGCGCGTTCATGACATCAGCAACTACATCAAGAAGGGCAAGCTGTGGGAAGCCTTCACCGCGCCCAAACTGCCCGTCCTGCTGATTGACGAGATCGACAAGGCCGACATCGAGTTCCCCAACGACCTGTTGCAGGAACTCGATCGCATGAGCTTTGACGTCTATGAAACGCAAGAGCGCGTCGCGGCCAAGGAACGCCCCATCGTCGTCATCACCTCGAACAACGAGAAGGAACTGCCCGACGCTTTCCTGCGCCGCTGCTTCTTCCACTATATCAAGTTCCCAGACCGCGAGACGATGCAGGCCATCATCGACGTCCACTTCCCCGGTATCCAGAAGACGCTGGTATCCAAGGCAATGGAAGTGTTCTACGAGATTCGCGAGGTCCCCGGCCTCAAGAAAAAGCCCAGCACGTCTGAACTGCTCGATTGGCTGAAACTGCTGCTGAACGAGGACATGCCTCTGGATGTCCTCCAGAACCGCGACCCGACCAAGGCCATCCCCCCGCTCCACGGCGCGCTGCTCAAGAACGAACAGGACATCATGCTGTTCGAAAAGCTCGCTTTCATGGCCCGCCGCCCCGGCAACTAACCGTTTTCTCCCCCCTCCTCTTCAGAGGAGGGGCCGGGGGTGGTGCCTTGTCTAACTCCTCCGCCCGAGCTGCTCCAGCTCCACCTGCTCGAACATCGCCTTCACTGCAGGCCGCGCGTTGATCTGTTCGATCCAGCGCACCAGATGCGGTGTGGCCTCCTTGTTCACCAATTCCGCAAAGCCGAACTGCATCCCGTTGGCGATGGCGAAGTTGCAGATATCAGCCAGCGTATATTGCCCCGGCACCAGCCACTCGTGGTCGGCCAGATGGTCGTCCAGCTTGCGCACCGAGTACGCGATCTTGCGCATTTCCTCGTCGAGCATGTTCTGCGGAAAGCCCTCGCGCGCACGCCGCCATTTTACCTGCTGCTCCACCACGGGGATGGCTTTCACCTTCTCCTCGAACTCGACGTCGCTGTAGCCCTTCACCATGTTGCCGATGTAGCGGTGCCAGCCGATGGTCGAAACGCACCAGCAGAAGTATTCGTCCACCCACTTGGTCCAAACCCGCATCTGCGCCCTGCCAAAGCTGTCCGCCGGGCGGAGTGAAACCTCGGTCGGATACTCGTCCTCAAGGTATTCGCAGATCACCGTCGATTCGGTGATGACCTTCCCGTCATCGACCAGCGCCGGAACCTGCCCGCGCGGATTGATCGCCTTGAACCAGTCGGTGTGATGTTCGAACTTCGACGGATCGAGCCGGTTCTTCTCAACATCCAGCCCCTTTTCGAAAACCGTCAGCAGCGGCTTCATTGAATTGGCGGCGGGACCAAAGGTATAGAGTTTGAGCATGTTGGTGTTATCCTCTCCGTATGTCCACACCATGCCAATTGTAAGTAACACTAACAATACCCAATCGCACGCACCACGAAAGGAGGCAGCGGAAATGCCCTACACCGGACAATGCGCCTGCGGCTCAGTCACGCTCGCCATCGCGGGTGAGCCTATCGCCACGCGCCAGTGCTGGTGCCGCCAATGCCAGCAGATTGCCGCAGGAAGCCCCACCAACAACGCTATTTTCAAGTCCGAAGATGTGGCGATCACAGGCGCTCTTGCCCACAAGACCTGGACCGCAGCCAGCGGCAACACACTGACGTTCCACTTCTGCCCGGCGTGCGGCAGCCAGGTATTCGGCCAAAGCTCGGCTCGACTGCACCTCAAGACTGTGCGCTTCGGCGTGCTGGATGCAAACCACGGCCTCGCCCCGCAGGCGATTATCTGGACGGACGATGCACCGGCTTGGGCGCTGCTTGATCCCACGCTCGAATCATGGCCGCAACAACCGCCAGCCCCGCCGCCACCCGCTTGACCTAACTGACCCGAAAACAGTCCTGCCCGGCACGTTTCAGCGCCGCACAATAAGCGTGCGCGCCCGGCGCACTGGCGCGCAAACGATAGAACTGCCGCGCACCCACCACGGCAGGCACCACCGATTTGCGGAACCCGGCAAGCTCTGGATGTTGCGCAACCAGTTCAGCCCACTGCGCTTCGGCTTCACCGGGGCTTGTCGCGGCGGCGAGTTGGATCGTCTGCCCCGGCCCGGAAAAGCGCGGGGCGGCCACTTGCAGCAGCACCGGACTGGCCGGGACCGGTAAAACCTGTGTCGGTGAAGGTCTTTCCGCCAACGCAGATTCAGGAGGAGGCACAAGGCCCGGAAGCGCCGGACGTGGTGTCTGAGTGTTCAGCGCCAGCGTGATTGCGCCCTCATCAGACCGTACCGCTTCATTGGTCACCACCACTGTGGTGGCATCAGCCTTCGTTAGCGAAAACAATGACTTGGCAAAGGCATAGGGCAGCCGGATGCACCCATGCGAGGCTGGATAGCCCGGCAACCGCCCGGCGTGGATCGCAATTCCGCCCCAAGTCAGCCGCTGCATGAACGGCATCGGTGCGTTGCTGTAGAGGTTTGAACGGTGGTGAACACGCTTTTGAAGGATCGGAAACACGCCGGACGGCGTCCCGTGCCCTCGCTTGCCCGTAGAGACCGGCGACGACGCCCACGGCACGCCGTCCTTGAACACAAACATGCGCTGCGTTGGCTTGCTTATCACGATCAACACGCCAGATTGCAGCACCTCTGAAACCTGAGGCGGCAACTTTGGCGCTGCCGGGGCAGGTCTCACCGGGGCGGCTGGTTGACTGAACGGCTCTGACGGCATGGCCACTTGAGCCTGCGCCTGTTCGCCACCCCCAAACGGAAGCCAGCCCGGCACCACGGCGATTGCCCCCAGCAACAGGACTACAAATGCGCCAATCGCGCCGGCAAACCGCTTCATGGTAAACATGTCCTTAACCATGTTTGGCAACGTTAGCTTTCGGTGGCCTGCACTCAACCGATTCTTTGCCCGATTCGCCCACAAAGGGCGCATCTATGGCGCTCCGGCAGGCCTTGCGGTCCGCGCTTTCAGCGCTTAATCACACGGTTAAGTCAAAGGAGCGGCCTCACGTGTTTTTCAACTTCATCGATGAACTGCGCGCCGCAGGCATTCCAGCCAGTTTCAAGGAGCACCTCGTGCTGCTGGAAGCGCTGGAAAAGGACGTTATCGAACAGACGCCCGAGGCGTTCTACTACCTCAGCCGCGCCACCTTCGTGAAGGACGAAGGCCTGCTGGATCGCTTCGATCAGGTGTTCAACAAGGTCTTCAAGGGCCTGCTGACCGATTACGGCCAGCGCCCTGTCGATATCCCCGAAGACTGGCTCAAGGCTGTCGCCGAAAAATTCCTGTCCGATGAGGAAATGGAAAAGATCAAAGCCCTCGGCAATTGGGACGAGATCATGGAGACGCTCAAGAAGCGCCTCGAAGAGCAGGAAAAGCGCCATCAGGGCGGCAACAAATGGATCGGCACTGGCGGAACCAGTCCTTTCGGCAACTCCGGCTACAATCCCGAAGGCGTGCGCATCGGCGGCGAGAGCAAACATGGCCGCGCGATCAAAGTCTGGGAAAAGCGCGAATTCGCCAATCTCGACAACACCAAGGAGTTGGGCACCCGCAATATCAAGATCGCGCTGCGCCGGTTGCGCCGCTTTGCCCGTGAGGGTGCGGCGGATGAACTCGATCTTGATGGCACGATCGAGGGCACCGCGCGGCAGGGTTGGCTCGATATCAAGATGCGCCCTGAGAAGCGCAATGCCGTCAAACTGCTGCTGTTCCTTGATGTCGGCGGATCGATGGACCCGTTCATCAAACTGGTGGAGGAACTGTTCAGCGCCGCTACGGCGGAATTCAAGAACATGGAGTTCTACTATTTCCACAACTGCCTTTACGAAGGCGTGTGGAAGGACAACAAACGCCGCTGGTCGGATCGCACCAAGACGTGGGACATACTGCACAAATTCGGCCATGATTACAAAGTGATTTTCGTCGGCGATGCGTCGATGAGCCCATATGAAATCAGCCATCCCGGCGGCAGCGTGGAGCACTTCAACGAGGAGGCAGGCGCGGTGTGGATGCACCGGGTAGCGCAGACCTACCCAGCCACCGTCTGGCTCAATCCGGTGCCTGAAAAGCAGTGGAATTATTCGCAATCCACCAAGATGCTCAAGGATCTGATTGGCGGCTCGATGTATCCCCTCACGCTTGAGGGACTGGATGGCGCCATGCGCGAACTTACCCGCAAGAAGCACTGAATCAGAAATTCGGCGCAAAAATCGGCGCACTGGCGGATCAAAATGATACCTCGCGGATTTACGCGGCTTCCAGTGCCAGTAAAAGGCACAGGAAGTCCGGCCGACCGGTCCTGCACTTGAGGGATTTATGATCGATAGACAGCGGGTCGAAAACGGCGGCCTCGTCCTGCTTCTGGCGCTCGTCACCATAGCGCTTGCCATGGTGGTGTCCGAATTTGCCAGCGCCCTTCTCTGGGCGGCTCTGGCGGCGATCCTGTTCCAGCCACTCTTCCATCGTCTGCATGAGCGCTGGCCCGGCAGCCGCAATCTGGCTGCTGCAATGACTCTGCTGATCATCACGTTTGCGGTTATCATACCGGCAATGGTGATTGGCAGCCTGGTGGTGGATCAGGCTAGCGGCGTCTATCTCCAAATGCGCAGTGGCGAGATAAATTTTGCGCTCTACTTCCAGCAGGTTCATGATGCCCTGCCCGAACGGGTGCAAAGCCTGCTTGGCAAGGCAGGATTTGGCACCTTCGAGCGGGCCCAAATCCGCATCTCGGAAGCGCTGGGCAACAGCGCCAGCCTGCTGACACAGCGCGCTCTGGCGATAGGCGCGAATGCCGCCGCGTTTCTGCTCGCATTCGGCGTAGCGCTCTACGTCACCTTTTTCCTCGTCCGCGATGGCGAAGAGCTTGGCGCAAAAATTGTCAAGGCTCTGCCACTTGAGGCATCCGTGGCGCAACGACTGGCTACCGTTTTTGCCACCGTAGTCCGTGCCACGCTCAAGGGTTCAGGCCTTGTCGCGCTGGCACAAGGCGCACTTGGAGCGATCACTTTTGCGATAGTCGGCCTGCCAGCAGCACTGCTGTGGGGTATGCTGATGGCCATTGCCGCACTGCTTCCAGCGATTGGTCCTGCGATTATCTGGGGACCGGTTTCCGTCTATCTCTTCGCCACCGGCTCCATATGGGAAGGCGCGGTCGTGGTCGCCTCAGGTGTCTTCGTGATAGGTCTGTCGGACAACATCCTGCGCCCGATGCTGGTTGGCCGCGATGCAGGCATTCCCGATTGGCTGGTGCTCGTCACCACACTCGGCGGGATCGAACTGATCGGCCTCAGCGGCATCGTTGTTGGCCCGCTTGCCGGAGCATTGTTTATCGCAGCGTGGCAGATCCTCACTGAACAGCGGCAGGCCGCCAACGTTCTGCCGGGCAAACCACCCGCAGCCTGAACACGATCAGTAGAGCAAAAACCGCCGCCGCTCTTCTACCCAGGCCGTTTCGTCCGGCCCCACCACGGCGTCCAGATCAGCGGGCGACGCAGCCAGATCGTCCACCCATTCACGCAACGCAGGCCCGCCGTTGATCACGTCGATCGCCAGCTTGTCGAACACATACTCGTAAGGAAAATCCCGCCATAGCGGATAGTCCGGGTACAGCCGCCGGATCGCCTTTAACGCCAGCGCCTGCAACCGCCACGGTCGGAACGCGTTGTGATCATAGAATGCGCCTTCGGCATGGATCATCAGTGCACTGCATAAAGACTTGGCGTGCTTGTGGAACGTCGGCTCGAACCAGCACTCGCGAATCGCGCAGCCTTCCATCCATTGCGGCGCGAAGCTGCGCATTTCCGCCAGCACCGCCTTTGCGTCTACGTCCGGCGCACCGAACAGCACTTCGAGCGGCCGCGTGGTGCCACGCCCTTCGGAAACGGTCGCGCCCTCAATCATTACCGTGCCTGCATAGGCCCGTGCCATGTTCAGGCTAGCCGCGTTAGGCGATGGATTGATCCAGATGCGGCTCTCCGGCCAGCCGAAGCCGGGTCCGCTTTCGGGCGTCCAGCCTTCCATCGTGATCACGCGATAGTCGACGTCGAGCTTGAAATGCTCGACAAACCAGGCACCCATCTCGCCCAACGTCATGCCGTGCCGCATCGGCATCGGCCCTGCGCCAACGAAGCTTTCCCAGCCCGGCAGCAACGTGGTGCCTTCCACCGGGCGCCCCGCTGGATTGGGCCGGTCCAGCACCCACACCGCCTTGCCGGTGCCGTGTGCGGCCTCAAGCAGATAGAGCAACGTAGTGACGAAGGTGTAGATACGGCATCCCAGGTCCTGCAGGTCGAACAGAAACACGTCGGCGGTGCTCATCATCTGCCCGGAGGGTCGACGCACTTCGCCATAGAGGCTGAACACCGGGATGCCGTACGTCGGATCAAGCTCGTCCGCCGTCTCAACCATGTTGTCCTGCTTGTCGCCCTTCAGGCCATGCTGCGGCCCGAAAGCCGAGGTTACACGCAACCCCGACGCGATCAGCGCATCCAGCGAGTGAACCAGCCCATCGGTCACCGATGCAGGATGGGCGACGAGCGCGACGCGCTTGCCTTCAAGCGGTTTTCTCAGGGCGGGGTCGGCAAGCAGCCGGTCGATACCGAATTTCATGCCCCGCTCGGTGCCGCAAGCGAAGCGGCGAAGCAAGACTCGTGATGAAAGTCGGGCCGATCCTCGCGGTGCGCGATAGCCCAGTAGGACTTCAAACTGCCCTCCTCCTCAAGCACCGCTGTCAGCCCAAATGCGGCAGGCAGTGGCGGGAGCGCAGCCACCGGAAGCGCCACATCAAAAATCAGCACCGATTGCCCCCGGCGCGGCGTGCAGACCGGCGCGCGCGGCATCATCCGCTCGGCCATGCCTTCACGATAACCTGTGAAATCATAAGCCGCCCAGCTTTGCGAAGGCGAGAAGTTGAACTCGGCATAGCCTTCGCCACCCTCAGGCTTCACGAACAGCTCAAAACACGTCGTCTGCCACAACCCGTCGGCGCGGCGCTTGCCCGCAAACGGCGGCAGAATTAGCCCCTGCGCGCCCTCGACCTTCCAGCGCAGCGTCATCCAGTGCGCGTCGCCCCCGGTGATCCGCGCCTCGACCCGGCCAATACCCTTGGGCGGATTGGCCGGATGGGGCAAAAGCTCAAACGTTCCCAATTGCGCAACTCCGTGCTAGGCGCGCCATCCCGATAGTGAGTGGCCGAGATGACCGAATATACTTCTTCCCTGCTGCGCCTGCTTTCCGAGCGAGGCTACATCCACCAGATGACCGATGCGAGCGCGCTTGATGCGCTGGCGGCAAAGCAGATTGTGCCCGGCTATATCGGCTTCGATCCCACCGCGCCATCGCTGCACGTGGGTTCGATGGTGCAGATCATGCTGCTGCGCCGCCTGCAACAGGCGGGACATAAGCCCATCGTGTTGATGGGCGGCGGCACAGGCAAGATCGGTGACCCAAGCTTCAAGGACGAAGCACGCAAGCTGCTGACCGATGAACTGATTACGCAGAACGTCGCCTCGATCAAAACCGTGTTCGAACGCTTCCTCACCTTTGGCGACGGGCCAACCGATGCCGTCATGCTCGACAACGCCGAATGGCTCGACCGGCTGGAATACATCCCGTTCCTGCGTGAAGTGGGGCAGCATTTCTCGGTCAACCGTATGCTCAGCTTCGATTCGGTGAAGCAGCGGCTTGATCGCGAACAGTCGCTGTCGTTCCTCGAATTCAACTACATGATCCTGCAGGCCTACGATTTCCGCGAACTGTCGCAGCGGTATGATTGCCGCCTGCAGATGGGCGGATCGGACCAGTGGGGCAACATTGTCAACGGCATAGAACTGACCCGCCGCATGGACGGCAAGGAAGTGTTCGGTGTCACCACCCCGCTGCTCACCACCGCCGATGGCGCGAAGATGGGCAAGACCATGAACGGTGCGGTCTGGTTGAATGAAGACGCCCTGCCCGCCTGGGACTTCTGGCAATACTGGCGCAATGCCGATGACCGTGATGTGGGCAAGTTCCTGCGCCTGTTCACCGATCTGCCGCTGGACGAGATCGCACGGCTGGAAGCGCTGGAAGGCAGCGAGATCAATGCGGCAAAGATCGTGCTGGCCAATGAAGTGACCCGGCTGGTGCGCGGGGACGACGCGGCCAAGGCGGCAGAGGCCACGGCGGCGGCGACTTTCGCGGGCGGCGGGCTGGGGCAGGACCTGCCTACCCTCGACGTAAGCGACGAAGGTATCTCCATTGTCGATGCGTTGGTCGGACTTGGTTTTGCGGCCAGCCGTGGCGAAGCCAAGCGGCTGGTCACCGGCGGCGGAGCGCGAATCGACGGCGTGGCGGTGACAGACGAAGCGTACCGTATCACCTTGTCCGACAAGGAAATTCGCGTTTCATCGGGCAAAAAGAAGCACGGCATCGTCCGCCGTGCCTGATTTGACCCGCAAAACAGGGTTTCCGCATCCCTAACGGCAAGGGCCTGCCGCTTCCGGCAAGCTTTTGCCGGAGGCTTTACGAATTGTTCGCCAATTCAAGCCTATATCCTTCGGCATAGTCCCACACGGGTCACTCATGCGCGAAGGAGGAACGATGCGCGGCGGAGCACAGCTTTCGGTCACCGACCTGCGTCGTTCGACCCGCCACCCGGTAAACCTGCCGGTGATTGGCGAACATCGAACGCGCGGCGACATCATGTTGCATCTGGCAAATATCTCGACGACCGGCTTTCTTGCCACCGAGGTCGAAGATCTCGGCCGTGGTGAACGGCTGACCGTGCGCTTTCCGGTCGTCGGGCGAATCGAAGCTTTCGTGGTCTGGACCGATGAATCCGGCCGCGCCGGATTTCAGTTTGAACGCATTGTGCGCGTGGATGATTTCGCCAAGATGATCCGCTCGTTGCAGCCCAACACCAAGGGCCGCTGACGCACCTTTCTGCACGCAACTTTTGCTTTCTTGGCAAGCGCCAGCCGCAATGGCATGGCGCAACGCGTGAATACGACCAACCCCGCTTCGCCGCTGCCGACGTCTCCCCTCGCGATACCCGATTACCGCAAGTTCTGGATCGCGCGGTTTTTCTCGGTTGTGGCGACATCGGGCATGGTCGTCATTCTGGGCTACCAGCTCTACGATGTGGCGCGTGGGCAATACGGTATGTCCATGGCGCAGGCCGCGTTCCAGTTGGGCCTGCTTGGCCTCGCCCAGTTCCTGCCGCTGTTCCTGCTCACACCAATTGCAGGGCTTGTTGCTGATCGGTTTGACCGGCGCAACGTGGCGGCACTATCGATGTGCATCGATCTTACCGTAGCACTGACTTTGGCGCTGGCTACCGGCAGCGGTATCCTGACTTTGCCCCTGCTGTTCGGTCTTGCCGCGCTTCATGGCACAGCGCGTGTGTTCATCGGACCTGCACTCGCTTCGATCGCGCCCAACGTTGTTCCAGCCGAGCTGATGCCGAAAGCCATCGCCATAAATTCGATGGCTTGGCAGATCGGATCGGTCGGTGGCCCGGCCATTGCCGGACTGCTCTTTGCGGGGCACGCCACGCTCCCGTACTGGACATCAACTGTGCTGCTTGCCCTGGGGGCAGCCTGCACTTTCAGCATACGCCGCCTTCCCCCGCCGGAAGGCAACCGCAATGTCCATCCGGTCAAACAGATGCGCGAAGGGCTTTCCTTCGTCTGGAATGATCGCTTCCTGCTGGGCTGCGTCACACTGGATCTATTCGCCGTGCTACTGGGCGGGGCGACCGCGCTTCTGCCCGTTTTTGCGCGCGATATTCTATTGATAGACGACCAACCGGTCGGTGCAAACGGCCTTGGGATCATGCGTGCCATGCCCGGTTTGGGCGCAGCGCTGGTCGCCTTTGTGCTAGCTCGTCACCCGATTGCGAACAACGTCGGCAACAAGATGCTGCTCGGCGTTGTGGTGTTTGGCCTCTTCACCATTGGGTTCGGGGTATCGACCAATTTCTACCTGTCGCTGCTGATGCTTGTGGGCATTGGCGCAGGCGACATGGTGTCCGTGTTCATCCGCAACACGTTGGTGCAGTTGCACACGCCGGATGCTGTCCGTGGCCGCGTATCTGCCATTTCCGGCCTGGCGATTTCCGCATCAAACGAATTGGGCGAAATGCAATCGGGCGTCGCAGCCGCGCTGCTCGGTGCGATGGGAGCGGCCGTTTTCGGCGGTGTGGGCGCAATTGTCATTACCGCCGCCTGGTTTTTCCTGTTTCCAGAACTGAAGAACGCGCGAACCTTTGCAGCACGATACAGATAGTCCTAAACACTCCCCATTCACCAGAAGGAGCCATGCGACATGAGAGCGGATTCGATCCTCGCCACCATCGGCAACACCCCGCACATTCGCCTGTCCCGCCTGTTTCCCGATCACGAGGTATGGGTGAAGAGCGAGCGCGGCAATCCCGGCGGCTCGATCAAGGACCGCATCGGCCTTGCCATGATCGAGGCTGCAGAAGCAGACGGCAGCCTGCAGCCTGGCGGCACGATCATCGAACCGACATCGGGCAACACCGGCATCGGCCTTGCCATGGTTGCCGCGGTCAAGGGCTACAAGCTGGTACTGGTCATGCCCGAATCGATGTCGCTTGAACGGCGTCGTTTGATGCTCGCTTACGGCGCTTCGTTCGATCTCACCCCGCGCGAAAAGGGCATGAAGGGCGCGATCGAGCGCGCCAAGGAACTGGTCGAGCAGACCCCCGGCGCGTGGATGCCGCAGCAGTTTGACAATCCTGCCAACGTCGCGGTCCACGTGCGCACCACCGCGCAGGAAATCCTGAAGGACTTCGGCAGCGAACCCGTCGACGTGTTGATCACCGGCGTCGGCACCGGTGGGCACCTGACCGGCTGCGCCGAGGAACTGAAGAAGCACTGGCCTTCGATGAAGGCCTATGCGGTAGAGCCGACGCTTTCGCCGGTGATCTCCGGCGGGCAGCCTGCCCCGCATCCGATTCAAGGTATCGGCGCGGGCTTCATTCCAGGCAATCTGCATACGCAATCTATCGACGGGGCGATCACGGTCGATCCCGCCGATGCCAAGGAAATGGCGCGCCAGTGCGCCGCCAAGGAAGGGATGCTGGTGGGCATTTCTTCGGGCGCAACGCTTGCCGCCATCGCACAGAAACTGGAGAGTTTGCCCGCCGGGAGCCGCGTACTGGGCTTCAACTATGATACCGGTGAACGGTATCTGTCCGTGCCGGATTTCCTGCCGGAGTAAGCGTAGTGGCGATGGAACAGGTCGATTACGCGGACGGGGACGTTGCACTCGCCGGATTTCTGGCAAGGCCGGAAGGCACGCCCCGCGCTGCGGTGCTGGTCTTGCCGACTATCATGAATTGCAACGCGCCAATGGTGCGCCGCGCACAGATGCTGGCCCAGGCCGGCTATCTGGCGCTGGTGGCCGATTTCTATGGCGTGCAGGTGCGCGATTTCGATCATGCGCGAGAACTGGCGGGGCCTTTGCGGGAAAGTGCCGAAGGCTACCGCCAGCGTCTGCGTGCAGGGCTAGCGGCGCTGACTGATCTGCCGGAAGTGCAAGGCCTGCCGGTTGCCGCAGTCGGCTATTGCATGGGCGGACAGGCGGCGCTCGAACTGGCACGCGATGGAGCAGACATTGTGCTGGCTGCCAGCTTCCACGGCCTGCTTGATACGCTGGCCCCCGCCAGGCCGAGCGTAGTCAAGACGCGCATCCTTGTCTGCCACGGCGATGCCGACCCGATGGTGTCGCGCGAACAGGTCATAGCCTTCTGGGAGGAAATGGACGCTGCGGGAGCGGGCTGGCACTTCCACAGCTACAGTGGCGTAAAACACGGCTTCACCGATCCCGGCAGCGATGCGCGCGGGATGGCAGCAATTGGCTATGACGCCAGCGCCGACCGGCAAAGCTGGGGTGCGCTGATGGACTTGCTGGACGAAGTACTCAGCTGAACCGGGGAGGCTTGCTGGCCTCCCCGCATCCAGCCATCATGCAATCGCGAGCTGCTCTGGCGAAAGCGCCATGATCGTCTCGCAGCCCGCTTCCACTTCACGACGCAAAGCGCCCGCTTCGGTGGTGTAGCGCGTGGCCCAGTGGCGAGCGCAAGCCAGCTTGGCTTCGTAAAAGGCCTTGTCGTCTGCGCCGTTGCCGATGGCCGCTGCAGCAACCTTGGCCATGCGCAGCCACATCAGGCCGAGTGATACGATCCCGGTCAAAGTCATGTAGGCATAGGCACCCGCACCCAGATTGTTCGGGTTGGCCATGGCGTTCTGCATGAACCACATGGTCGCCGCCTTCATCTCGCCCGTCGCCTTCGAAAGGCGCTCAGCCACAAGCTTGACCGTTTCGTCCGCACTGTCTTCTGCACATTCGGCATCGATCAGCGCGAACAGCGCCTGCACTGCGCGGCCACCGTTCAACGCCAGTTTGCGCCCGGCAAGGTCCATCGCCTGAACGCCGTTGGTACCTTCATAGATCATGGCGATGCGGGCATCGCGCACAAACTGGTCCATGCCGTTTTCTGCGATATAGCCGTGGCCACCCCAGATCTGCTGCATATTGGTGGCCACATCGTAGCCCATATCGGTGCCGTAGCCCTTGATGACGGGCGTCAGCAGGCTGATCAGGTCATCCGCCATCTGGCGTTCTTCGTCCGTCGCCGCCTTGTGCGAAAGGTCAACTTGCAACGCCCCCCACAGGCACAGCGCGCGCATCCCTTCGATGAAAGTCTTGGCATCCATCAACATGCGGCGCACATCGGGGTGGACGATGATCGGATCGGCCTTCTGCTCAGGCTCGGCCGGGCCGGTCAGCGCGCGTCCCTGACGGCGGTCGAGCGCATAAGCAAGGCCGTTCTGGTAAGCCACTTCCGCTTGGGCCAGCCCCTGCATCCCCACGCCAAGCCGCGCGGCGTTCATCATGATAAACATGGCGGCAAGGCCCTTGTTCTCCTCGCCGACCAGCCAGCCCTTGGCACCGTCGTAGTTCATCACGCATGTGGCGTTACCATGAATGCCCATCTTCTCTTCAATGGAGCCAACCGACACGCTGTTCTTCTCGCCCAGCGAGCCATCAGCATTGACGATGAACTTCGGCACGATGAACAGTGAAATGCCCTTGCTCGATTCCGGCGCGCCGGGGGTCTTGGCAAGCACGAGGTGAATGATATTCTCTGTCAGGTCATGGTCGCCGGCCGAGATGAAGATCTTGGTGCCGGTAATGGCATAGGAACCATCCAGTTGCGGCTCCGCGCGGGTGCGGATCATGCCAAGATCGGTGCCGCAATGGGGTTCGGTCAGGTTCATCGTGCCGAGCCATTCGCCGCTCACCATCTTGGGCAGGTACATCGCCTGCTGCTCAGGCGAACCCTTTGCGATGATTGCCGAAATCGCACCATTGGCAAGGCCGGGGTACATCGCAAAAGCCTGATTGGCAGTAGCGAGGTACTTCTCCATGATGAAGCCCATCACGTGCGGCAGGCCCTGCCCGCCATAGACTTCCGGTGCCGAAAGCGTGCCCCAGCCGCCTTCAACGTATTGGCGATAGGCTTCCTTGAAGCCCTTTGGCGTGGTCACCGTGCCATCGGGGTGGCGCGTGCAGCCTTCCTTGTCGCCAGACAGGTTGAGCGGAGCAATGACTTCGGAAACGAAGCGCCCGGCTTCTTCGATGATCGCGTCAGTCATGTCCTGCGTCGCGCTTTCGAAGCCGGGCAGGTTGCCATAGCTTTCAAGGCGGATCAGTTCGTTGACGACGAAGCGGGTGTCGCGGGTGGGCGCGGTGTAGATCGGCATGATTTCCTGTCCCTTTATGCGTCCGGGTTGCGGCCTTCTGACCGCTCCCTTGCGATGACGAGATCGACAAAGCTGGTCAGTTCGTCGATGGTCGCAGCAATGTCTGCCTGCTGGCGGCGCAGATTCTCGATTCGCTCACGACATTTGGCAAGCGTGACACGGCGCTGTTCCGCACGGCCATCGCCCATGTCGTAAAGGTCGATCATGTCGCGGATTTCAGCAAGGCTGAAGCCCACGTTCTTCGCGCGCATGATCCACGCCAGACGCGCCCGATCCCGCTTGGAATAGATGCGGGAAAGGCCGATGCGTTCGGGCGCGATCAGCCCCTCGTCCTCATAGAAGCGCAGTGCGCGGGCCGTCACCCCAAACTCGTTGGAGAGATCGGATATGGTGAACTGGTCCCGCTTCAGGGCATCGGGTTGATCGAGATGGCCGGTGTGGCCCGTCTCGGTGTTTCCTGAAGCCTCGGTTTTTCCAGAAGCCGGCTGGCTGTCCGGGGCATGAGTCGCTGTGGCAGCTTGCTGTGACATGCCACCAAACCTAACTCCCCTTTACGTAAGCGTCAATCGTCGATGCGCTCCAACGTGCCGCCCGATGTAATGCGCCGGTAGAAGCATGAAGGCGCCATAGTGTGGCACGCAGGCCCCGCCGCTTCGACGCGCAGTTCCAGCGCATCCTGATCGCAATCGACACGGATTTCGATGATCTTGAGCACGTGGCCCGAGCTTTCGCCCTTCATCCACAAACGCCCGCGCGATCTTGAATAGAAGTATGCAAACCCCGTCTCCAGCGTCTTTCCCACCGCCTCGGCGTTCATATGCGCCAGCATCAGCAACGCGCCTGTTTCGTGATCTACAGCAACGGCGGTGATCAGGCCGTTTGAATCGAATTTGGGCATGAACTCGGCGCCCTGCTCACGGCGGGCGCTGTCTTCGGTAGCGGACAAGAGGTTGCGGCCTTTCTATCTGTAGTGCCGGGACGATGTTATGTGGCGGATTTGTTGCACGATAACCACACAAAGTGGCGAAATCCACTGCCAGCACACAATATGCTTTCGCCGCCGGGCTTAATGGGGAATGAAGCTCTTGCGGTTTGAGGGAACTGCGAACTGAACGGCCACCGGTCAAACCGGGCAGGCAGTGCATAAAGCGCCAATGTTCAGGGACACACGATGAGGGGCCGGTCGGTAGCCCTTGCAGCAGGCCCACAGGGCCGCGCAGGGCAAGACCGGTAGATGAGGGAACAGGCGGGACGGTCAGGGGGCCGTTCGGATCACGCGAACGCCCGCAGAAATTCGTCACGAGGACGCCCGGAATCGCAAGATTCCGGGCGTTTCCTGTTTCAGGTGCTGAATTGTGCCACCTCACGCACCGAATCGAGCGCTTCGTCCAGCACGCGGGCAAAGCAGGCGATCCGCACCTGCTTCGCCCCGGCTTTGCGCAACGCCGTGATGCAGGCGTTTGTCGTCGCGCCGCTGGTCATCACATCGTCCACCAGCAGAACATTCGCACCCTTGATGCGCGCCGCTCTCCCGGAATGCGCCGCAATCGCGCCCGAGAGAATCCGCGCCCGTGCCTTGCGCCCAAGCCCGCCGAGCGACGGCGTAGGCCGATGCCGCACCAGCCCATCAAACAGCAACGCCTGTCCGGTCGCGCGTGCGATCTCCCGCGCCAGCAACGCCGACTGGTTGAACCCGCGGCGCATCAGCCGCCAGCGATGCAGCGGCACCGGCACGACCAGCCACGGCCCTTCCAAAATTGACAGCCGCGTCAGCATCATCCGCGCCATCATCGGCGCAAGCCCGATCCGCCGCCCATGCTTGAACGCCAGCACCAGCGCGCGCGATGGTTCGTTATAGAGCGTGGCGGCAGCGATCCCAGCGTGGCGGGGCGGTTCGGCCATGCACGGCGCGCAGATCAGCTCCGCATCTTCGCCATAGCCCTCGCCCATCGGCCGCTGGCACAGCGTACAGCACGTGCCCGATGGCACCGCGAGCTTGTCCCAACAGCCGAGGCACAGCCCGCCATGCGCCGCCACCGGATCACCGCACAGCGGGCAACGGGGGGGGAACACGAAGTCGATCACGGGCGTAAGGGCTGAAGCCAGCTTCATGCATCAATCCTTGCACAACGCGCCCCCTTGGCAATCCCTGCGAAGATGGGCACTGCCCGGAAATGGCCAGTTCACCCCCCACTATTTTCGCGCCAAAACGGCGGAAAGCCCTGCGGCGGCGCATGGCATGCCTGCAGCAGCAGCCGGATGCGCCGCGCTACATCATGGACGACATGGTCGATGACGTGCTCGACCGCCTCTCGTTCCTGCGCCACGAGCCCAAGCGCGCGCTGATCGTGGGAGATTGGACCGGCGCACTCGCCCGCACTCTCACCGCGGCGGGATGCTCCGTCGAATGCCGCGACCCCGTGCTCAGCGATGCGCCGCTGGATGAAGTAGCGCCCTACCCTTTTGCCGATGGCTTCGATTTCATCGCCAGCCTCGGCACGCTCGACACGGTGAACGACCTGCCCGGCGCACTGGTCCACTTGCGCCGCGCGCTGGCCGATGGCGGGCTGATGATCGCCAGCTTCATGGCCGCCGGATCACTCCCCGCCCTGCGTGCGATCATGCTGGAAGCTGATGCCGACCGGCCTTCACCGCGCATCCATCCGCAAGTGGACGTGAGGGCCGGAGGGCAATTGCTCCAACGCTGCGGCTTTGCCGATCCGGTGATCGACAGCCATCATCTTGATGTCCGATTTCGTTCGCTTGAGGGACTGGTGGCGGATTTGCGCGCTCAGGGCCTTGGCAATTGCCTGGCCCGCACTGGCGCCCCGCTGGGAAAGGCCGAGCTGGCGCGCGCGCGCATTGCCTTCGCTGCACGCGCTGATGCGGACGGAAAAGTGACCGAACGGTTCGAGATACTGACGCTAAGCGGTTGGGCAAAACCGCTCCGCCCGCCGAAATTTTAAAGCGGAACGGCTGCACACAAAACCATTATGGAGTGTTTCCCCGGGGAAACGTGCCAAATAGGCTATTTCCACCTAGACTTTCTCCCCCGCGAAGGCGGGGGCCTCAGGCCGTTTAAGCGAACGTTCAGTAGCGACACCGAGGCCCCCGCCTTCGCGGGGGCGCACCAGTTTACGCGGCAAGCTTATGCTGCAGCCGTAAACCTCAGCCCAGCGCCGCCTGCGCCGCCGCCAGCCTTGCAATCGGCACGCGATACGGACTGGCCGAAACGTAATCCAACCCCGTCTTCTCGCAGAACGCGATCGAAGCCGGATCGCCGCCGTGTTCGCCGCAGATGCCCAGCTTGAGGTCAGGCCGCGTCTTGCGGCCGCGCTCTGCGGCCAGTTCCACCAGTTGCCCCACGCCCTCGATATCGAGGCTGACGAACGGGTCGCGCGGATAGATGCCCTGATCCACGTAAGGGTTGAGGAAGCGCGCCGCATCGTCGCGGCTCACGCCCAGCGTGGTCTGGGTCAGGTCGTTGGTGCCGAACGAGAAGAACTTGGCCTCCTCGGCAATCTCGCCCGCCATCAGCGCGGCGCGCGGGAGTTCGATCATCGTGCCGACCATGTATTCCAGCGTGCGACCCTTTTCGGCAAAGACCTCAAGCGCCACGCGGTCCACCAGCGCGCGCAGGATTTCCAGCTCCTTGCGCGTGGCAACCAGCGGGATCATCACTTCGGGAATCGGCGCATCGCCGCTCTTTTCCGCCACGTCGCACGCGGCTTCAAAGATTGCGCGCGCCTGCATCTCGTAGATCTCGGGGAAAGTGATGCCCAGACGGCAACCGCGATGGCCCAGCATCGGGTTGAATTCGTGCAACTCGCCCGCGCGGCGCTTCAGATGCTCAACGCCCCGCCCGGTCACTTCGGCAAGGTCGGCAAATTCGGCATCGGCGTGCGGCAGGAATTCGTGCAGCGGCGGATCGAGCAGGCGGATCGTGACCGGCAGCCCCGCCATCACCTCGAAGATCGACTGGAAGTCGCTGCGCTGTTCGGGCAGCAGCTTGGCCAGCGCCTTGCGGCGGCCCGCCTCATCTTCGGCCAGAATCATTTCGCGCACGGCAGAAATGCGGCTGGCTTCGAAGAACATATGCTCGGTGCGGCACAGGCCGATGCCTTCAGCGCCAAACTGACGCGCCACCTGGCAATCGAGCGGCGTTTCAGCGTTGGTGCGCACTTTCATGCGGCGGTGCTTGTCCGCCCACACCATCAGCGTGCCGAAATCGCCGACCAGTTCCGGCTCGACCGTGGCAACCTTGCCCGCCATCACATCGCCGTTCGATCCATCAAGGGTGATAACATCGCCCTCCACGATGTCTCGCCCACCGATTTTTGCGGTCCGGCTGACCATATCGATCGACACCGCCGAAGCACCCGAAACGCAGGGACGGCCCATCCCGCGCGCGACCACGGCCGCGTGCGACGTCATGCCGCCGCGCGCCGTCAGAATACCCTGCGCCGCGTGCATTCCGTGGATGTCCTCGGGGCTGGTTTCCACCCGCACTAGGATCACCGCTTCACCGCGTTCGGCGCGCGCCTGCGCAGTATCGGAATCGAACACGACGATCCCCGAAGCCGCACCGGGCGATGCCGGAAGCCCCTTGGTCAGCACGTCGCGCACGGCCTTGGGATCGAGCGTGGGGTGCAGCAACTGGTCCAGCGCCATCGGATCGATGCGGCGGATCGCGGTGGCTTCATCGATCAGGCCTTCGCCCACCATGTCCACCGCCATCTTCAGCGCGGCCTTGGCGGTGCGCTTGCCCGAACGGGTCTGCAGCATCCACAGCTTGCCCTGCTCGACGGTGAATTCGATGTCCTGCATGTCGGCATAGTGTTTTTCGAGCAGGTCGAACACGGCGGCCAGTTCGGCATAAGCCCCCGGCATCGCCTCTTCCATCGAAAGCGGTTTGGCATTCGCCCGTTCGCGCGCGGCCTTGGTCAGGTATTGCGGCGTGCGGATGCCGGCGACGACGTCCTCCCCCTGTGCATTGACCAGCCATTCGCCGTAATAGGCGCGCTCACCGGTGGCCGGATCACGCGTGAAGGCAACGCCCGTGGCCGATGTCTCGCCCATGTTGCCGAACACCATCGCCTGCACATTCACAGCCGTGCCCCAGTCGGCGGGAATGTCGTTCAGCTTGCGATAGACCTTGGCGCGGTCCGATTCCCACGAATCGAACACGGCACCGATGGCGCCCCACAACTGTTCGTGCACGTCCTGCGGGAACGGACGGCCAAGCTGCTCTGCCACGATGGCCTTGTATTCGCCGACCAGTGCCTGCCAATGTTCCGCGCCCAGTTCCACATCGTTGAAGAAGCCATTGTCTTCCTTGACGATTTCGAGCGCATCTTCGAACCGGTGATGGTCCAGCCCCAGCACCACGTCCGAATACATCTGGATGAAGCGGCGGTAGCTGTCCCACGCAAAGCGCGGATCGCCCGATCCCGCAGCAAGGCCTTCAACCGTCTGGTCATTCAGGCCAAGGTTCAGCACCGTGTCCATCATGCCCGGCATCGAAACGCGCGCGCCCGAACGTACCGAGACGAGCAGCGGATTGGCGGCATCGCCAAACGTGCGCCCGGTGGCCTTTTCCACATGCGCCACGCCATTGGCCACGCCAGCCCGCAGGGCATCGTCAAACGTCTTGCCGCTGGCGTTGTAGGCCGTGCAAACTTCGGTGCTGATGGTGAAGCCCGGAGGCACCGGCAGGCCGATCCCGGCCATTTCGGCAAGGTTCGCGCCCTTGCCGCCCGCGATGGTCTTGTCCTTCGCGCGCGGATCGGTCGATACGGCACCGCCGCCGAAGTGGAATACGTATGCGCTCATGCGAACAACGATGCTCCCTGCGTCTGTAATTTTCTGCCGGTCCGGGCCGGATTCGGCCTTTCGCGATTTCGGGCCCCTTAGCCTTCTATGCGCGAAAAGTCCGCAACTTTGTGCACCGCAGCACGGAAACGGTCAAGCAATGCCAGACGACTCGACCGTTTGTTAGCGTCCGCATCATTCACCGTCACGCCATCAAAGAACGCATCAATCGGCCCGCGCAAGCTAGCCAACGCCGCCATGGCTGATGTAAAGTCCTCGGCGGCAATCGCGCTGTCGGCCTGCGGTTCGGCAGCGTTCAGCGCATCGACCAGCGCCTGCTCTGCCGGTTCGCGCTCATAATTGCACTCAGGATGCGCAAACTGCGCGGCCACGCCCCTGAACGCCGGATCATCCACCATCGCCAGCGGGTCTTCCTCACCCGTCGGCGGCACCACGCCTTCGCCCTCGGCCCCGGCAGTGGGATTGGCGGTGAAGCCTTCCTTCTTCAGGATATTCGCGGCGCGCTTGTACCCTGCGAGCAGGTTGGTGCCGTCCTCGGTGGTGACGAAAGCCTGCAATGCGTGAACGCGGGCGAGCAGGCGGACGAGATCATCCTCCCCGCCGAGCGCGAACACGGCGTCGATCAGGTCGTGACGAACGCCCGCTTCGCGTTGTTGGACTTTTAGGCGGTCGATTAGGAAGCTCATGACCTCGGCCGTGGGCAAGTTGGCCTTTGGCTGCGCCTCTCGATCGTAGTCTGGTTGTTCCCGAATCCAGATATTAAATAGCTCAGCCTCCTGAACATCTGGGTGCCGGTCGCGAAATGCCAAAAATTTCGGATCGTCATCGGTTTGCCATTCGAAAAGGAAAAATCCTGTTTCTAGCAACGCGTCGATCAAGTTGAGCCGTAAGTTATTCGAAGAGATCAGACGAAGCACTGCGAGCGCCGCTCGTCTTAGCGCGAAAGGATCTTTTGACCCAGTAGGGCGCTCTTCAATTTCGAAGAAACCGTAAAGCGTATCCAACTTATCCGCCAAACTCACAGCCACCGTCACCGGCGCAGTCGGCACGTCATCGCCCTGCCCGACCGGCTTATAGTGATCGCGGATGGCGTCGGCCACGGCGTCTGGCAGGCCTTCGGCGCGGGCGTAGTAGCCGCCCATCAGGCCCTGGAGTTCGGGGAATTCGCCGACCATTTCGGTGACGAGATCGGCCTTGCACAGGCGGGCGGCGAGTTCGGCCTGGTCTGCGAGAGACAAATCCTCCCCAGTATGGGGAGGGGGACCGCCCGCAGGGTGGTGGAGGGGGCTATCGGTTGGCCGGGTGCTTTGCGGAGAACCCCCTCCACCATGCTGCGCATGGTCCCCCTCCCCGTTTCGGGGAGGATTTTTTACGATACCCTCTTCAACCAGCCACCGCGCCAGCTTGGCCACACGCTCGACCTTGTCGGCCACCGTGCCCAGCTTCTCGTGAAACGTGATCCGCCCCAGCTTTTCGGCATGGACCGACAGCGGTTTCTTCTTGTCCTGCTCCCAGAAGAAGCGCGCGTCCGAAAGCCGGGCCGCAAGCACCTTGCGGTTGCCATCGACAATCGCCGCCCCACCGTCCTTCGCCTCGATATTGGCGGTGCAGACGAAGGCGTTGGCAAGCCGCCCATCCTCCCCGGCACGGGGAGGGGGACCGCCCGCAGGGTGGTGGAGGGGACCATCCCCCAAAGGCTGTGCGTGCGGAGAGCCCCCTCCACCATGCTGCGCATGGCCTCCCTCCCCATTCTGGGGAGGATAGGTGCACACAAAATACTTCTGGTTCACGCGCGCCGTCAGCTGGATCACCTCCGGCGGCACGTCCAGAAACGTCGCGTCAAAGCGGCCCAGCAGCGGCACCGGCCATTCGGTCAGGCCGGCGTTCTCGATCACCAGCCTCTCGTCCTCGACCAGCACCAGCCCAGCCGCTTCCGCCGCAGCCTTGGCCTTGTCACGCACCAGCGCTTCGCGCTCGGCATGATCAACGATCACATGGCACGCGCGCAGCTTTTCAGCGTAGTCGCCAGCGCCGCCAATCGTGATTTCGCCATCGTGATGGAACCGATGCCCACGCGTGGCAAAGCCGGACTTCACGCCGCCAATCTCGCACTCGACCAGATCTTCGCCAAGGATCGCCACGATGCCCGAAAGCGGACGCACCCAGCGCAAGCTTTCCGTGGAGAGCGAAGCCGCGCCCCAGCGCTGGCTCTTGGGCCAGGGGAAAGCGCGGATGATCGCCGGAATCGCTTCGCCCAGCACGTCCTTCGTCGCGCGGCCCGGCTTTTCGGTGACGGCAAACCACACGCCATCGCGCTCAGTCAACTGGTCCTTGGTCAGCCCGGTCTTGCGCAGGAAACCTTCCAGCGCCTGTTCGGGCGCAGAGGTCTTCGGCCCCTTGGTCTCCTCAGATACCGCCTCGGTTGCCAGTGGCAGATCGCGCGCGATCAGCGCCAGTCGGCGCGGCGTTGACCACACCGTCACTTCGCCCGCCTTCAGCCCCGCAGCGTCCAGCGCCTTGCGAAACAGCTTTTCCAGATCGGCGCGCGCGCCTGCCTGCATCCGTGCCGGAATTTCCTCACTGCGCAGTTCGAGAAGGAAATCGGTCACTTGCTCCACTCCGGGTACTTGGCCGCCCACTGATCGGCGTTCTTTTCCATGTGCGCCTCGCACGATCCGC
>NZ_NCII01000030.1 GCF_002256775.1 Novosphingobium sp. 17-62-19 | reverse complement strand
AACCGTCGACACCGCGCGCCTGTCGGGATGCAATCCCTTCCAAACTATACTTGGTACCATCTCTGCCTGATCGTCCGTTGCAGGGGGTGGGTAGTTACCCATATCATTCTGCCACAAGGATTTTTACTGGGCGAATAATGCCAGCAAAAATGCCAACGTGATCTGCGTTATTGTCGGGGTTTCCGCTTCGACAAAATCGGAGAAATTTATCTATGATGAGGACGTGCGAAAGGCGGCCACTCACATCAATGCATATCTCGTTGATGGGCCTGACATAATTATTGAAAAAACACCGATGCCAATCAATGGGCTGCCTCAGATGTTCGCTGGGAACATCCCAAGAGATCTCGGAAATTTTATGATGGATCGTACAGAATACGAGGCCATAATCCGAGAATATCCTGGTTCAGATCAGTTCTTTCGACAGATCATGGGCTCGAGTGAATTCATCAATGGCATTGAGAGGTACTGTCTGTGGATTGAAGACAGTCAAGCGGCGGCGGCCATGGCGCTCCCCCCAATAGCCGAGCGGGTGCAAAACGTGCGCGCTTACCGAGAAAGCGGTAGTGATAGAGGAAAAATGGGCGTCGAGACGCCTTACAAATTTGAGCGCACGATTACAGGCACATATAGCCAATTGATTATTCCCCGAGTTTCCGCGGAGAGGCGAGAATATCTTCCGGTTGGGTGCCAGAAGAGTGGCATCATTGTTTCTGACGCTGCGCAAGCAATATATGACGCGCCATTGTATACTATGGCAGTGATTTGCTCGAAGTTGCATATTTGCTGGGTCGGACTAACCGCAGGACGAATGAAGTCGGATTATCGTTATTCCTCGGGAGTTTGCTACAACACCTTCCCGGTCCCCAGGCTGACCGAGCAAAATACGGCCGATCTCACCCGTTGCGCCGAGGACATCCTCCTTGCCCGCTAAGCGCATTTCCCGGCGACCATCGCTGACCTCTATGATCCCGACAAGATGCCCGAAAACCTCCGCCATGCACATGAGCGCAACGACGAGGTGCTGGAGCGCATCTACATCGGCCGCCGCTTTCGGAACGACACCGAACGGCTCGAAAAGCTGTTCGAACTCTACACCATAATGACCAGCGCCAAGGCGGCGTGATCGGAAATGGTTGACCAGGTGCTGTTCCAGATGTGGGGGCCGTTCCGCGACGGCTTGATCGCCAATCACAGATTCTATGTGTCCGAGGCCAGAACGCGCCTGCTGTCGCAGTTCGGCACCATGAAGGAAGATGCGGACCGATACGCGGATGACTGGTTGGCCAATCGGGCACCCTACTTCAATCCTGACCGGGATGATCCTGCGGATGCCTATGAGCAGGCATGGGACGAAAGCGTCTCATTCTACCTGCAACTCGAAGACCTGCAGAAGGCAACGCGATTGAGCGTGATCGCTGGCATGTACCATGAGTGGGAAAAGCAGCTGCGCGATTGGGTCACGCGCGAACTGGGCCGGGTTATCCATGGCAGCCACACGCGGGCTGCGCTTTGGAAGGCGACCATCGACCAGCTTTTAGACTTCCTGGAATGCTGGGGCTGGCCGGTCCGTTCACGTCCATATTTTCAGCGGCTGCATCAATGCCATCTGGTGGTGAACGTCTATAAGCACGGCGAGGGCATTTCGTTCGAGAAGCTGCATAAGGATGCCCCGCAATTCCTGAAGCGTGATGATTTCCCCGAACCGTTGCTGCGTTTTCCGCCTGACTATACGAACCTCAACGTGACCGACGATGATCTCGACCAGTTCTCCGATGCCATCGTTGCATTCTGGCAGGATGTTCCGGAAAACACGTTCACATCGCAGATTGGCGATCTGCCGAAGTGGCTCGAAAAGGCGATTGAGAAGGATCATCCGCCTGCTTGATCCTGTCATGTTCGGGCGCTCTCAACGCTGGCGCGCCATTTTGACATATGGAAATCCATAAATCAGAAAATAGGGTGAAAACTGAAACAAGCCCTTTGTGTCAGCGCGAATCTGACATATGGAAATCCCAATGGCAGATTGAGAGGCGTTTTCTGAGATATGGAGCTTTCAGCCTATCAGGCAGGGCAGTTTGAAGCCCAGTTAGAGTATCGCAGCTTCCTGCCGGAGCCGATCAACCATGGCTGGACGATATCCGACCCGCAGGTCCTGCAACTGCTCGGCCAGGCCGACCGCGCGCTTGGCGAGTTGAACGCCTTTGCCCAGTTGATCCCCGACATCGAATTCTTCATCCGCATGTACGTGGCCAAGGAAGCCACGCAATCGAGCCGGATCGAGGGCACCCAGACCAACATCGAAGATGCGTTCAAAGATGCAGAAGACCTGCTGCCCGAGGTGCGCGACGACTGGAGCGAGGTCCAGAACTACATCCGCGCCATCTCCTTCGCCATCGACAGCCTGGAACGTTTGCCGCTGTCCAACCAACTGCTGCGCGATACCCACGCCATCCTGCTCGACGGGGTACGCGGTGAAACAAAGCGGCCAGGCGAATTTCGCATCAGCCAGAACTGGATCGGGGTAAGCCTGAAGAATGCCGTGTTCGTGCCGCCGCACCACGATCATGTGCCGGAACTGATGAGCGATCTGGAAAAGTTCCTGCACAACGCCGAAGCCATGGTGCCACCGCTGATCAAGATCGCGATCGCGCACTACCAGTTCGAGACGATCCACCCGTTCCTGGACGGCAACGGACGCTTGGGGCGGCTGATGATCTCGCTCTACCTCGCCTCGGAAAAGCTGCTGGTAAGGCCAGCGCTCTACCTGTCCGACTATTTCGAGCGAAACAAGACCGCCTATGTCGACCACATGATGGCCGTGCGTCAAGGGAACCACTTGCGCGACTGGCTGGTCTTCTTCCTGCACGGGGTGGAGGAAACGGCCCGAGGATCGGCGGGCGTCTTCCGCGCAATCCTTGCGCTGAAGGAACGCATCGAGCGCGAAGTGCTCCCGCGCTTTAGCCATCGGCGACAGGAAAATGCGCAGCAACTGATGCGCAACCTCTATGCCCAGCCCGTCACCGACGTGAAGGCGGTGACGGCATTGCTCTCCACCACGACCAATACTGCCGCATCGCTGATCAATGATATGGTGGAGCAAGGCGTGCTGGTGGAAGTAACCGGAGGACGCCGCAATCGCCTGTTCCTGTTCCACGACTATCTTGAACTCTTCCGAAAGTAGCTTCCGCATGGCCGACGACAAGATCATCCCTGCCGTGTCCTTCAAGGCCGCCCACACCGGCGTGTCGACGAAGTCCGACGAGCTGGGAATGCGGCCAATGCAGGCGCAGGTGTACGAAAAGCGCGGCGAGCAGTATCTGCTGATCAAATCGCCGCCAGCTTCCGGCAAGTCGCGCGCGTTGATGTTCGTGGCGTTGGACAAGCTGACTAATCAAGGTGTCCGCCAGGCCATCATCTGCGTACCGGAACGCTCCATCGGCGCGAGCTTCGGCAGCGAACCTCTCAGCAAGTACGGATTCTTCGCCGACTGGGTTGTCGCCCCGCAATGGAACCTGTGCAACACGCCCGGTGCTGACGATCCAAAGGTGGCGAAGTCCAAGGTAAAAGCGGTCGGCGAATTCCTCGCCAGCGAGGAAAAGGTGCTGGTCTGCACCCATGCGACATTCCGTTTTGCGTTTGACGAGTTGGGGCCGGAAGCGTTCGACAACCGCCTCATCGCGATTGACGAATTCCATCATGTTTCCGCCGATGCCGGAAACCGCCTCGGCGCTCAGCTTGCGCAGCTGATCGGACGGGACAAGGCGCATATCGTCGCCATGACCGGCAGCTATTTCCGCGGCGATGCCATCCCCGTGCTGGCCCCAGAGGATGAAGACCGGTTCACGGTCGAGCGTAGCGACGCGATTGTCCAACTCGGCCAGCAAGTCGAGCATGAGCTTGAACATCGGCAGCGCCGCTGCCGGCAATGTCGAGGCCATCTCTTCTTCGTCGATGAGTGACGCCAGCAACATCGGCAGCGCCGCTGCCGGCAATGTCGAGGCCATCTCTTCTTCGTCGATGAGTGACGCCAGCAGCGTCATGTTTGCCGTGCCCCGCGGTGCCACCCAGCCATACTCTGCCAGATGTCCGCGGATCGCGTTGATCAACTGGGTGCGCTGACGCACAACGAGGTCCCGTGTGCGAAACACCAATCCTGCAGCCTGCTGCTCCTCGGTCTTCACCGCCACGAAGCGCATGCCAGGTCGTTGCGCCGCTTCGCAGATCGCCTCTGCATCGATCGCATCGTTCTTGTTCCGCTTCACAAACGGTTTGACGTAGGCGGGCGGGATCAGCCGAACTTCGTGGCCCATGGCCTGCAACTCGCGCGCCCAGTGATGTGCGCCGCCACAGGCTTCGAGAGCCACGACACAGGCTGGCTGGCCGGCGAAGAAATCGAGCAGCTTTGCCCTGGTCAGCTTGCGGCTGAAAACCATGGCGCCGCGCTCGTCGGCGCCATGTGCGTGAAAAACGTTCTTGGCGATATCCAGACCGATTGTGGTAACCTGCGACACGGACGCCTCCTCAAGTGGTGTTTCAACACCTCCACTTTGGCACATAGATGCCGTCGGGGGGCGTCCACCCCATCAAGAATCGATCACGTCAAACTGGAGCGCGTATGTCCGGGTTGAAGGCGCTCGTGGTCAAAAGGCCTCTCGCCCCTCTGCAATGTTGAGCAGTTCGGAGAAAACGAATGTCGCCGGTGCGCGACCCGAAGCTGGCACCAGTTCGCGCAGCAGGCCATTATCACGTAGGTCACGGATGATCTTTCGCGCCGTTGCCGGTGGAATTTGGGCCGAAGCTATAAAATCCGGCGTCTGGAAGATCGGGCGCTGGAAGATCCAGTCGAGTGCGCGAACGGCAAATTGCGAGTGGGTGATTTCCACCACCCAGTCACGCTTGTCCTGATGAAGGGACAGGATCGCCTGCGCCTTCTGGGTGTTGGCTTCGGCCTGAGCGATGATGCCGCGCAGGAAGAAGGCCACCCATCCGCTCCAGTCATCGTCTCGGGAGACGGCGAGCATGCGATCGTAATATTCGTTGCGATTGGCCTCGAGATATTCTGAGAGATAGAAGTTCGGCCGCGAGAGCAACCCGTGGGCATAGAGGAAAAGCGGAATGATCAGCCGCCCGATGCGCCCGTTACCGTCGAGAAACGGGTGGATTGACTCAAACTCAGCATGAACGATGGCCAATTGCACCAGTCGGTCTGGCGCATCGGCGTGAATGTAGGCTTCCCAGCCCGCCATTGCGCCGTCGATGCGGTCGGCACCGGGTGGCACGAAGCGCGCCTGCTCAATGGTACAGCCGTCTGGCCCGATCCAGTTCGGGATGCGGCGGTATTCGCCAGGATCCTTGTGGCGGCCGCGGGCGCCATCCATCAGCACACGATGAGTGGCTTTGATCAGCCGCTGCGATAGCGGAAGTTGTGTCATCAGGCTTTCCGCCTCGCGCAGGGCGGCGCGGTAGTTCAACACTTCGCGCGCATCGGCCTTCTTTGGCGTGCTCTCGTCAAACAGGTGGCCCTGAGCTTCAAACTCCAGAACCTCGCCCAGCGTCACCTGCGTTCCCTCGATCTTGCTGGACAGCACAGCTTCGCGGGCGGTCAGCGGTGACAGCAGGATATCGGGATTGGGGATGCCTGCGAGGACGCCCTCATACCGCGCGATCGCGGCATTGGCGGGCCCGACCAGCGGAAACAGTACGCCAAGGTCAAGCGCGGCAGGCGGAAAGCATCCTTCGTGATAGGCAACAGGCAAATGGCGTCTCCGTCAGGCCATCATGGGCGGGCAAGCGCGAGTCACACGCGGCCTTTTGATGTTTGTCTATCGAAGGCTACACCATTTGATGATCGTGAAATAGGGTTTTGCTTACACCAAACTGTGTTGGTGTTCACAGGCGATCATCAAATCCGCTGGCGTTATCTCGTTTCAAATGGAGAGAGGGATCGGGTGGATGCTCCCGTTCCCTGAACGGGCCGCGATCGGGCGGGCGGCCATCGGTCGCTCAATTATTGCGACCACCTCTTGAACCTACGGCAAGTTACGACGGACGATTGTTGGCGTTGTCGCGAGTTCGCCGATGGTAGATGTCTTCGTCCGAATGCTTGGAATAGCTCGGGCCATTTGCCAGCGGGAGTGTTGGATGGACCGTATCGGACGGTTTCAATAAGTTCGATAAGTAAGCCGAACGTAGGCCGAGTCCGGAGAGCGCCGATTGGATGATTCGGCCGATATCGTTGAACGGACGTAATTGCCGTCGCGCGATGGTGCGGATGGCGTACAAGCCGACAGATGCGGTGGAATCTATAGTGATGTTAGGTGAGTTTACAGAAAAGCGATAAACTGCGCTAACCTGTTTATGGATAGACGCTGAAACCCCTTTGCGCCAGGCGCTAGTACTCTCCCGCCCGGACTCGCTGGTCGTGCCCCGCTGATCGAGGATGCGGCTGTAGCACTGAATTGTATCCGCAACGGACGCGCGGCGCACAGCCTGATTTTCTATGGCTAGGGCGGCGTGGACAAGACCGTTCTGCTGACGACGCGCGTCGTTTACAAAGGATTCGAAATCGCGCTCGATTTCGAGGTGAAGCCGGGGTTGGCCGGCAGTAGGGACTTGGAATCCGATCTCGCCGACCTGATCCGCGTGGCGGGCGAGGCGGGGCAAGAACACGGCAATGCTTTTGTGCTCGCCATCGATGAACTGCAATATGTGCCCGAAGAGGAACTGGCCGCGCTGATCAGCGCACTGCACCGCGCCAACCAGGCGCAGTTGCCCATCACGCAGGTGGGGGCAGGTCTGCCGCAACTCCTCGGCCAGATGGGCCCAGCCAAATCCTATGCCGAGCGCCCATTCGCCTTTGTGCCACTGGGGCCGCACCGGTCGGATGACCTTGCCGAAGTGCTGGGTATGAAAGAGAACAGCGTGGCACCGACACGCAGCAGCCTGATCCGCAAGGGCATGTTCTACAGCCCCGCGCACGCCGTTCGGACAGCGTCATGCAAATCACGCTGGTGCAGCAGCAGCGCAAGGCTTGCCCACTTCGTCTCACTCTGCAAAACTCGGCCTTGCGATAACCCGACCACTCCTGCCGCAAGGGGTATTGTCGGATGATAAGATGTTGCGTTCACGTTCTCGCGGCTTGTTTTGTCACTGCCTTTTCTACTGGACCAGTCGGTGCTCGCGAAGCCGTCCGTCAGTCATTTACCGGACACACCAAGGCCGACCAGGCTTTCGCGCTTCTCGATGTGGCACGCTCGCAGGGCAGCGCGGAGCGATCAGCGCCATCGGTAAATCCGGTGAGGCAGCTGGGTATGGTTGAGGACGCGCTGTGGAGTCCATCACCCTTTCGGACATCGGCATTGGCACCGGGATCGGACAGGGCTTGTGGGCTGGCCGGCATTTCACAGCAAAATGGGCATTCGCGGATCGTCCGGATCCGGCGCGCGCGCTTGCTCCCGATTGTGGCATCGACAGCCTGCGCAGAAGGCGTGCCGGTTGCGCTGCTTGACGCGCTGATCATACAGGAAAGCCGCTACAATTCGGCAGCGGTTAGTCACCGGGGCGCGATTGGCTTGACCCAGTTGATGCCAGGCACAGCGACTGCACTGGGCGTCGTCAACCCCTGGAACGCCCTGCAGAATCTCAAGGGCGGTGCGCGTTACCTGAAGCAGCAACTCGACGCTTTTGGACGCTATGACCTTGCACTTGCAGCTTACAATGCCGGCCCTGGGCAGGTTCGGCGGCATAAAGGGGTTCCGCCATTCCGCGAGACGCGTGACTACGTCGGCAGCGTGCTGGGTATTCTGCTTGAGGGCCGGGCACCCGCAGCCCTGATTTTGGCTGAGGCGAAGAGGCCCGCGACAAAAGCCAAACAGGCGGAACTCATGAGTTTCTCGGTCAGGCCGGTCACCTCGACGCCGCAATGACCCGAACGCGAAACTTGGGTCAGGAGCGTTACAATGCAGCTGAACGGGCCTCTTCGACGCGCGCGTGATGCGCGACAAGCGCCTGGCAAATCCTGTCCGCGATCGCGGCGCACAGGCCGGGACGCATTGGCTCGAATGCGCAATCGAGCGCCGCCTCGTGCCGTTCGGCTGCCCCTTTGAGGGCGCGGCAGACATTGGAAAGATTAAGACCCAGTGTCTCGAAGTAGCTTTCGCTGTCCCCGAATACTTCAAGCGCAATCACGACACGCACAGGATCGATCTCGAGGTATCGTACCAAAGCGTCAATCTCCTGCGAGCACAGCGTGGCCGCAGCCAAGCGCTCTCGAAATCCTTGCCGACGGCGGATGGCGCCGGCCTCGCACAGGTGGCGCAAGCTCAAATCGCGGCGACCGATTTCGCGGGCGATGATGGCGCAAAGCCCTTGCATCAGTGTCATCGGTGGGCTCCCGCAATCCGCGTAGTCATTTCTGGCAAGCATGGTCATGCGCCCCCGTGTGCGGTCCGTGTGCGCGCAATGTGCCGCAGGTCCGCCAGGTCAGAAATTGCCTGACCGCAGGGCTTCCGGCCATTCCCGGAAAAGGGGTATTGTCGGCGGCGGCGCGGGTGTTGGGGCAGGTTGATCACGCTCTTCAAGCACTCCCGCGCGATTCGATCAGCAGTGGCCCACTCTGGTCTGAATTGGATCCGTGCTGGGATGCCAGTTGCACCGTGCCGGTCGGGATTTGGACCGGTGTGGCGTGCATTGCGCACAGCACTGGCATCAACCTGTCCCGGGATGGCTTCGGAGCTGCACCGCGGCGCATGCTGCGCAGCATTTTTTCTGTTCCTCCGATCTCCACGCGTTGCCGGACAAGGCCGGAGTGAGGCTTTCTGAGTGGGCGGACCAACAGCCGCACAACTTTATCAGGAGGTCTCGAAATGGACATCAGGAAGCTTGGCGGCGCGGTGCCGTCATCGGTGCAATCCTTGGCGCTGGCGGCGGCGATCGTCGCAGCAGGAACGGTACTTGGCGCGGACGCTGCTGTTGCAGGCACCGATGCGACGTTCAACACCGCGCTCACCAAGTTTTCGGGCTTCCTGCAAGGGTCGGGCGGCAAGATCATCACTGTGCTCTCACTCGCCGGCGGCATTGTCGGCCTTGCTTCGGGCCGGTTCTCGCTGGGCCAGGTCGCGATCCCCGTCGGCGTCGGCGTCGGCGCGGGCACCGGCATTCCGATTGTCACTTCGACCGTCACGGCAACGATCTGAGACGGCGACCAGCGCGCCGGCCTCCATCCCCCGAACGGCGCGTCAACTGACGGTGGGCAGACCCATGGACCGCTTCACGATCCCCAGGCATCTCGACGATCCCGAACTGATCGGATTTTGGACGCTCGACGAGTTCCTCGTCATGTTCATCCCGTTTGTCTGGGGCGTCCTGACGCAGCATGTTGTCATCGGCCTGATTTGTGCGGTCGGAACGTGGTTCGGTTATCGCAAATTGAGAGCTGGACGATCGATGTCGTGGGTTCTCCACGCAGGCTACTGGCATTTGCCGGGGGCGTTTTTCGGTCTCAGGGTTTGCCCGCCGTCCCACTTGCGCTTGATGGCCGGCTGACATGGAACTTCAACATGCCCATGTCAGCGCCCAGCGCATCCTGCGCCAGCGCAATGCGCTGGCACTCGCATCGCTGACGTTCGGGGTCCTCGCGATCGCCGGGGTTTTCATGGCGTTCAGCCGTGACCGCGAGGTGATCCTGATGCCCATTGTGCATTCGCCGCTGACGGTCAGCAGTGCCGGTGTTTCGAAAGAATACCTCGAGGCGGTCACACGCGACACGGCGCTGCTCGTGCTCAACCGCTCTCCCGAAACGCTCGATTACTGGATGACCAGTATTCTGGAGCTTGCCGACGACCAGGCCCGGGGAGGGCTCAAGCGCGATCTGATGAAGGTCGTTACCGAGCAGCAAGGTTCGCAGATCACCCAGTTCTTCACGATTGACTGGCTGAGGACCGATCCCGAGGCGCTGACGAGCGAAGTTGGCGGCGTACTTCACACCGTGGCGGGATCGAAGGAGGTGAGCACCCAGCACCGGGTGTTCCGGTTCGTGTGGAGCTTCAGCGGCGTTTCGCTGCGCTTGCGAGGGTTTGGCATGACCGAACGGACGGAGCCCGAAACATGATTTGCGCGAGTTCGCCCGGCGCCTGGACGGGCCTGGTTTCGGCCGGATCAGACCATGCCAGACAGGCCTTGCGCCTTGCCCGGCACGAATGTGGTGCCCACTTTATCGCGGCGGCGGTGTTGGTCCTGCCGCAAGCCGCCCATGCCGACCAGAACCTCCTCGTTGCCGACAATGGCCAGGTCCAGTGCGATGCCTCGCTCAAGGACCTCACGCGAATCTCGTTGAAGAACGACCAGTTCGCTTCGGTGTCCAAGGTATCGACGGGCAATTCGTCCGAGGACTTCTCGGTGGTGGGCGAACCGGTCCGCGGCGACATCTATTTGTCGGTGCCCGAAGGTTTTGCGCGGGCTTCGATCTCGTTCTTCGGCACAACCCGGCGCGGCTACGTCTACAAGTTCACCTGCAAGGTTGCAGGCGACGAGGCGCGACAAGTGTTCCTCACCAACGCCGATATCGAACATCCCCGTGAGTTCACAGATATCGCCGCCACTGCACTGTCAGATGACGAGACCGCGATCCGGCTCATGCGCGCGATGGCACAGCAACTTCCTGCCGATGGCTTCGATGTGCGCTGGCGGCCGCTTGCGCCGGTCATGGCCGGAACGCTCAAGGTCCAGATGCTCGGGCAATACCGGGGGGTAACGCTGGACGGCAAGATTCTGCGGCTCGAGAACCGCGGTCCCAAACCTGTGACGATTGGCGGTGAGCAGGTCGCCTCCACCGGTGCGATCGCCGTGAGCATCGGCAATCCCGATCTCGCGCCGGCGCAGGTCACCACTGCCTACATCGTCGAGCCGCATGGCGAGCCTGGAGAAAGGCCATGATCTGGAATCCCTGGCGCCGCGCGGAGAACACGGCAGTCGGAACCGATGATCTGCGGCGCAACCTTCTGACCGAGCGCCGGCAGAAGCTCCTGTTTTATGGTGTCGGCGGCACCGTCGCGGTGGGCGCGATGGCGTGGATCCTGCAGCCGAACACCAACGTGGGTTCTGGCAACGCCGGGGCCGGCGATGACACTGCCAGCAACGGCGAGGTCAAGGTTTCGACCGACGACATGGTCAATCGCAACATGTCCGAGCGCGAATGGATGGCCATGTCCGAAGGACAGATGGAGCAATACGGCAACCAGATCAGGGGGCTAGAAGGAAATGCCGAGAGGCTCCAGCAGCTCGAGGCGCAGATCCAGTCGCTTCAGGGCGAGAAGTCCGCGATGGCCGAAGATGGGACGCGCGTGCTGTCCGCCTATGAGGCCGAAAACCAGCAATTGCGCGCGCAGATTGAATCAGCGCAATCGGTATCGCGCGCGCCCGTTGCCGGTCCCACCGCATTGTATGGTCCGACCGCACCTGGCATTTATCAGCCGCCGCAAACTGCTGACGGACAAGCGCCTGATCGCGCGGCGATCGATGCAGCGCCCCCTCGCACTCACGAAATCAAGCTCGTGGCCTTCGGCCCGCCCGGCGCCGGGACCGCCGAGCGCATCACGCCGGGCAAGACAACGAGCTTTACCGACAGCGCCAATTACCTGCCGCCGAACTCGATAGCGCGGGCGCGGGTCGTGGTGGGCGTCGATGCGACGACAAGCGTGCGCAGCCAGAACGATCCGCTCCCGGTCGTGCTGCGGATTACCGGCCCTGCACGCTCGGTCTATGCCGACGGCCGCCTGCTGCGCACCCAGATCGAGGGCTGCATGGTCAATGGCGCGGCGACCGGGGATCTCTCGTCCGAGAAGGTCTACGTGCGCCTCCAGCGCATGACCTGTCCGCAGCCTGGCGGGCGCTTTGCTGTCAGTGAAGTCAAGGGCTTCATCGCCTTTGGCGGCAAGACCGGCGTGCGCGGGCGCGTGGTCAGCCGCGAGGGCGGCCTTGTCGGGCAGGCATTTCTTGCTGGCCTGGCCGGTGGTTTCGGGCGGGGATTCTCGCTCAACACCGAGACCGCGCTGACGGGTTCAAGCGTCAATGTGAACGGGCAACGCGACAAGCTGTCGCTGGGCGAGATTGCCCAGGGCGGGGTGGGCTCGGGCGCCGCGACGTCGGCGGACCAGGTTTCGAAATACCTGATCGAGCGCGCCGAGCAGTACCAACCGGTGATCGAGATGCCGACCGGCATCGATGTGGAAATCGTCTTTCTCGACGGGGTGTTCATTCGCAACTGAGGACGCGCGCAATGCCAGAGTGGTTCAGCAACAGGCGTAGCATGATGACGGCCATCGGGGCCCTTGCGCTGGCAGGGGGCACCGCGATGGCGGCCCCGGGGCTGGCGATGGACGCAGCCAAGGGCGTGACTGGCGCTGCCGCTGCGATCGTGGCGGGACTTGCGCCCGAGGACCGCGTCGCGCGCGTCCTGAACCAGCGTTTGCCGCGTACCCGGCCCACCCGGATCGATTGCAGCGTGGTGGCAGGCCTGTGCGAAGTGCAGGCTGGCGCGAACCTGTTCTACACCGATGCAAGCGGGCGCTATCTCATGATCGGGCGGGTCTACGATATGGAGACCCGCCAGGACCTGACTGCGGCGCGACTGCTCGCGATCAATCCGGACCTGCTTGTCGGCACGGGGGCCGCTGCGGCGCGAGGCGATAGCGAAACGTCGCCGACCGCTACGCCTGTCGCTGCGCGGCTGCGCGAAGTGGCAGGCAATATCTCGCTTGAGGGTTTGCCAGCGTCAGGCGCGATACCCTGGGGCAGGGGCGCGCGCAGTCTCACCGTGTTCAGCGATTTTCGCTGCGGCTACTGCAAGCTCCTGCACCAGGAACTGAAAGGCATGGACGTGCGTGTGATCGAGCGGCCGATCTCGCTGCTGGGCACGCGCATGCTGTCGAACGCGGTGATCTGCGCGCCCGATCGGAACAGGGCGCTCGAGCAGGCTTATGCGGGAGCGGATCTGCCGGCGGCGTCCTGCGATACGAGCGGGCTTGATGCCAACGAGCGGTTTGCAAGAGAACACGGTTTCGACGGGACGCCGGTAATCGTCCGGTCGGATGGTGCCGTGCTGCAGGGCTACCGTCCCAGACAAGTGCTCGAGACCTGGCTTGCTGGAGGGAAAGCGTCGTGACCGGCGGGCGCTCCAGGACGAGCCGGGCGGATCACGGATTGGCGATGATCGCGGCCGCTGCTGCGCCGGTTGTGCTGCTCTCGGGCTGCGCGCTGCTTCCGGACAATGTCCAGGGGAGCTTTGCCTGCAAGGCACCGGGCGGCACTTGCGCACCTTCGGCAGTGATTGACGATGCCGCGATCCAGGCGATCCGCGATGCCACGGCGGCCGCCGCGCCCGACGATCGGCAGCGCCGCATGCAGGCGGCGGGGATGGCGCGCAGTGGCCGTGGCGGGCAGGGCGGACTGCAGGCACCGCGCACCATGCGAATTGTTTTCCTTCCGCATGTCGATCGTCAGGGCCGTCTTCACGAGAAAGCGATTGTCCATGTTGCGCTGACCGAAACGTCGGCGTCGGACGTGCAACTGGTCCTTGCCGATAGCGCGGATGGTGTCCGCACGCCGGGCCTGCTCGCTCTTGCCGAACAAGCCCCCGAGCTGGAGCAGCCGGGACCAATCGCTGGCCTGTCGCCTGCGGGACCGGAGACCGGGGCAGGCCGCGTGCCGGCGACCGCGCCGCACCCATCCGTAGGGCCATCGCCGCTCGATGCGATCAAGGCCGATGTCACGGCGTCGCTTGAGCGAACGCGCAAGGCAGCCAATTTCCCGGCGATGGAGGAGTAACGCGGCATGCTGGCACGTCTCATCGAACTGGTTACGGGCGATGCGAAAGTCCCGGAGGACGATCTGGCATCGATCGACGTACCGATGCTGGCGAACCTGCTCGGCTACCGGTCCTACAGCGCAGACACGGGTCTGTTTTACCAGACGCGGTCGAAGGGCTTCATCCTCGAGCTCGCGCCGTTGATCGGCGCCGACGAACGCGTGGCCGATATCACCGGCACGGTCTTTTCCGATGTGCTGCTGCCGGGCGTGCAGTTCCAGATCATCAATTATGCAAGCCCGCGCATTTCCGAGAAGATCCAGGAATGGATGCTGCCGCGCGTGCGGGCCGGCGGTGTGTTCGAGCGCCTTGCGCGTTACCGGCTTGACCTCCTGCGCAGCGGGGCCTGGGCGTCGCTCGCGAGCGACGGGCCCTTTCTGCTGCGCCAGTTTCGCGTGCTGCTTTGTATCGGCGCACCCGATGGTGCCGGAATCGACACCGGGGATCTTGCCGCAATGCGCGAGGGCATTGTGGCGGCCTTCGATTCCATCGCGGTTCCAAGCCGGGCGCTCGGGCCGGTCGATCTGATCCGCTTTCTCGATGACGTCTTGTGTCCTGCAACCGGGGCAGGCGATGACGCGCCGCATTATAGCCCGCTGGATCCGATCAACGCGCAATGCGTCCGGCGCGATCTTGTCACCCGGACCGAACGCGACCGGATCGTGCTTCATGCCCAGTCGCTGCGCGCGACCGGCAGCGTAGTGGCGGGCGCGCCTGAATTTGCCGAATACACGCCCGACAGGTTCGACGTGCGCACGATGTCGGTGCGGCATTTCCCCGAACGCTGGGCGCCGTGGGACACCCAGAAGATCATCGGCGATGTGTTCAATCCCAAGCTTTGCCTGCCTTGTCCCGTATTGCAGACGATCTGCGGGATCGTTCCCGCTACCGAGGCCTCCGAAACCCGCGCCGGATTCAAGTTCGCGCGCACAACGCAACTGGCCGACGGCAAGGCGTCCCGGCTCGTTCCGGCACTGCGTCGGCAGTCGCAGGAGTGGGAACACGTCCAGGCCGAAGTGCGCCACGGCCAGAAGCTGATGCGGGTCTATTACACGGTGACCATGCTTTCGCCCGAGGGGCGCGGCGACCTTAATGAGCGCACCGTCAAGGCGATCTACAAGGCCGCGGGCTGGGACCTGATCGACGAGACCTATCTCCAGATGGCGGGGCTCATGGCATCGTTTCCATTGCAGCTGGCCGATGGCCTTGCCGCCGACCTGCAGCGCATGAAGCGCTTCCGCACGGTGCTTTCGGCCAATGTCGCCTCGATGGCGCCGCTTCAGGGCGAATATGCGGGCGGGCATATCCCCCACCTGCTCTTTGTGGGTAGGCGGGGGCAGCCGCAGTTCTGGTCGCCGTTCCAGAACACGGCCGGCAATCACAACGTGGCGATCGCGGGCAAATCGGGCTCGGGCAAGTCCGTGCTCCTGCAGGACCTGACCGCGAGCCTGGCCGGTGTAGGCGCGCGGAGCATCGTCATCGACGATGGGCGTTCATTCGAGCACATGGCCAAGGCGCTGGGCGGTACATTCACCGAGTTCCGACTGTCGTCGGGCATCTCGCTCAACCCCTTCCGCATGATCGATGCGACCCTCGCCGATGTGGACGAGGATTACCGGGTCGACTGCCTGGCAATGCTGAAGGCGATCATTGCACAGATGGCGCGCTTCGAAACCCGGCTCAATGACACCGAGCGCGGGTTGATCGATGCGGCGGTAAATTCCGTTTGGGCACAAAGCGCTGGCGACGGGACAATTGACGCGGTGATTGCGGCACTGCGCGCATCCGCCAATCTGTTTGCCGAGGATCTTGCGACGGCGCTGCTGCCTTTTGCCAGTACCGGCACGTTCGGGCGCTTCTTTCTGGGTGACAACACGCTCGACCTCTCGGCGGACCTCACGGTTTTCGAACTTTCCGACCTTTCCTCGCGCGAGGAACTCCGCAGTGTCGTCCTGACCTCGATCATGTTCGTGGCGTCGCAGACGATGCGCAAGCTCGATCGCGCCATTCCCAAGGCGCTGATTGTCGATGAGGCCTGGCAGATGCTCAAGGGCGGGGCGATGGCCGATTTCATCGAGACCTACTCGCGCACCTGCCGCAAATACGGTGCGGCGCTGATCACCGCGACCCAGTCGATTAACGACTACTACAAGTCAGACGGTTCGCGCGCGGCACTCGAGAATTCCGACTGGTTCCTCGTGCTCCAGCAGAAGGCCGAGACGATTGCCGATTTTCGCAAGTCCGCGCGCTTCGAGATGGACAATCATACCGATGCGCTGCTGCGTTCGCTCAAGCGGCAGGGCACCGAATATTCCGATCTCCTGATCCGCGGGCCCGATACACAGGCGGTCTGCCGTCTGGTGCTCGACCCCTTTTCCGCGACGCTTTACTCATCAAGCCCCGCAGTCTTCGCACAGATCGAGCAGGCGCTGCACAGCGGACACGCGATGGCCGATGCGATCGAGGCCGTCGCCTTTGCTGGTCACAAGCAGCCCATCCGCGAGGCCGTGCGGTGACGCGTGCCACATCAAGATTTCCCCGCTGGGGGCTTGTGGCAGCCAATGGTTTGCGGCTGTCGGGATGGCTCGCGGTCAACGCACTGGTGGCGCTCGGGCTTCTGGCAGCCATCACCGGCGCGCTTGGCGGGTTTTCGCTGCGCGGGACCATGCTCCAGCTGGCGAACCTTGCCGCCCACTTTGAAACGGCCCCGCCTGCCCGCCAGCATGACTTTGGTGTGCTGATCGCTGCGCTGTGGAGCGCAGGCTTTGCCGGGACCGGCTTCTTCAGGCGAGCAAGTCTGCTGCGCGCACTGGAACAGGGGAGCGACGCGAGATGACCCAATGTCCCGGCGATGAACATCCCATCGCGCAAGTTCCTGAACCTATAGCCATCCCGCGCCGATCTGCAGGTATGGGGCGTGCGCAAATGGTGGTGCTCGCTGTGTCGATCGCCGTGATTGCCTGGGGCGCTTGGTCTACGCGGGCCATTCTGGATTTACGCGCGCGGCCGGCTTCGTTCGTGAAAGTCCAGCTGGGGGCGCTGGTCGCGGAATATGTTCGGACCCAGGCGCGCTCGGCGGGATCCCCCGAGCAGATCAGGACCGAAACCGCGCTGTTCATGAAATCGCTCGACGCCAGCCTTGCGCGGCGTACCCGCGATGGTCACGTGGTTCTGGTCAGCGAGGCGGTCATTGGCGGGTCGGTGCCCGATATCACCGCCGTGGTGCGCCGCGAGATCCAGGCGCGACTTACCCCGCCGCACCCTGCAAGCGACAGCGGGACCGAGGCCCGGATGCGCGATTATCTTCAGCAGACGGGAGGCACCAATGGCCCGGCCCGCTGACAATCAGGCGCAGACAGCGCGTGGCCGCCTGGCCACGCAGCCCGTGGGCGTTCGGCACCTGACCGCGTTATTCATGCTCGCGGCAGGCAGCGCTGCCATCGCCGCCGTGCGCGACTGGCACGATCGCCATGTGCTGCTGATCAACGTTTCGCAGTCGCTGCCCGACTGGGCGTTCCTCTTGGAACGAGCGCGCTTTCCAGCGCGGGGCGACTATGTCGTGTTCGCGCCAGGCAAGGCCCCGCTCGTGCGGCGGCATTTTGGCAAGCGGCCTGCGCCTTTCGTCAAGATTACCTATGGCTTGCCCGGCGATCTGGTCTCGCGCACGGGCAGCGCCGTCATCGTCAATGGCCGACCTGTCGCGCGACTGAAGCCGCGGACCCGGCAGGGCGAGATCCTGCAGCCAGGGCCGCTGGGCCTTGTCCCGGCGGGATGCGTGTTTGCAGGCTCGCCGCACAAGGATGGGTTCGACAGCCGCTATGCAGAAATCGGCTTCATCTGCCGCGACCGGTTGATCGGAACGGCGGAGGGTATTCTATGAGCAGGGTGCCCATCCGCATTCTGGCAGGCGGGATGACAGGTGCGCTGGTGCTGCTGGCAGGCGATGCACACCCGCCGCAAATGTCCCGTGCGCAAGCTCATGACTTTGGCCGGTTTGGCGAAACCTGGCCGGTGATCGAGCCGGATCTCCTTCAGGCAGTCAGCCAGCGTCTGGCGCACGCGCAGGCTTCGGGGGAGATTGACCGCCTCAACCGGACATTTTCCGACCGTGCGCAGGCCCGCGTGGAACATCCACCCGCCGTTGCGGGTCTGGCGGCTGCAACGCAGAACCGAACCTGGGTCTACGATCCTTCGGTCGCAATCGATGCCGATGTCCGCGATGCCAAGGGCGCGCTGATCGCGGCGAAGGGCCAGCGGATCAACCCGCTCGATCTGGTGCGCCTGCCGCGCGAACTGGTGTTTGTCGATGGCACGAGCAGCGACGAGATGGCTTGGGCGAATGCCCGGGGCAATGACACGCGCGTCTCGATCATTCTGGTGCGCGGAGCGCCACTGGAGCGCATGCACCAGATGCAGAGGCGCATCTGGTTTGATCAGGCAGGCATCCTCACAACGCGCTTCGGGATTACCCATACGCCGGCCTATGTGCGTCAGCAGGGCCGTACCCTTGAGGTAAGCGAGGTCGCACTGCCGCGTAAAGGTGCCGTGTCATGAACACATGGCGCATCCGGTTGCGCGCATTCGCGCCCGTTCCCCTCGCCGCGCCTGAAAGCAGACCTTTGCGGAACATGCGCCTGTCGATGCTGGGTGCGCTCGCCCTGCTGGGAGCGATCTGCCTGTTCTGGAGCGATTTCATCGAGGTGGCGGGCATATTCGGGGTCGCGCTGGTTGCGGCCCTTGTCGTCTATCTCGCGGTGCTCGTTCCGGTCTGGTTGTGCAGGAAAATACACGCCGACGATGCCTGGCTCTTGCGGGAGCGGCACGATGACTAGGCGGGGCCACAGATGCCTGAACCTTCTTCTGGCCGTGGTGGCGCTTGTGCTCGCGTCGCCCGCCGGGGCGCAGGCACCATCGCGCTGCTCGGGGCGTTTCGTGAACCCGGTCACCGATGTGTGCTGGGGCTGCCTGTTTCCGCTTTCAGTCGGATCGATGAAGATCTGGGGGTCGAACCGTGCCGACACCGACAACCCGGATTTTCCGATCTGCGCCTGCGGCTCGCCGATTCCCCGGATCGGTGTCGCGCTGGGCTTCTGGGAGCCGGTGCGCCTGATCGATGTGACAACCAGGCCATTCTGTTTTCCCAATCTTGGCGGGATCAAGCTCAATCCCGGGTTCAATGTCGGCAATGGCTATGTGAGCCAAGGCTCGCAGATCGGGGGACGGGGGCAGAACACGGCCAAGTACCACGTCCACTACTATGTCTATCCGCTGCTCTATTGGCTCGAGCTCCTGACCGATTTCCTGTGCTTTGAAAAATCGAGCTTTGACATTGCCTATGTGACCGAGCTCGATCCGACCTGGCAGGACGATGCGCTGACCACGATCCTCAATCCCGAGGCGGCGCTGTTTACCTCGACCCTCGCGCAGGCGGCCTGCGCCGCCGATTGCGTGGCGGCAACGACGCGCCTGCCGCTCGACAAGCTGTTCTGGTGCTCGGGCTGCAACGGTTCGATGTATCCGATGAACGGCAATATCGGTGCCAATGTCGGCATGGAACAGTCGGGCCGTCTCGCCGCCGAGCACATGCTCTACAAGATGCACCGAACGGGGCTTGCCTGGGGCACGATGGGTTCGAAGGGCCTGTGCGGCAAATACCTGATGCCCGTGCTCAGGAAGCAGCAGTACCGCCTGCAGATGGTGAACCCTTCGCCGATGGTCTCGGGGCGCGAGGCCTGTTCGCCGGTCGGCGCAAGCACGATCCTGCCGCAGTCGGGGCGGGTCACGCCGGTTGTGGGCGAGGACTTGGGCTTCCTCGTCTGGCGCAAGCGCAATTGCTGCGTGCTTTAGGGAGAAGTGGCCATGAAGCGACTGATCTCCTTGTCATTTGTGGTTCTCGGTCTTGGTGCGACGAGCGCTATCCTCGCGCAGACGGTGGGCGGGCTCGATCTCGGCGCGATCGAAGGACGCGATCCCGCCATTGCCGAAAATGCCGAGAACCTCGTGAAACAGGCGCTCACACGGGGCAAGACCGCGGTCGAGAGCGCCAGTGCCGTAGTGACCAGCAGTGAGGCCAATCTGCGCCGCGCGCCTCTCGGAACCGCAGGCGGCGCACAAGGGCCGATGGATTTTGACGCGATTCTGGCCGGGGCAAAGGGTAACCTGACCGCGCCGCGCGGCGGGCCGATGCTGGTCGCCTTTGCCAGCCTGTCGATGCCTGAGGCTTCGCTCAAGCGGGTGATTGGCGACGTGACACAGGCGGGCGGGGTGGTTGTGTTCAGGGGTTTCCCTGGCGGGAATCCGGCCCGCTTTGCCCTTGCCATGCACAAGCTGGTGGAACCTCGTCAAGCAGCGAGCGTGCTGATTGATCCCAGGCTCTTCCGGGCGTTCGGGGTCGAAGCCGTGCCGACGTATGTCGCGGTATCGAGTGATTATGTCCCTTGCGACAGCCTAACCTGCGTCTCCGACGTGCCGCCTTTCGACCGCCTCGTCGGTAACGTCCCGGCGGGCTTTGCGCTCGAGACGATTGCCGGTGCCCGGGGGCCCGGCGCGCCCGTGGCAGAGGCCGCGCTGGCGCGGCTCGGGAGCGCGCAATGATGGCCCGCCGGCAACTGGCTGGCTTCGTGGCGCTGGGCGTGGTGCTCGCCAGCAGTGGGGGCGGTCCGCAAGTCGCGGCACAAACTGCGACACATTCCGCAACACAGGGCGCGGCACAAGGCGAGGCCCTGGCAAGGCAAGTCCAGTCGGTCGCCGGCGCGGCGGTTCAGGACGGCGCGGCACCCTCACTCGTGCCGGGATTTGGCGGAACGGATTTCCCGCAAGGATATCTGGCCGGAGATCCCGATGCTTTGGCGAGCCAGGGCGCCAGCGCGGCGAGGACATCGAGCGCCTACCAGACGGTCATCGATCCGCAGCGACCCTATTTCGATCCTGTAAAAATCGACATGACCCGCGCGACAAGTATCGAGGCAGAGCCCGACAACTATCTCGGTGCAGGCGAGGGGATTTCCGGCAGCGAGGGTAAATGTCAGCCACTGCCAGCGGGCGAAGAACCCGGGATTTCTTATCTGGAGAGCTGCAACGACGGCCTCAAGCCCGTCCGGGCCAGTGCAAGTTGCGATGTCCCGCTCGTCGCCAAATCCGCTCCCCGCTCCGTCTACGACTATTCGTGCCGCGATTGGCCTGACGATGCCTGCGCACTCTTCGATCCTTATCTTGCCGACGGTCGCTGCCGGGTCACCGATGTCTCCACACGCCTGATTTGCCTTAAAGCTGGGGACGGGCCTTGTACCGAACAGCATACCATTACGGTGACCAGGCTGGAGTGCGGCGAAGCCGTGGCAGGGTTGCCTGTTCCGGCAGCGCGCACGATGACGGGCGGCATCATAGCGCCAGATGAGACCCAATGCGCCGCTGCGACAGCGGGGCAAACCTGTACGCTGGAGCAGGAGACCTGCATCGATACCGATCCCGCAACGCGGGACATCGGGGGCGTGGCGGTCACGCAAACCTGCTGGAAATGGCACCGCACATATAGTTGCACCGGCACCGAGCACGCCAATGATTGCGCGAGCCTTGCAGGCAGACCCGGCTGCACTTTTGACCATGAGGAATGCCTTGATGACCCGCAAGTCGGAGACTGCCAGGTCAAGGACGAGGTCTATCGCTGCACGACCAGTAGCAGCAGCGCGAGCGCGCCTGCGAGCCTGTGCGGATCCGATCTCTACTGCCTGGGCGGCGAATGCACACAAGTCGAACGCGAGGCATCGGCGGAATTTCGCGACGCTATCGTCGCGGTGCACGCCATGGGCGATGTGCGCGATCAGTTCGACCCTGCCGACCTGTCGCTGTTCAAGGGCGAGGCGACCGGGTGCCACCGGCCGATATTCGGATTGGTCAATTGCTGCGCGGGGAAAAGTTCGGGATTGCTGACCGCTTCTGCCGGTGCTGCTGCGATCGCGGGCGGCCCGGCCGCAATTGCCGCACTGGCGACGCCGTTCCTGACCCAGTTCCTGTGTTCGTCGGAAGAAAAGCTCCTCGATGTCAAGGACCGCATGGGCCTGTGTCATTACGTCGGGACTTATTGTTCGCAAAAGGTGCTGTTCGTCTGCACCGCCAAGCGCAAGTCGTACTGTTGCTTCCCGAGCAAGCTCTCGCGCATCCTGCAGGAGCAGGGGCGCGCGCAGCTGAGGCTGGGCTGGGGCGAGGCCAGGCATCCCGATTGCCGCGGATTTACCGTCACCGAATTTCAACGGCTCGATCTTGGCGCGATGAATTTCAGCGAAGTCTATGCCGATTTTACGCAAGCGGTGAAGCTGCCCGATGAAGTCGCGACAGCCACGCAGATCCAGGATCGCATCCGCGAATATTACCAGCTTCACGGCCAAACGCCCTCGCCGTGAGCACGAGGAGATCTCCCATGCATCACTCGCGCAAATTGCCTCATGTTCTGGCATTCGTCGGCGCAGCGGCAATGCCGGTCGCCGTGATCGCCGCCAATCCGTCGGACGAAGGGCCGCGCGCTGGCGCGATGCCCCAGGGCGACGCCTTCTACTGCGCCGAACGCCAGCTTGGCACCTGGTTCTACTGCGAAGCACCCAAATCTCCTGATGATAGGGCAACGTCAGGAGCGCCGCCAACCCTTGCTGCGGTGGAGCAGCTGGGCGCGATTACGCGTCAGCTCGATGAGCTGAAGGCGCGGGCGGTACTCGAACCGACGACGGCCAATATCACCGCTTATGCCGCGTTCCAGCGCGAACAACTCAATCGGGCGTCTTTGTTCGCGGACGTGTGGGGCCGCGCGGTCTGGCAGAACCCCGATCTCGATTATACCTTGCACAGACCGGTCAACACGCTGGGCAAGCGCACCTGGCTTGACGGGCGCAAGACCGACCGCGCCGCGACCATGGCTGCCCTCGCCGAGCGCTACGGCGTCTACTATTTCTATGCTTCTGGTTGCGGGGCCTGCGAGGTCTTCGCACCGATCCTCAGGAGCCTGTCGGACCAGTACGCGCTCTCGGTCCTGCCGGTTTCGATGGATGGGGGCCGGTCGAGCGCTTTTCCGAGCTTTGTCGTCAATACCGGCCAGTATGAGAAGATGGGGCTCACGGGCAACCAGGTCCCGGCGCTTGTGTTGTTCGACACGGTGACCCGGCGGCCGGTGCCGATCGGTTACGGCATGATGTCGGCCGACGAGGTCATGCAGCGCATCTTCACCCTCACGCGCGTTGCACCCGGGAGCGATTACTGATGCAGCGGCTTCTCCACACGGCGGCGCGTGGCCTCATGCTTGCCCTTGCGCTCAACGTCGCCCTGGCAGCGCCCGCGCACGCAGGGGTCAATGCCGAGCTCAACACGTTTTTCAACCAGATGGGCGGCGCGGCCAATGTGACCGGGCCATCGGCCTATCAGGGCCAGTCGGCGGGCTATTACACCGGCGGCAGTCTGTGGACGCGGTTCCCGCAGGCCTCGGTCAATCCGGTCAATCTCCAGCTGCCCAATGTGAAAGCGGGCTGCGGCGGCATTGACCTGTTTGGGGGGAGTTTTTCGTTCATCAACTCGGACGAGTTGATTGCGCTGCTCAAGGCGACCGCCAGCAACGCGCTGGGCTTTGCCTTCATGCTCGCGATCAAGTCGATCAGCCCGCAGATCGCTTCGACGCTCGAGGATCTGTCGCAGAAGGTCCAGCAGCTGAACCAGTTCAACATGAACTCGTGCGAGATGGCGCAGAACCTTGTCTCAGGGCTCTGGGGCAAGCAGGCGGGGCGCGAGGCCGAGATCTGCAAGTACATCGGTAACAGCCAGGGCATCTTTTCCGACTGGGCCAAGTCCCGCCATGAATGCAACGAAGGCGGGGCGCGTGCCTCGACTCTGGCAGCAAATAGCGATCCGACGATCCCTGCTGATTCCTACAACTACACCTGGGACATGTTGAAGAAGTCCTATCCCACGTTTGACCAAGATTTTCGGGAATATCTGATGACGCTGGTGGGCACGGTCATCTACGTAAAAGCCCAAAGCGATGCGGGCAATCCCTCCTACCGCTATCTGGGGCAGGGCGATCGTGCGATCCTGACCGCGTTGCTCGATGGCGGGAGCGGCGCGAAAGTCCTGCGCTGCGACAGCGCCGACAGGTGCCTCAACCCGGTGCTTGGCACGTTGTCGATTGACCCGGGCCAGGCGCTCAAACCGCGCATTCGCGCGCTGCTTGAGAGCATGAATGCCAAGGTTCGGAGCAACACCGCGCTCACCACGCAGGAGATCGGCCTGCTCGGGGCAACCAGTATTCCGCTTTACAAGATCGTGACCGTCAATGCGGCAGCCCAGCTTGGCGGCATGTCGTCATCAGACATGGACAATCTCGCCGAAATTGTTGGCGTCGACATGCTCGAGACGCTGGTTCGCCAGTTCTACAATCTCGTGAACCAGGGGCAGGCAAGTTTTCACAATGCCGATGCCGAGACGCTGGGACAGTGGCGCGAGCAGTTGCGACAGGTATCGCTGGCGATGGATAGTGAAAGCAACGGACTCAATGCCCGGCTGACCAGGATGCAGGTTGTGCTCGACCGGACAGTGTTTCTCGAACGCACGTTGCGCAACAGCCTCTCGCCGCAGATGTCCGCTGCGCTCAATTTCTCGCGTGGGCTGTCCGCGCAGGGCCTTCAGTAGGGAAGGGCTGTTTCGCCATGCTCGAGATCTTCACGATCGGGGGCGGGCAGCCCATCGTCAACGTGCTCAATGCCGTGGCGGCCTGGTGCGGGGGAGGGGGCTTTCGCTCGCTGATCCAGGTCGTGATGGTCATGGGGCTCGGCTATGTGCTGCTGATTGTCGCGTTCACCTTGAACTGGAAAGTCTGGTTCAACTGGTTCCTGTCGGCGACCGTCATCTACATGTGCATGATCGTGCCGACGACGAGCGTGAAGGTCACCGACCGCATCAATCCGGGCCTTGCACCAGCGACCGTGGACAATGTACCGATCGGCCTTGCCGCAATTGCGTCGCTGTCGAGCCAGATTGGTGACTGGCTGACGAGGCGCGCGGAGACCGTTTTCGTCATGCCCGACCAGCTGCGCCTCTCGACAAATGGCATGCTCTACGGTGCAAGACTCTACGACCGGACGCGCGGCTTTGAATTCCACGATCCGCGCGTACGCGCCAACGTCGAGAGCTATTTTCGGCAGTGCCTGTTCTACGACATTCTGCTGGGCTTCAGGACGACCGACCAGATCGCGAATTCGACGAACATCCTCGCCGATATGGGACCTGGCTCGCCTGCCCGCGCGATGAAGTGGCTGAAAGCCCCGAACGAAGGTGGCGGAAGCGATATCCGAACCTGTGCCGCGGCCTACACCGCATTGCGCAACGTTGATATTCCGGCGGCGACCGACAACGAATTGACGCGATTTGCGCCCACCGCGTTTCCGAACCTCGCATCGGCGGCTGCCAAGGCCAAGCTGATCGCTGATCTTCCCATCGTAGCGCAGGCCTTCAACGGGGCTACGCAGAGCGCAAGCACGATCTTCCAGCAGCGTTCGCTGGTCGATGCCTTTCTCGAAGCGCGCGCCAATTTCGATGCGGCCGACGGCGATACGTTCGCGATGCTCCGCGCCGATGCCCAGGCGCGAAACACTTATACCTCGATTGCCCAGCAGGCGATGACCTGGGTGCCTTTGCTCGGCATCGTGCTGACGGTCGTGTTCTACGCGATGTTTCCGGTGATCTTCCCGTTGTTTCTGATGCCTCAAACCGGGCCTGTGGCCTTGCGCGGCTACATCACGGGTTTCTTCTATCTTGCGGCCTGGGGCCCGCTTTACGTTGTGCTGCACATGTTCGTGATGGACCGGACGATTGCGGCGATGAATGCGGCGTCGCCCGGCGGCATGACCATGGCGGGGTTGGCCGGGATCGATGCCGTCAGTGCTGACACAGCGACCATCGCCGGCTTCCTGATGATGTCGGTCCCGTTCCTTGCCGCCGGCATGGCGCGCGGCGCGATGGCGGTTGCCAGCAATGCAACCTCGATGCTGGCGCCGACGCAGAATGCTGCCGAGCAGGCCGCGACCGAGCGGACCACCGGCAACTATGCCTATGGCAATGTCAGCTACCAGAATCTCTCTGCCAACACCGTCCAGCGCGACCAGTGGAACATTGCACCCAATTTCACAGGGGGCTTCGGCTATACGACCCAGGTCAACAATAACGGGACGACCAGTTCGCGGACCGCCGATGGAACACGCGTGGAGAATGTAGCGCGCGGCATCAGCGCCTATGGCTTCAAGCCGACGGTCAGCGAAGGGTTTGTCGGCGAACTTCGCAAATCGGCGTCCAACTATCACAGCCGGGCCGACCAGCTTCGCGAAGCGGCCAACGAGAACTGGCGACAAGGCGAGCGGTTGAGCCACGGTACGTCGAGCGGGACGCGCTCGGGCGCGGGCAGTGAGACATCGAGCGGCAGTCAGCAGGGCACCTCGATCTCGGAATACGACCGACGCTCGCGCGCAGAGGGCAGCCAGACCACCAGCAGTCGCACCATCAGCGACACGACATCCGCGAGCGAGGGTTCTCGCAACAATTACGCCTCGGGTACGGCCACGAATTGGAATTTGGGAGGAAGCCTGAACATTGGCGGGTCGCGGGGTGGTACTGGAGCCCGAATTGGCGGAGGACCTGCGTCGCTGACTGGAGGATACGCAATCAGTGCTCGCGATGGTGTATCGTTTGATAAGGGGACAAATCGATCGAGGAGCGATGGGACTTCGGAATCGCAGGGTGAACATTATCGCGCGGATCATGCTGGAGGCCGCGATGTTTCCAATAGCGACGGGACCTATTCGCGGAGCGGTGACTTCAGCCGGAGCGAGACCTTCGCGGAGAACCGCAGTTCAACGGAGCGCTATTACGAACACGCGCAAGCGCTCGAGCATCAGGCTTCGCGCATGGACGAGATTGGCAGGCGGCTCGAGGACGTTGCTTCCTTCAGCGAAACACACGGCTACCAGCTCAGCGAGGACATGTCGCAGTACGTTGCCAGCCGTTATTACGAGCTGGCCAGCACTACCTATCGGGGCCTTGGCGCGCCATCGTTGCTCAATACGACGCCTACGCCGTCGCAGCGCGCCGCGCGCGATCTGGTAGTGGGCAAAATCTTGGAAGATTACGTGCTGACCGAGGTTGAGGCCGTGCAGTCTCGCCTCGTCAATCCGACCGCCGCCATGGGTGCGGTCGATGGCCCCACTCGATTAAGCATGGAGCGCCCGCATGGGGTCGTGCCAGGAAGCCATCCCATCTCGTCTGCGCACTCAACCCATCCTAACGAAAATGGCACGGCGAGGGAATTGCAGCACGGGTCAGCTGAACTCGATCGCGCCCAACACAACCGGCAGAGCGAACAAGATCAGGCGGTTCGCGGTGCACAAAGCCTGCATGACGAACACACGCGGCGCACCAACGCCGAATGGTTTGACGACCGAACCGATTAGGTGCCTTGCGTCCAGGATGAGGCGATGAACAGGAAAATGGCTGCGGCACCTAGAAATATCAGAAGCTGCGACCAGTTCGGCCGCCTTGCGCCATCGATCGGGTGGTTCATCTCCTCCATGTCGTCCATGGATTTCCGCAGATAAACGTCGATGTCGTTGATCCCGTCATCGTCGCCGAGTTCGGCTTCCCACATTGGTGCGTGTCTGCGCATGGATCATCTTCCTCGTGGAGAGGTAGATATCATGCCTTTCAATGGTTTGGGAGACGAATTCATCGCCTATTCGATCTGATCACTCGCAATTTCCACTGTCCGATAACAGCTCTTCACGGACAGTGGAAATGGAGGTATGGCTAGGTGGGTTTTGGCGCAGGGAAGGGCGGAAAATGGCGATTACAGGCGAGGATGCCGCCAGAGATTGCCCCCGGTTCCCTGTTGCGCCGCTCACGGCGGTTCCCACAGCCGAAATCTCTTACCCAGGGAGGGTGTTGGGCGATGAGATCGCCGCAGCGCGGGGCTACCGCGCCCAGGCCAAGGCGGCGAACACCCTGCGGGCCTATGCCAGCGACTGGAACCAGTTCGAAGGCTGGTGTGACGAACGTTCGCTCGACCCGTTGCCGGCGCCTCCTGAAGCGGTGGCAACGTATCTTGCTTCGCTCGCGCTGGCGGGCAAAGCGGGTACGACCATCGGTCGCCATCTTGCTGCGATCGGATGGAAGCATCGGCAAGACGGGCAAGTACCGCCGAGTGCGCGAGATGCGCGCATGGTGATCGGCGACACCCTCGCGGGGATCCGCCGCGACGCGAGAGCGCGGCCCAGCGCCCGCAAGGCGGCGATCACCGCCCGTGATCTGGCAGCGATGATCGCGGTCGCCGATGGGCAAGGCACACGCACAATCCGCGACCGGGCGATCTTGGTGCTCGGCCTCGCGGCAGCGCTACGACGCTCCGACCTGGTTGCGCTCGAAATGCGCGATGTGGAAATGGTGGACAAGGGTCTGAAACTGACGCTGCGCCACTCCAAGACCGACCAGGAGGGGGAAGGGCAGATGATAGCCGTGCCCTCGGGCAAAAAACTCAAACCCGTTGAACGGCTTAAAGCCTGGTTGACGGTCCGTGGTGGTCGTGAGGGGCCGCTGTTCTACCAGATCGACCCCCAAGGGCGGCTGACCAACAATCCTATGTCGGATCGCTCGATCGCGCGGCTGATCCAGAAATATGCAGGGATAGTGGGGCTCGATCCTGAAAAGGTAGGCGGCCATTCGCTGCGCGCGGGGTTCCTCACCGAGGCTTCACGGTCCGGTGCGACCATTGCCAAGATGCAGGAGGTGTCGCGGCATAAGAAGGTCGAGGTGCTGCTGGGTTATGTTCGTTCCGCCGAATTGTTTGACGACCATGCCGGCGAAGAGTTTTTATAAGCCATTGCAAACTAAAGATAATGGGATCTTATCGATAGTGACATTGCCCTTCAAAGCGCCTATTCAACGCGCATGGCCACGAAATCGCTCTCCGTCCCCTCCGCCGCCAATGCTGCTATTGGTGTGGGCGAGATCGTGGTCGTCCGCGCCGCGGGTGAGGCGCCACTGCCGCGAAGGCGTGACGGACGCGCTACCGACCGAGTTCACCAGCTTACCGACCTGCTCGCGGGGCTCGTCGGAAAAGACGCAGCGATCGACCATCTCGCCTTCCGCAAGAGCCTCGAAGCGCGCGCCCCGATGAGCGTCAAGGCGCTAGCCAATGACCTCTCCTGCTATGCTGGCTTCTGCGCCCGCACGGGCGGCATTGCTCTGCCCGCCAGCGAGGCGCGGATCGTTGCCTATCTGGAGGATTGCGAAAGGCGGCAGCTCAAACCGGCGACGGTGGGCCGACGCCTGGCCAGCCTTGCCGTGGTGCACGGGCTGCTCAGTGCGCCAAGCCCCACGCGGGGACCGATCGTGCGGGATGCGCTGCGCGGGTTCCGTCGCCGGGTCGATGTGACGCAGCGCCAGGCGGGGCCGCTGCGGTTTGGTGAGGGGATCGGCCTCGTTCCCGCCAAAGGGTTCACCTTGAGTGCGCTATTGCAGGCCTGTCCGGAGACGCTGCCGGGTCTGCGCGATGCGGCGCTGCTTTCGCTGGCTTACGACACCGGGTTGCGCGTGGCAGAGTTGGTGCGGGTGGCCTGCGATCACATTGCGGTCGAACCCGATGGCTCGGCGGTGCTCACTGTGCCGAATTCCAAAACCGATCAGGAAGGGAAGGGGGCTTACGCTTGGCTCTCGCCCGACACCATGCGGCGACTTGCAGCCTGGCGTGAAGCAAGCGGAATTTCTGAGGGGGCGCTGTTTCGGCGTATCGGTGTGGTTCGCACCAAAGCGCGTGCCGCTGCGCCAACCGAAGCACTCCCGGCCCCGCCGGGGTTCCAGTGGCGGCTGCCTGCCGGCGCGACAGTGTCTCCGGACACGAAACCCGTGCTGGCAACAACAACCTATGTCATCGGCGAGGAACCGCTGACGCCGGCAGCGGTGCGATTGATCATCAAGAGGGTCGCACAGCGGGCAGCAGACGAGTACCTCGTCAATCTCGTCGGCAAGGACCTCGACTCGGCGATCGCGGCGCTCAGTACGCATTCGCTCAGGGTCGGGTTGACCCAGGATTTGTTCGCCACCGGCGAAGACGCCGGACCGATCGCGCAGGCGCTGCGGTGGACGTCGACGTCCACCGCGCTGCGATATGGCCGCAAGCTGGCTCCGGCATCCAACGCAACCGCGCGAATGCTGCGCGAGGTGAGGAGATAATGGCCTCAAGCAGCCAATCCGTTGCCATCAATTATGGCAGAGCGGGCCTGAACTTGGCGTCAGGAATGATCGAAACTTTGGCAGCCGACAACAAGGCGCGGGGGCTCAACATCCGCGCGCTGCTCGAGAGTTGTGGCGAGGATCTGCCGGGGCTGCGTGATCGGGCGCTGCTATCGGCCGCTTATGACACCGGGCTGCGCGCCTCCGAACTGGTGGCGGTCGCCATTGAGCATATTGAGGAGGCGATCGATCCCGAAGCGCGGCTGCTGCAGATTCTGCGTCATAAGGGCGATCAAGACGGGGAGGGGGCGACCGCCTACCTCAGCCCGCGCACCGTCGCGGCGATCGCGGCGTGGACCGAAGCGGCGGGGATCACGACAGGGCCGCTGTTCCGGCGGGTGCAGGTGCGGCGCTACAAGGCGCGGGCAGCCGTGCGCGGTCGGCCGATCGACAGCATCTCGGGCCGGGAGACGTGGGATCTGCGCAAGACGCTGTCCAAGCCGGCGGTGAAGGCGCGCGTCGAATATGACATCGGCACCGTGGCGCTGCACCCGGGCTCGATCGGACCAATCTTTCGGTCGATCATCGGCCGCGCGTTCGACCGTGGCGCGCTGCCCGATTTGACGGCGGACGATCTGGCGCGGTTGCTGAAGGGGATCAGTGCGCACTCGACGCGGATCGGGCTCAATCAGGACCTGTTCGCCAGCGGGGAGGATTTGGCCGGCATCATGGACGCGCTGCGGTGGAAGTCGCCGCGGATGCCGCTCGCTTATAATCGCAATCTCGCGGCAGAGCAGGGGGCGGCGGGGCGCCTTATGGCGAAGATTGGCTAGTCATGACGGCCTAAATAGGTCTTTGGATGATGCCGTGCGACCACACGACGGCGGCAGGTAGATCGAGGGATTTGCGCAGCGGCAAGAACCGGAGAAGGGAGGCTGAGCCCCCGGGGTCTTGAGCTACAACGTTAAGCCTAAGAAACGGGCAGGGGCCTGGTAGCGCGTAGTGTATGAGCGAAGCCACCATCGCTCAAACTCATCAGCACAGTCCAATTTCGAAGAGGAAACAAGAAAGTGGTTCCGGAAACGGTATGGATCTTATCCTGTGTAAACGCTCGCGCTAAATGGCGGCGTTCTGATCGCGCTATTTGTCAGTTGCCGGGTCCGATGACGAGGCAATCGCGCGCGGCCTGAACGATGTCAGCGGTGACCTCCTCGACGCGGTTGAGGGTCATGATCCGCCGCATCTGCGCGAACAGGCGCTCCATGAGCCGGAAGTTGCCGCGCGTGATGCGGATCACGGCTGCCTGCGCTTCGATCGCGTCGAGTTGGGCCGGGTCGAAGCTGATCCCGAAATCGCCGGCGTGGGTCGCGAGCAGCAGCCGCATTTCGGTCTCGGTAAGCGGTTTGAACTCGTGGACGAAGCCGATCCGCGAGTAGAGCTGGGCATAGCGGGCGAGGCGCTTCTCCAAGCCCGGCATACCCATCAGGATCAGCCCGAAGCCGTGGCGATCGGCCATGTCGCGGAGATGTTCGAGCGACTTTATGGTCAGGCGGTCGGCCTCGTCGACGATGACGAGGGGGCAGGCGATGCGGGCGGCGTCATGGGTGATTTCGTCCTGCGAGCCGCCCGCGACCGTCAGCCGGGCATAGCCCAGCTTAATGAGGTTGAGGCCCAACACCGCGTCGATCGTCTTGGGCGTGTTGCTGACCGACACGGTGTAGAAGACGGCGCGGCAGCGAGCGACCTTTTCGCCAAGGAGCGCGGCAATGGGACGGAGCGCGGCATATTCCCCCAGGTCGGGGAAGCTGGAAAACTCGCGCGCCGATCGCGTCTTTCCGACGCCCGGCCGGCCATGACACACGCCGATATAGCGGTAGTGCGCGCAGGCTTCGGCAAACTCGACGAACCGGGCATGTTCGCGGGTCGCCAGGAACGGCTGCTCGACCAGGAACTCAATCGTCAGCGGCGTAGAGCCGGAGCCCTCGGTAGGTGGTGGGCCGGGAAGCCGTATCCTCTTGGTCGCCATCGAAGGTCTCCGTGGGGGCAGGCACCTGCTTGTCGCGCTCCTTCGCGCCGCGCCGGGCGCGCTGGATCGCGCGCAACGACGGGTGCCCAGCGTGCTCGGAGCTGAGCGCACGGCAGACGAACCGGCCCTGGTGGTAGACGTGGATCTCGGTCAGGTCGCGGGGGTCATAGACCGCCTCGACCTGCTCGCCGACGAAGGCCGCGAGCGTGGGTTCGACATAGCGCCTGCCCATCAGACGGATGCCGTCGCGCAGCACTTTACGGGGCTTGGGCACGTGCACGAACAGCATGTCGAGCTGTTCAAGGCTGTCGGGCATTGCGGGCAGGAACCCGCCCTTCTGCCAGCGCGTGATCGGCGGTTCGCCGGTGCTGCCATGCGGGCGACGATGATAGACGCCGCACACGAACGCCTCGAAGCGGGCGCGCAGCTCGTCGAGCGTGAGCACTGGCGCCGACAGCGGCTTGCCCGCGATCAGGTGGCCGGGCAGGTCGGGCAGGAACATGTCGTTGATGGTGCGGAACAGCCGCTCGATCTTGCCGCGCCCGCGAGGACGCCCCGGCAGCGAATGGATGAGGCGGATTTTGAGGGCGATGCACGCCTGCTCGATATGCTCGGAGATGAAATCCGAGCCGTTGTCGACGTAAAGCTGTTCGGGAATGCCGCTGACGATCCATTCGGGATTGGGCTTGCGCCAGATCGCCTGCCGCAAGGCGAGCGCCGTGTTGAGGGCACTGGGGGCATCGAGGCTGAGGAAGTAACCGGCGATGGCTCGGCTGTGATCGTCAACGATGACGGTCAGCCAAGGACGCACCGGGGTTCCGGCATCATCGAGCACGAGAATGTCGAGAACGGTATGATCGGCCTGCCACATCTCGTTCGAGGTCGCGGCTTCGCGCCGATGCACTAGCTCGTGCTGGTCGCGGTAGACGGCCGGATCGGAGGCTGCGGCGATCTGGCTTGCCGGTATCGCCCTGACGACACGCGCGACGGCCGCATAGCTGGGGGTTCGGTGTCCATGCGCGATGGCGAGTTCCTGCACCTTTCGGTGAATGGCGGCGACCGGGGGTCGCGGGCGCTTGGTGGCGAGAGTGCGGGTCAGTTCGACCAGATGTTCCGGCAGGTGCAGCCTGCCCCGATCGTTGCGCGGCAGACGCGCGAGACCGGCAAGTCCTTCGGCACGGTAGCGCCCGAGCCAGCGCTGCAACGTCCGCTCGCTCAGCGTGCCGGTGCGGGCGAGGTCCGCGAGCGGGATGCCATCGGCGAGGTGCGGTTCAAGGACGCGGTAGCGCTCGATCGCCAGCGGCGGGACAAGCGCCGGATGCGTCACCGCCGACGGTCCGTGTCGCAGGTAAGGAAAACGGAGATTTGCCTGCCCATCGCCATGCGAGTCCGCTCGCGTTGCCAAACCGGCCTGTTCGACGTAAATCTACCCGGTAAAGAAAACTAGGGCAACATAGACCTGCCGATGACGACTTTCTTCCCAAACCGCGCCCGATCGGGGCGCCACCGGCCCTACGCATGAAAATCGGTTACGCCCGCGTATCGACCGCCGAGCAGAACCTGGACCTCCAGCGTGATGCGCTGAAGGCTGCCGGCTGCGAGAAGGTCATCACCGACAAGGCCTCCGGGGCGACTGCCGCTCGCCCTGGATTGGAAAAGGTGAAGGAGCTGCTTCGCGCCGGCGACACACTGGTGGTCTGGCGCCTCGACAGGCTCGGCCGCTCGCTCCGTGATCTGATCGGATGGATGACCTACCTCGACGAGGAAAAGGTCGGGCTGCTGAGCCTGCACGAGGCGATCGACACGACCACCACGTCGGGCAAGCTTACCTTCCACCTGTTCGGGGCATTGGCGGAGTTCGAGCGCAACCTGATCCGCGAGCGGACCCAGGCCGGTCTCACCGCAGCCCGCGCTCGCGGCAAGAAGGGTGGCCGGCCGGCCGCACTCGGCAAGGACAAGCGCGACCTGGCCGTCAGGCTCTACCACGAGAACACGATGCCGATCGCCAAGATTTGCTCGATGCTCGGCATCTCCAAGCCAACACTCTACGCCTATGTGCGATCGGCCGAGACCAAGCCGGTAGCCGCGTAGCGACGCTCGCCGACAAATAGCGCGATCAGAATGCCGCCACTTAGCGCGAGCGTTTACATCGGAACCTAGTAGGGCTGTTTCGGCGACCTCGGCCGCGATCGGCGCGCGCCTCCCGCAATCGACCGTTTGACAGACATTGGTCGATCTGTGGGGTCTATCTGCTGCACGCCTCACATAGGCCGCAAACTTCGATCACCGGCTTTGTTG
>NZ_NCII01000130.1 GCF_002256775.1 Novosphingobium sp. 17-62-19 | reverse complement strand
GTCGCGGAGCGGCTTCGCTCGATCCTCCGCTATCTGCACCGCACGGATCGCACCGCGATCGACTTGTCGCCGCACGTAATCGCCCCATTGCTTTACGCCTACGAGGGGGTGCCCTCGATCCTTGAGCGGGACCAGATCGCTGCTGTCCTGCGAGTTGCAGGGCAGGACAAAACGCCTATTGGGCTGCGGGACCATGCGATCCTACAACTGCTCGCAACTTATGGCCTGAGGTCGAGCGAGATCCGCAACCTGCGGATCGAAGACATCGACTGGCGCGCGGAAGCGATCCGCATCAGACACACCAAGACCCGGGCCTGTTCGTACCTGCCCCTGATGGCGCCGGTAGGCGAAGCGGTGCTCGCCTATCTGCGCGCCGGACGGCCCGAGACCGACGCCCGGGAAGTCTTCATCCGCACGCGCGCGCCCTATCGCAAGCTCGGGATGCTGGCCAGCGCGGTGCGGCGGCGGCTTCATGACGCCGGGGTCGAGCCGCCAGGCAAGAGTGGTCCGCACATCTTCCGCCATGCGCGCGCAGTCGAAATGCTGCGCTCCGCGGTGCCGCAGAAAATCATCGGAGACATGCTCGGACACCGTTCGGCCGAGTCCACCGCTCCCTACCTCAAACTGGCCATCGAGGACCTCAGGGATATCGCGCTCTGCGTGCCGGGACGGGAGGTGCGGTCATGACGATCTGGCCCGATCCCGAGCGGCAGTTGGTCGAGCGCTATGTGGCCGACCTTGATCTGCGCAGACCGAAGACCCGCACCGTGTACAAGCAGGCGCTCAACAGCTTCCAGGACGAGGTCGAGCGCCACGCCGAACTCGACCAGGACGTGCTGGTGGCCTGGCTTCAGGCGTCGTCAACCCGATGGGCTGCGACGACGCGGCTGCACCGCACCCGCATCATCGACCGGTTCCTCGATCATCTTCTGGAAATCGGAGCGATCGAACGCAATCCCGTCGGCGACCTGCGCGATGCATGCAATATCAAGCAGTGCATGCCCGTGTGGCGCGCCTTGGCGTCGCCCGATCCGAACCAGGCCCTTGCCGCGTTGTATCAGCCCAAACCGTTCGGCAGCGTCCTGGGCGCAATGATGGCCGAGCACGTCGATCTGATGCGGAGCCGCGGCTACAAATACACCGCGCAGCCCGTATGGCTTGTCCGGTTCGACAGGTTCCTGCAACTGAACCCGGTCCTGCAAGATGAACCGATAGGTGTGATGCTCGAACACTGGGCAAGCGCCAAGTCGACTGCCAACCATCCCGCCGAATGCGAGAGGCTGAAGCGCGTCCTGGCGAAAATCCTCCGGCACCGGGACCCGTCGATCCCGCCGCGTCGTCCGGACTCGCGGCCGATCAAGCAAGTGGCGAAGCAGTACCGCAAGCCCCACATCTACTCCCCCGCCGATGTCCGGCGGATGCTCGATATTGCCCGAACCTATCCCTCCCCGCGAGCGCCGCTTCGCCCGTTGAGCATCCATACCATGCTCATGATGGCCTATTGCGCGGGGCTGCGGTGCGGCGAGGTAGCCCGTCTCGATCTTGGCGATGTCGACCTGGATAACGGCACGATCACGGTGCGGCAGACCAAGTTCTTCAAGACCAGAATCCTGCCTCTGTCCAACAGCGTAATGGTCGAACTTCGGGCCTATATCGATGCCCGGCGGCGGGCCGGAGCATCGCAAGAGCCGCGCTCCGGACTGTTCTGGCACGAGCAGGGCAGTGCCCGATACTCGTCCCAGGCCGTCGCCTGGCTGCTGGTCGACGTCATCCGCCGGGCCGGGCTGAAGCCGCCGCGCGGCGTCACCGGACCGCGCCTGCATGACCTGCGCCACTCGATGGTCGTGAACCGCATCCTCGAATGGTATCGCGCCGGCATCAACCCGCAGGAGCGCTTGCCGTTCCTTGCGACCTACCTCGGCCATCGGGATATCAACTCCACGCTGGTCTACATCACGGTCACGCAGGAGTTGCTGCACCACGCCAACGAGCGGTTCCGAGCGGTGGGCGCACAATGCCTCAGCCTGGGGCAGGAGGCGCAGCCATGAGCAAGACCGACCCGTTCCCGAGCCTGCTGCGCGCGTTCTTCTACGAATGGCTGGTCGAGCAGCGCAACGCGTCCATCCATACGGTTCGATCATACCGCGATACCTGGCGGCTGTACCTGCGGTTCGTCGCGCAGCGTGCTGGAAAGAAGGTGGCGGTGATCACGCTGGCCGATCTGACCGCCAGCGAGGTCGCCGCGTTCCTGAGCCATGCCGAACACGACCGCGGCGGCACGATCGGCACGCGCAACTGCCGACTTGCCGCGATCCGCAGCTTCTTCCACTTCGTGGCCACCAAGTATCCCCCATCGATCGCGCAATGCGTCGAAATCCTCAACATCCCGATCAAGCGCGCGCCGGTATCGGAGCCCTGCTACCTCGATCCGGCGGAAGTGACGGCGATCCTCGCTCAGCCCGACCGTTCTACGATCGAGGGTATGCGCGACCATGCGCTGCTCTCGTTCCTCTACAACAGCGGCGCACGAATACAGGAAGCGCTCGATCTGTGCCCCGAAGCGATCCGGTTCGAAAGCCCGAGCTGCGTGCGCCTGACCGGCAAGGGCCGAAAGGAACGCATCTGCCCGCTCTGGCCGGAAACGGTCCTGCTGCTGAGTAAGCTGCTCGAGCGACAGCCACGGGCGCCGGACCAGAGGCTGTTCGTCAACCGTTATGGCGAACCGCTCAGTGCCTCGGGTGTCCGGTTCAAGCTTGCCGCCTACGTGAGGGCTGCGGCAGAAACCACGCCGACGCTGCGTGCCAAGCATGTGACGCCGCACGCCTTCCGGCACGCCACCGCCGTGCACCTCATCTCGGCGGGCGTCGACGTCACGGTCATCCGCAGTTGGCTCGGCCATGTGAGCCTCGACACTCGACACGCTCTGAATAATGCGAAGGAATGTTGGCCGGAAACCGCAGACATCAGCCAATCTGGCCGCGTTCCTTCACATTATCGATACCTCGCGATTATTGCGCGCACTCAAAGACGACCCTCGCGCCATCTTTACCGCCGCCAGCAAGGCTCAGGCCGCTGCCGACTGGATGCACGCCCAGCAGCCTCAGCCTGAGGAGATCGCCGCATGACCCGCGCCCCAAAAATCTGCGTTGAAAATCACATTAGGGCTGGACTGTCAGGATATGTGGCTGCACTTTCAAGTGCAATGCTTGGCGCCGAATTGGGATTGCCGGTCAGGGTGCCGCGCAAGCACCGGAGCTTCGCATGCCGCCCGCCCTCGTGCCCAAGACCGACGCCTGGGAGCGCCCGATTGTGGCATGGGGACAGCCGCGCCCGCGCACCAGCGGGCTGGTAGCAGGCGGTAGGATTTTATGCTACCAGCGGTGCAGGAGGACTGGAGCCCCATGCAGAATGCCGAAAAGATCAGCGTCACGATTACCACCGAAATGCTGAATGCCATTCGTGCGAGCGTTGATGCAGGCGAATACGCATCGACCAGCGAAGCGCTCCGCGATGCTGTGCGGCTCTGGCAGCGCCAGCGTCTGGAGGACACCGAGCGCCTTGAAGCAATACGGGCGCGCGTCGGTCGCTCGCTCAGCGATCCGAGGCCGAGCCTGACGGAAGCTGAGCTTGAAGTGCGTCTGAATCGTTTGTTCGCCGATGCGGCGCATTGACGTCGTCTATCGTCCGGAAGCTGTTGACGATCTGGAAGACATATATCGCTTTATCAGCGATAACAGTGAGGACGCCGGCACCGCGCGGGCGGTCGTGGAACAACTCCACGATCGCTGTCGGCGCATAGGCGCAGTCCCGAACGGCGGAACACCGCGCGATGACCTCGCGCCGGGACTTCGGACGGTGCCCTTCAAACGGCGAGCGGTCATTGCCTATCGCGTGCTGCCTGACGCCGTCGAAATCACCAATATCTTCTATGGCGGTCGCGATCTTGAGGCGTTGTACCGCGGACGGCCGTTATGCGAGGATAACGATCCAGACGCGCATTGAGGCATGCTGAACGACGGGGGCATGAGGGCAGGTATCGGCTGAGGACGGCAACGATCCAGAGGGAAGGGGGCGAGGGGGATGTGAATCTGTTGGGAGACCGTTCATGTCCAACACTTCCTCTTACCCTTCCTCCGACCGGCTCCAGCGCGAGCGCACGGAACGGGTCGCTCACCTCAACGATGAAGTCCGGCGCGGCAATGATCCGCGTGCGCGGATCCTGTTCACGCGCGGCGTGGTCGACCTGCTCGCCGAATCCGAAACCACCGAGACTGCACGCCATGCGCGTGTCGCCATCAACCAGCGCCTGCTGATGCAGCAGATTGTCGGCGCGGCGATCGAGCCGGGCGATGATCCCTACGGCGAACGCGACTTCGGCGTCGTCAAGTTTCTGGACGAACGGATCTTCTGGAAGATCGACAGCTACGCCGCCGATGGCACGTTCTCGTTTGGCTCTGACGCGCCGTGGGATGCGTCAGCCACGACGCGCGTCCTGACCATCCTCCTGCCCTCCGAATACTGACCCAGTGGGCGCCCAGCGGCTAGTCCCAAGCCACCGGCATCCGCGCATCGTCCGCCTGACCGCTGCCGCCCGGCGCTGTGCGCGGCCCTCCATCAGGAGTCCCTTTGCCATGTCCCGCACCATCGATCTTTCAGGAACACCCTTCGACGAACCTTGCGCGCAAGTTGGCCGCGATCCCGATGCTTCGGTGCGTAGCCGTCAGGAGGCTCTCGCCTATCGTGCCGCGCTGACTGCGGCGCTGGGACTGCCGCCCGAGGGCTACGCATTCGAGGTCGTCGACAATCTCCACGACTTCGGGACATACAGCACGGTCCGCCTGCGCTGCCCGACCGACGGCGCGCACTACGATGAAGCATACGAGGCGCTGGCCGAGAACGGCCTGGCGCACTGGCACGAGGCGATGATGCCGGCACCGTACGACTATGCGCCTGACAGTACATGGACGGCGATCTGCCAGCATTCGCCGTCGCGCGAAGCGATCGAGCGCGCACTGATCACGAGCCGCCCCGCAGCCGACGGCACCTTTGCCTTGGATCTGTTCGCCCGGATCCATGCCAATTTGCGCGCAGGATATCCCGATCACGCCGCGCGGGCGGACCTGCGCATTGCCTCCATCCACGAGCAGTCCGGCGCCACCGTGCATTGAGGACCGCCTGCTCGCCCTGCGGACTGGAGGGAAGCGGGATGGGAAGGGGTGGCCGGGGCAGGGATGCCCCAGGCCTTCACCCCCAGGGCCCCCGAGCTGCAAGACGGGGTCCTCGCCAAGGAGCACCAGGCAATGAATATCGGCACCATCCAGAGCAATGCACAGGGTCACCTGAGCGGCTCGCTCGCGACCGTCATGGTCGCCATGACTTTTGCGTTGCGCGAGGTTGAATCCCGCAATGAAAAAGCCCCCCGGTTCGAAATCCTCACCCGCAACACCGGCGGCGCTTTCGTCCAGATTGGCGCGCTGTGGGAAAAGGCGTCGCTCGAGTCCGGCGAATGCTACCTGCAGGGACGTATCGACGACCCCTCGCTGACCCGGCCGTTGCCGATCACCGCGTTCAAACAAAACGATGGCAGCTACAACGTCGTCTGGTCGCGTCCGCGCGCCCGGCAGCGGGTCGATGCTTTCGCGCCAGCCGGACAGGCCTGAAACGCGCGCTGCCCCTAATTCAACCGGCGCCCCGGCCTCCTAACGGAAGTCGGGGCGCTGCATGAGATGGAGGAACCCATGCTGACCCATTCCGAGCGGTTCGCATTCCGCACCCACCGCGCCCACGTTCTGGCCACGACGGGCAACGCTTATGACGCCTGCCAGGTCGACAGCATGATCTGCAAGGGGGACACACTCATCATCCTTGATGAAGGCGTCGTCGGCCTTGCCTGGGCATGGCCGGTCGCCGTCACCACGGCAGCGGGCCATCTCCACAAGCTCGGCGATGCGGGTGCGTTGACACTGGCCGAACTCGTCGCGCCGCTGGAATTCGATGAAACCGATGTTCGCACGGCGATCATCGTGGCACGAGCGCTCGGTTTCGCCATCGATCCCGTCTTCGCGCGGGCTTGCCCCGCCGAGTGACCGGTTGACGCTGCAAGCGTGCGAAGCCCGGAGAATGGCGGCCCATTCCATGGGCGCGGTGCCCATTCCGCATCAGCGGGACTTTTCCATCGCTGCCCCTGATTATCCATCCGCCCCGTGCGGGGGCGTGATCCCCAAGGATACGTGCTCATGACTCTCCCCACCAAATTGCGTGCCCGGGTTTCACCTGAGGCGATCACCAAGGTTACCCGCATTTTCAACGGGACGCTCGATGACGTGTTCAATGAGCTGTTCCAGAATGCGCGCCGAGCCGGCGCGACCACGGTCGCGGTAACGGCAGAGCACCTCGAGGAGGGCTGCCAAATCACGGTCACCGACGACGGGCTGGGCATTGCCGATCCGGAAGCCCTTGTCTCGCTTGGCCAATCCGACTGGTCCGATACATGCCGTGCGTGCGAAGATCCCGCCGGCATGGGTTTCTTCAGCCTCGCCGGCCTCGACACGGTCGTGCGTTCGGTCAGCGCAACCTCTGCCTTTTCATTGGCGATTGCAGGCGATGCCTGGACCGGCGAAGCCGATATCGATGTGGCTGGCTGGGACGGGCCTCGTGGCACCAGCGTGGCGTTCTGCTTCGCGCCACCGCGCGACGGCAAGCTCCAGCGGTGCGTCGAGGCAGCCGCACGGCATTTCCCATTGCCGGTGACCCTCAATGGCGAAGTGCTGAAGCACGTCGACTTTCTTGGAGGTGCCCACGCCATCATCGAGCGTGAGGGCTATCGCCTCGGGGTGTTTCGCAACCGCTATTCGAACCACGGTGATACCGTCAATTTTCATGGGGTGACGCTCCGGCACGTCTTCTCGCAGGTGAAGGAAATTCACCACGCCCAGTGGAGCGTTCACGTCGATGTTGTCGATGCGCCCGAGCTTGTTCTGGTGCTGCCTGCCCGAAAGGAAATCTACCACAACGCAGGCCTGAGACGGCTCGAGATGCTGTGCCGCGAGGCAATGTACGAGACGATCATCGCTGAGCCCTTCCACCGTCTCAGCCACGCATCCTGGCTCGAGGCCAACCTCTTCTTCGACGCGGTTCCCGAAGCGATAGCCCAATTGCCCCCATGGTGCCCGTCGCTGGCGCGAGACAGCTACCGCGATGTTCCTGATTTCACCGCCATCGAAACGAATGCGGCCCTCTACGACAACACGGATTGTCTGGACTCCGTAAATTTCGGCCGTGCGCTCGCTTTTTCGCGGAACGGCCGGGACGGTGACGTTCATCGCCTCGATGGGCCCGCACCACTGACATTCTACGAGCCGATCAAGCCATTCATCGGGTACAGCTGGTACGACCGCCTCGCGTGTTACGTGCGGACCGGTGAGCGATTGAGCGACGACAATGGCAACGAAGCCCCGTGTGGGCCGGATCCCTGCACTTGGCGGCCTGATACCATCACCCTCGAACTCAGCGATCAGTTCGGTAGAGGTCTGGACCTGCGGACCGACTTTGCGCTCCTCGAGAGCGACGATGCCTGGTCGGATGCCGACACGGTGCAGATCGCGCTAACCCGAAACGCGCGGATCGAGGTCGGCGATCTCATCGACCTCATCACCGACGGTGTATTCAGCCCCTCCGGCGATTCTGACGCGGACAGCTACGATACGCAGGAAACGCGGTTCCGCTACGATGCCACGGCGCGGGCACATGCCATTCTCGAAAATGACGATGCGGCGACCCTTGCGGTAATCCGCATGGTCTTTGCCGACCGGATTGCCTGGCGCATTCCCGCCGGGCGGACGCTGCATCTTACCTGGTCGATGGACCGAAAGGCTCTTGTCCTCCTGCCGGAGCCGGACGTCCAGACTCCCACGACGGGCGCCACCGGCGCGCCGTTGACCTGAATAATCGGCCGCGCGTCCGACCCCGCAGCCGGACCAATTCCTTCAGACACAGGAGATCCCGATGGGATGGCTCTCGATGACCCTGCACGGCATGGCGCCCCATGCCACGCCCAAGACTTATCTCGACGACCAGATGACATATCGCCCGGACCCCGAGAAAGGCCGGGGCGACGGTTTGCGCGTCCTCAAATCGGCGGTCCGTTCGGGGGCCTATTACGCTGCCTGCCAGAGCTATGGGGCCGAGGGGGAGGGCGCACCTTTCGCGATGATTTGCCTCGTCCGCTGGAACCCACGTGCCAAAGACGGATTCGTGTTCGGGTACAAGGACATGGCGGAAACGGCAGGCCCGTATTACTTCGATTGTCCGGCATCGATCCTCGACCTGCTTGGCCCCCCGATCAATGACCATGCGGCCCAATGGCGGGCCAAATGCCGCCAGCGACTAGCGCTGACCTCGCGCCGGAAGCCCATGCCCGGTGACACCCTGCTCCTTCCCGAACCGCTGACGTTTTCCGACGGGATCCGCGAACAGACCTTCCGCGTCGTGCCGTGGGGCACCAAGACCATGCTGCTGCGCGCGGGCGACGGGGCCGGTGTGCGGATTTCGCACCTGATGAGCAGGGCCTGGACCCTCGTCCGGCCTGAGGCCGCGGCTGCGGGCTCGCCGGCTGCGGTTTGAACTGTTGCCGTGGTCGGACGGACTGCCCCCCATTCCTCATGTTGACCATCCGGTCTTCGACCGGGCTTCTCCGGCTTCGCCGGGCGGGGCGTATCGCGGGCTGCGGCGCTGCGGGCGTTCCTGCATCGACAAGTCCCGGCTCTGGCGGAGTGGGTCGTGTCCCGGTACGTGGTGTAGGTTCTGCCGGTAGCGAAGCTGACCGGACACGCGCTAATCGATAAAGCGCTGTAGTGTCCGGTCAGTTTCGCGG
>NZ_NCII01000029.1 GCF_002256775.1 Novosphingobium sp. 17-62-19 | reverse complement strand
CGTTTGACTGCTCGATGTCCATGCTCACGCCTCCTCAAAGGCCGCGAGCTTTCCTATTCCGGTGCCGGCAACAAGGCCGCCTTCCGTCGGCGCTTACGCACTTATGGCGTGCGTGCAGGGTTCAAGTTCTGATCCAGCCATCCCTCGCCAGCCCGCGTGTTTCCACTATGCGGGTTGGCATCGGGCGGGCGGAACCATCACGGCTCCGCCCGCCACTCCATTTTTTGATTAGACGATCTGCACCACGTTGACGGGAGCGGCACCCGCCACGGCATCGTCTTCCGACGGCGCTTCAAGGAAGTTGCGGAACGTTTCCAGCCACCACATCACGTCGCGATCACGCACATTGCCGATCATCGCGTTCCAGCGCGCCTTGCGTTCGGCCAGTGGCATTACCAGCGCGCGTTGAATCGCATCGGAAATTTCTTCTGCGCTATAGGGATTGACCAGCAAGGCATCGGACATTTCCTCTGCCGCGCCTGCAAAGCGTGACAGGATCAGCACGCCGGGATCTTCGGGGTCTTGCGCGGCAACATATTCCTTGGCGACAAGGTTCATCCCGTCGCGCAAGGGTGTGACCAGCCCGATCTTGGCCGCGCGATAAACGCCCGCCAGCACATCGCGCGGATAGCCCTGGTTGACATAGCGGATCGGCACCCAGTCCAGCGCCGCGTGTGCGCCATTGATCCGCCCGGCAAGGCCTTCCAGCTTTGATCGGATGCGCTGGTAGCTCTCAACCGCGCCGCGCGAAGGTGGCGCGATTTGCAGCAGCACCACTTCCTTGCGCTCTTCCGGGTGCTCTTCCAGAAAGCGCTCGTATCCCAGAAAGCGCTCTTCCAGCCCCTTGGAATAGTCAAGCCGGTCCACGCCCACGATCAGCGAACGCCCCACAAGGCTGGCCTTCAACTGATCATGTGCCTCGCGCGCTGCCGGGCTTTCGGCCATTTCGCCAAAGGCTTTCGCATCGATGCCGATGGGGCAGGCCACCAGTTGCGCGGTGCGACCATTGCAGTGGGCCACGCCATCGATGACTGTCGCGCCCATCTCGGCCTTGACGAAATCGACGAAGGAATCGAGCCACTCCTGCGTGTGGAACCCGATCACGTCATAGGCGAACAGCGTTTCCACCAGCGCGGCGGCCTCGGGCAGGGTGGCCAGAAGGCGGCGCGGGGGCCAGGGGATATGCAGGAAAAAGCCGATGCGGTTTCTGACTCCGCGATTGCGCAATTCGCGCCCCAGCGGGATCATGTGATAATCCTGCACCCACACCACGTCTTCCGGCTCGATCAGTGGCAGCACGGTTTCGGCAAAGCGCTGGTTGGCGCGTTCATAGCCACCTGCAAAGCTGCGTTCGTATTCGGCCAGATCGATCCGGTAGTGGAACAGCGGCCACAGCGTGCGGTTGGCATAACCGTCGTAGTACTCCTCGACGTCCTGCTCTTCCAGATCGACTGTGGCCGTGGCAACGCCGTCGGTGCGCTGAAAGTTGATGTGGCCGGTAAACTCGTCGGTCACCTCGCCCGACCAGCCAAACCAGATGCCGCCATTGGCGCGCAGAGCGGCAGAAAGCGCCACAGCCAGACCACCTTGCGCCCCGCCACCCGCGCTGACGCGGTTCGATACAACGATCAGGCGGCTCATCGCACTGATGTCCACGGGCGGCTGAGCAGGCCAGCGCAATTGATGATCCCGACCAGCGAGTAGGTCTGCGGGAAATTGCCCCACAACTCGCCAGTAACGGGGTCGATGTCTTCCGACAGCAGGCCGGATCGTGTGCGTCGCATCAGCATTTCCTCGAATAGAGCGCGCGCTTCGTCAGACCGTCCGGTCAGGTGAAGCGCTTCGATCAACCAGAACGTGCAGACATTGAAGGCCGTCTGCGGGAGGCCAAAATCGTCCTCGGTGGCATAGCGCAGCATGTGCGAACCGCGTCGCAAGCCTTCCTCGATGGCCGAGAGGGTGGAAAGGAAGCGCGGATCGTCTGGCGCGAGAAAGCGCAGGTCGAGCAATTGCAGCACGCTGGCGTCCAGATCATCGCCCGAGAACGTGGCTGAAAGCCGCTGTGTCTCCTCGCGCCATGCCGAAGTTTCGATTGTCGCGCGGATCGTGCCGGCGCGGTCGTTCCACAGCGCGGCGCGATCCATCAGTCCCAGCGTGGCGGCGATATTGCCGAGCCGGTCACACGCTGCCCAGCACATGGCAGAGGAATAGGTGTGGACCGATTGCCGCGTGCGCAATTCCCACAGCCCCGCATCGGCCTGATCGTGGCTGAGCCAAGCGCGCTCACCCACCCGCTCCAGCGCCTCGAAATCCTCGTGTCCGGCAAGGCGGAACAGGCGCTGATCGAAGAACGCCTGCGCGCTGGAAAGCACGATCTGGCCATAGGCATCATGCTGAATCTGCTCATAGGCCTGATTGCCCACGCGCACCGGTCCCATCCCGCGATAGCCGGGCAGGTCGGGCGCAAAACCCTCTTCCAACAGCGCTTCGCCCAGCACGCCATAAAGCGGCTGGATGTGCCCGCCCTTGGCCCCATCAACGATATTGCGCAGATAGGTGAGATACCCTTCCAGCACATCGAGCGCGCCCAGTCGGTTCAGCGCCTGCACCGTGTAATAGGCATCGCGGATCCAGCAGTAGCGGTAATCCCAGTTGCGTTCTGACCCGGCATGTTCGGGGATCGAAGTCGTCAACGCCGCCACAATCGCGCCAGTCTCGGCGTGCTGGCACAGGCGCAGCGTGATGGCGGAACGGATCACTGCGTCCTGCCATTCCAGCGGGATGGCAAGCCCCCGCACCCAACCGCGCCATTCCACGCAGGTGCGCTCCAGCATATCGTCCACCGTGCGCGCGATATTGCCGGAAAAGCTCTCGTCCGGGCCAAGATAGAAGTGCAGCGGCCGTTCCAGCCGGAACGTGCGTTCTTCGGCCACCATGCCCACCGGCGCAGTGGTGGTCAGCCGCATGGTCATGGCCGGGCCGGGATAGCGGATGTGGCTGGTGCCGCCGACCACGCCGGGCGAAGGGGTGCCCCAATCACGCGTGGCGCGCAATCGCACCGTAATGCGCGGCGATCCGCTGACCGGACGGACGATCCGCCCAAAGGCCACCGGACGGAAGGTGCGTCCCGAATGGCCGTAGAACGGGCAGAAATCGGTCACCTCGATGGCGTTGCCGTGATCGTCCTCGTGCCGCGTGACAAGGATTGGCGTGTTGCGCAAATAGCGCTGCTGCGTGCGCACTACGCCGTCCAGAGCTATGTCCCAGAACCCGTTTTCAGGCGTTTCCCCGCCCACCAGCGCGCTAAACAGCGGGTCGCCGTCCACACGCGGCACGCAGGCCCAGACGAACCGCCCGGATTCATCCACCAGCGCAGAGACGTGGCAATTGCCGATGGGCCACAGTTCCATCCCAGTGGTTGCAATAGGGCCTGTGGTCGCAATTGGTGCAGTGCTCATGCGTCGAGCACTCCTTCAAGCCACGCCAGCACGTGCTGCACACCTTCCAGCCGATAGAGCGCCTCTGTGGGCCGCTCCGGTCCCACCAGCACGCCCCATCCGCCGTGCGCGGCAGCAGCCGCAAAGCCCGGCTCGTCGGTCAGATCATCGCCCAGCATTACTGGAACGGTCCCTGCAAACGGCGGCGTATCAAGGAACCGCGCCACGGCGCTGCCCTTGTCTCCGCCCGGAGCGCGCAGTTCCACCATCATTTTGCCGGGCTGCAAGTGCAGACCGTGCGATTCCGCCAGTTCCTCGGCCAGAGCGCGGCTCCAGCCTTCCAGTTGCGGCGCCATGCGATAGTGCAGCGCCACGCCCAGCGGCTTGCGCTCCACCAGCACACCCTCGTGCGCGGCGGCAAGGCGGGCAATCACATTGGCCGCATCTGCCAGCGTGGCAGGGGTTTCAGGAATGCTGGTCGTGCCATCGGGGAAATGGATTTCCTGCCCGTGGCTTCCGGCAATACCCACGCCCTTCAGCCCAAGCTGCGCGCGCACAAACGCGGCCTCGCGTCCGGTGACAATCGCCAGCCTGCCATCAAGCCGCGTGCATAGCGCGGCAATCAGCGCGCGCACCCGGTCTGTCACCTGCACGGCGTCGGGCCGGTCGATCAGATCGACGAGCGTTCCGTCAAAATCCAGAAACAGGCTCGCCTGTTCAGGGAGATGTGATGGCGGCAGTTCGAGGGCACGTTCGACGACTACATGGGGGCCTTGCGGGTCCAATGCGGATTCCAATGATAGCTAGCTGATAAAGTTCCCAACGCCAGCCAGCCCCGCAAGTTCCCCCTTATTTTCCGCAGTGCAGCATAAATGCTGTCGTTGGCCTCTTAAAAGTCGATTGAAGCGCTCGCCCGGAACGTGCGTGGCTGACCTTGCAGAAGCGCGGCGGAGAACACGTCGAACGCCGATGCCCAGTACCGCTTGTTCGCCACGTTATCCACGCCCGCACGCAGCGTCAGCGGCTTTCCGCCCGTCACCAGAACATAACGCGCGCCCAGATCGAACCGCGTCCATTCAGGGATTTCCAGCGTATTGGCCACGTTCACGGCCTGCTTGCCGGTGTGGACCACACGGCCTGTCAGCGTAAAGCCGGTGGAGGGCACATCCCATTCCACGCCCGCATTGCCGGTCCATTCCGGCACGCCCACCGCACGGTTGCCTTGGTTCACCCCGCCCAGCGTGCGCCGCAGCTTGGCATCGATCACCGATGCGCCGCCGATAAACCGCAATCCGTCCACCGGCTCACCGTTCAGCGTAAATTCCACGCCTTCATTGCGCTGCAATCCGTTCAGGCCAAAGCGCACGCGCCCGTCGCCCGTCCCGGCATCGACCGAATAGCCTACCGGCAGATCGATGCGGAAAACCGAAAGGCCCGCTTCGAACCGGCCCATGCGCAGTTTGCCACCCACTTCGTATTGCTTGGACCGGATCGGCCCGAACACTTCGCCCGCATTGACCACCAGCGGATCGGTCGGTGCGCTCGGCCCCTGCTGCAAGGCTTCCACGCGATTGGCGAAGAGCGACAGGCCGGGCACCGGCTTCACCACAAGGCCAATCACCGGGGTCACCGCGGATTCGCGATAGGTGCTGTCCAGAAGGCCGCCGTTGTAGGCGTTATAGCTTTGCACCTGAATGTCCTGCAACCGCAGCCCGCCGGTCAGCAGCACGCGGTCCCCGAACAGGCCCACCGTGTCAGATGCAAAGGCGGAAAGCAGGCGCGTCCGGCTGATCGGGAACGGATTGTCCAGATCACCGCCGACAAACGCTGATGCCGGAATCGCCACTTCGGGCGCGTCATAAATGTTCGTCGCAAACCCGGCAAAGCCCGGACCATAGAGGAAATCGAAGGCATTGCGGTTGACCTGCCACACCGCGCTGCCGCCGAAGTTGATCTCCTGCGTGATGGCATTGCCCAGCTTCACGGTGAAGCCCGCCTCGACCGCCTCGTTGTTGTCGGTGCGTGGCACATACAACCCGTTGCCATTGGCCACGCCAGTTGCCGCGTCCAGCACGGTTATCCCGCCATAAATGCCCTGCTCGCTGCCATCGCGCGCACCGGCGCTGATGTGAAACATGGCGTTGTCACCAAAATCCTGTTCAAACCGCAGCACGCCAAACACGTCACGCAGATCTGTATAGCTCCACGGCTGCGCATAGTTGGCCGAAGCTTCCGGCACGGTGGGGATCGTGGCCGTGCCGATGGTCACCTTGGGGCGCAATCCGTCAACCTCGACACGCTGATATCCCAGATCGAGGAACAGCCGCGTGTTGTCATCGCGCCAATCGAATGCCGCGCCGATCACGGCGGTGCGGCGGAACTCGCCATCGATTGCCACATCGCCGCTGCGGAACGCCGCGTTCACCCGCACACCCACCGCGCCATCATCGCCAAAGCGGCGCGATACATCAAAGCTGCCGCCAAAGTTCGCGTCGGAGATATAGCCCACGGTCACGCGATTCAGCGCATCATCGCCCGCGCGCTTCAACTGCAGGTTCACCGAACCGCCAATGGACGTACCGCCCGGTGCAGCGCCGTTCAGAAATGCCGAAGCACCGTTCAGCACTTCGACCGACTGGAACAGTTCCGGCGCGATCAGCTGGCGCGGGGCGATGCCGTAAAGCCCGTTCAGCCCCACATCATCGCCATAAAGCGCAAAGCCACGGATCACGAACTGCTCGGCCGCATTGCCGAAGCCATAGCTGGTGCGGACGGTGGGATCGTTTTCCAGCACTTGCCCCAGCGTCTGCGGCTGCTGGTTGAGGATCAGCGCTTCGTTATAGGCGCGGATGGTGAAAGGCACGTCCTCGGCCCGCTTGCGCCCCAATGCGCCCAGATCGCCTTCGCCCATCACTTGCGTGGCGTTCAGCGCCTTGGCCACCACAACGATGTCGTTCATTTCCTCGGCCGAGACGTCTTGCGCAGAGGCGGGCGTGGACAGCACGGGGACAAGAGCCGCAGCGGCAAGCAGGGTGTAACGGGTCATCATAAGGCTTTCAGTCAGGAAACGCGCCGGGTGCGGCAACGCCAGTGGTTCAGGAAAAGCAGGCAAGGCAGCGCCAGCAGTGCCACCGAAAAAAGGTCACGCCAGCCATCTCCGGTCAGGCCCAGCACCAGACCGGCCAATGCCAGCGCAGCCAGCAGCAAGGGCCGGGCGAGGATCGAACGGGTGCGTTGCGGGGGCAGGCGGCTCATCTGCGTTTGCCGAGCCACAGGACAAGCCCCGTCCACAGAACCCACAGCGTCGCCAGTGTCAGTGCCGCCCAAACGAGCTTCAGCGCCAGCCCGCCGTAATCGCCAAAGTGCAGCGGCTTTGACAGCATCAGCGCCTGCATCGTGGCGGGCATCGGGCGCACGTCGGTAAGGTTACCGCTGGCGGCATCGACCAGGGCAGGCGTCAGCAGATGGCTGGTCAGCGGCGTATCGCCATGAAAGAAGATCGCATAGTGGCGTGCTGATGACCACGCGCCTCCCGGAAAGCCGATGAACTGCGGCATCTGCCCCGGCAGCGCGGCTTGCGCGCGGGCCATGGCCTTGTCGATCGATCCATATTCGGCAGGGGCAAGCGCGGTCTGGCCGTCCTGATCGGCCACCATGCTGGCCAGCTCGCCATTGCGCCACGCGGCGGTCAGCGGATCGGCAAAGGCATTGATCGCGCCGGTCAATCCGATCACCAGCGTCCAGCCCAGCGCCAGCACGCCCAGCAGGTTATGCTGGTCTAGATTGCGCACTCGTGCCGAACGGTCATGCCGCAGCGTGCCGAATGCCAGCCTGCGCATGAACGGCACGTACAGCACCAGCCCACTCAACAGCGCCACCACAAACAGTATCGCCATCACCCCCAGAAACAGCATCCCCGGCAAGCCCAGCAGCAGATCGGTGTGAAGCTGCAACAGGAAGTCCATCACACCGCCCCGCTCAACTTCGCCCACCGCAGCGCCCGTGGCACGATCATAGGTGAACAGCCGCATATCGGCCTCCGGCGCATCAGCGCGCGGGCCGATGGTCACGGTGATCAGCGGATTGTCGGACGAAAAGCCGATGAACAGCGGCACACCGCGTTGGCCCGCCGCCTTGGCGTAGTCGCCCAGTGCAGACGCCACGACCGTATCAAGCGGCTGTCCGGTCCGTGCAGAGGCAGGGCCTTGCAGTGCCGCACTGTCGGAAAAGCTCTCGATCTCGTCATGGAAGATCAATGGCAACCCGGTCAGGCACAGCATGAACAATGCCAGTGTGCAGACAATGCTGCTCCACTTGTGGACCCATGCCACTGCCGTGATCGCTCGATTGCGCATCGCCGCGCCTTAGGAATGCCCACGTGAGTCGTCAATGAGAATAGGTTGCATTAGCGACAAAAGCTGAGGGCAAAGCGTCGCTTTCGCCCAATTGTCACCGCTGTCGTGCGCATAAGCGCATCGGAAGTGTGAAACACCGCACATTGCAATCGGCCCAAAACGGATATTCAACCCCTGCGACCCGAAGGGCTTTGCAGATGCAAAGTTCTTTCAACTTCAGGGGGCGGCGATCATTCGCCGCCCCTTTTTTTGACCGAACGTGTCGGCACCCGCGGGGCAGAGCTATTGCCCCTTTCCCCGGCCCATTGTTTTGGTCAGGTGCAGATTGCGCGGTTTAGGTCGAAATCGCCTGAACGAAATCAAATGAAGGGACCGAGGATCGTGACGATCAGCAGCGAAGCACTGGAAGTTGCCGCCCGGGTGGAGGCCTTCGTGCGCGGCACAGTCTTCGCCTATGAACAGGACCCGCGCCGCGATCACCACGGCGCACCGACCGACGAACTGGTCATGGAACTGCGCGAACTGGCACGCGCGGCAGGCGTGCTCACCCCGCACATCCGCAACGATGGCGGGCACTTCAACCAGCGCGAAACCGCCGTCATCCTGATCAAATCGGGCCTCACCCCGCTGGGTATGCTGGCCTGCAACACGCAGGCGCCCGACGAAGGTAACATGTACCTGATCGGCAAGGTCGGCAGTGCAGATCTGAAGCAACGCTTCCTTGAACCGCTGGTATCAGGCCGCGCGCGCTCGGCCTTTTTCATGACTGAGCCCGCCGAATTGCAGGGCGCGGGCGCGGACCCATCGATGATGATCACCACCTGCCGCAAGGACGGCAATCACTGGGTGGTGAACGGCAAGAAGTGCTTCATCACCGGGGCAGAAGGCGCCAAAGTCGGCATCGTTATGGCCAAATCGGATGACTCGGACAGCAAGGGCGGGGCCTGCATGTTCCTGGTCGATCTGCCCGATCCCGCCATCCGCATCACCCACGTGCCCAACACCATCGACAGTTCGATGCCCGGCAGCCACGCCGAAATCGACATCACGGACCTGCGCATCCCCGCCGACCAGATGCTGGGCGATGCCGGGGAAGGCTTCAAATATGCACAGATCCGCCTGTCTCCTGCACGCCTGTCGCACTGTATGCGCTGGCTGGGCGGCTGCATCCGCGCGCAGGAAATCGCGGTCGATTATGCCAACCGCCGTATGGCTTTCGGCAAGACGCTGATCGATCACGAAGGCGTCGGCTTCATGCTGGCCGAAAACATGATCGATCTGAAACAGTGCGAACTGATGATCGACTGGTGCGCCAGCGTGCTGGACACCGGATCGCTCGGCACGGTCGAAAGCTCGATGACCAAGGTCGCCGTGTCCGAAGCGCTGATGCGCGTGGCCGATAAATGCGTGCAGGTGCTGGGCGGCACGGGCGTGACCGACAAGACCATCGTGGAAACAATGTTCCGCGAAATCCGCGCCTTCCGCATTTATGATGGCCCCACCGAAGTCCACAAATGGAGCCTTGCCAAGAAGCTTCGGCGCGATTGGAAAGCGGCGCAATGAGCGGGCTGGCCGATGGGAACACCGGCGCGGGCAAGGTCCGCGTTGCGTTTGACGAAGCGGCGCTGGCGGCGTGGCTGTCGGCCAATGTCGAAGGCTATTCAGGCCCGCTGACGGTCGAACAGTTCAACGGCGGCCAGTCCAACCCCACGTACCGCCTGACCACACCCACCGCCCGCTACGTCTTGCGCCGCAAACCCCCCGGCCCCTTGCTCAAAGGCGCGCACGATGTGCTGCGCGAGGCGCGGGTGCAGACCGCGCTTTACGGCACCGATGTTCCTATCGCCCGCATTTACGGGACGTGCGAGGACGAGAGCGTGATCGGCACCGCGTTCTATGTGATGGACATGGTCGAGGGCCGGGTAATCTGGGACGCCACGTTCGGCGAAGTGCCCAAGGACGAGCGCGCCGCCTATTTTGACGAGATGAACCGCGTCATCGCGGCGCTGCATTCGGTGAATTATCAAGCGGTTGGCCTTGGCGAATATGGCCGACCCGGCAATTACTTCACCCGCCAGATCGGTCGCTGGTCGAAGCAATATCTGGAGGACGATCTTGCCGGACGTCTGCCCGATATGGACGCGCTGGTGGAATGGCTGCCCACGGCGATCCCGCAAGGCGATGAAACCACTGTCGTCCACGGCGATTTTCGCTGCGATAACATGATCTTCCACCCCACCGAGCCGCGCGTACTGGCAGTGTTGGACTGGGAGCTTTCCACGCTCGGTCACCCGCTGGCAGACTTCGCCTATCACGCGATGATGTACCGGATGCCGGGCGATATCGTGGCCGGCCTCGGCGGCGCGGACCCGGTTTCGCTCGGTCTGCCCACCGAAGCGGAATATATCGCCGCTTACTGCAAACGCACCGGGCGGACGGAAATTGCCAACTGGGACTTCTACCTCGCCTTCAACTTCTTCCGCCTCGCCGCGATCTTTCACGGGATCAAGGGACGGGTGCTGCGCGGCACCGCTTCCAACGCACAGGCCAAGGAGCGTGCCGAGGCGTTGCCAAGGCTTGCCGCGTTGGCGCATGAGGCGATGGAAAGCTGCCGTCTGGGGTGAACTTGGTGCGTTTAGGTGTGCTTTAGGTGCATTTTGGTGCACTTCGGAAAACACAGCATCATTGCGCGCCCGGACAGTTGCTATAAGGCGCGTGCATGGCCCGCAAGCACCCCAAACACGGTCGTTTTGACGACACCCTGCCCGAAGCCGACGACGAGGCTCCGGCTCCGGTCGTCCCCTGCTGGCTGTGCGGGCGGCCCACCGGATCGACCATCGTTTGGCACCACCCTGTTCCCAAAAGCCGGGGCGGGCGCGATGTCGTGCCGATGCACGCGATCTGCCAGCAGACACTGACGGTCAACTTCACCAACTCTGAACTGCAACGCTATGGCATGGATGTGGAAGGCTTGTTGGCCAATCCCGCCGTGCGCAAGTTCGTGGATTGGGTGGCCAACAAAGACCCCGACTTTACCGCCACTATCGCCAAGAAGCAGCGCTGACCCTCAAAGCCTCAGCTGCTCCCGGTCTGCCAGCGCGGCCACCAGTTCTGCCTGCGCGGCAGCGTGGCGGTAGTTCGCGTCGATTTCGCGGATAGTGGCATCGGCCAGCGATTCTTCGCGCAAGTTCACCAGCAGGAAGTCGCTTGCGCCCAGAGTGAAGCGACGCCGCTCTGCCTCGGCCATGCGGCGGGCGAGCGCGGCCTCTGCCGTTGCCAACCCGGCCAGCTTTTCCGCGCCGGAAACTTGCGTCCGCAAGTTGGCGATTTCCACGCCGATCTGCTCCTCCAGAAAGCGCAGCCGCACTTGCAAAGCGTCCTGTTCTGCCGCCACTTCGGCAATACGCCCGCGCGCCGCGCGCCGTTCGAGCGGGACCGAGAAGCGCACGCCCACAGCGCCCACGGTCGGTTCGCGGGTGAACGATCCGGGGCCGAAATCCTTCGAGGCTTCGACGTTCAAATCAAGCCGGGGCTTCAGTTCGTTTTCGGCCAGACGCGCGCGGATGCCGGTCTGTTCGATTCGGGTGACCAGCGCTTGCAAATCGGGCCGCGCGGCGATGGCAGTGCTTTCATCGACAAGGCGCGGGACGACCCCATCGGTGAGGCGCGGTGGCAAGCGCTCTGCCTCCGGGACGATAGGTTGTCCCAAGCCATCGCGCAGGAACAGGGAAAGGGCGTTGGCCTGTAGTTGCAGGTTCTGTTCGGACTGCACGAGCAGGGACTTGCGGCGCATGATATTCTGTTGATTTTCAACGCTGAGGATCGCCGGACGTGCGCCCAGGTTGATCTGCTTCTCAATCGATTCCTGTCGCGCTTCAGCCAGTTCAAACAGTTCGCGGTAGATACGTACCCGCAGGCCCGCCGCCACCCATTGCTGGTAAGCTTCAATGGCCCGGCGCTGCACGCCGATGGCCACAAGATCGCGATCAAGCGAGGCCAGTTCGATGTCTGCACCCGCAATCTCGCGCCGCCCGCGCCGCTCATCAATCATGCGGTCACGCAGCAGCGAGAACACCGCGCCGACTTTGAGTTCGCCCAGTTGGTTGGTGACCGATTTGCCTTCGTAACTGGCGAAATCACCGGTCGAAACGCGATAGCCGCCATAGAGTTGCCCGCCGTTGTTCTGGAACGGGCGATAGGCGGAAACTTCCGCGGTAGAGCCGTTGTAATAGCCCAACGGACGGGCGTTGGCCTCTGCATTGAACACAAGGTCGAATTGGCCTTCGACGGTCAGCGCGCGGGCATCGGCCTGCCGCTGGCGTGCCATGGCCTCAACGATCTGCGGCGCGTGGGTGGCCGACGATTCCAGCACGTCGGCCAGCGTCAATTCGCGCGCGGTGGGCGCAGGTGCAGCTAGCCGATCCTGCGCGATCAGCGGTGTTGGCACACCAGCCAGCGAGACCAGCAGCGCCAGCACGGCCCCATGGGGCACGGAGCGGATCATTTCTCCTCCTCGCCCCCGCCATATCCGCTGTCATAACCGCCCGACTTGCCGCCTTTCGCCTTGCCCGCCGCCTTGTCGGACAGGGCCTTGGCCGCGGTGCCCTTGTAGGGGCCGGGATCGACCGGGGTGGGGAATTCAAGCGGGAAGTCATTGAGCTGGCGCCACAATTCATAGCCGATGGTAACAGTTTCCATCTGGATCCAGCCGCGCACCTTTGATCCCAGACGCACGAAGTTGTTGTCCGGCCAAGCCGGTTTTCCGGGCATCGGTTCCACCAGCACGCGGAACAGCCCGCTGGTCTGCGCCGAAGGATCGATGGTCAGCACGCGTCCATCGAACATGCCCTGCGCCACCGATGGCCAACCGCTGAACTGGATGGCGGGCCAGCCTTCGAAGTGCAGGCGCACCGGCTGCCCTTTGCGCACTAGCGCCACATCGCGGCCATCGACGAGCAGTTCGACCACGCGTGCTGCATTGTCGGGCGCAAGTGTTGCCAGCATGTCGCCGGCGCTCACCAGTGTGGCCCCGGCAGCGGTGTTGAGCGACTGGATGCGGCCATCGTGCGGGGCGCGTACCAATTGTGCAGACTGGCGGCCCAGTGCGATGTCCACCTTGCTCAGCTTGGCGCGGGTTTCGGCCAGCTTGGCGTTCAGTTCCGCCACTTTGATCTGCGCGCCTTCATAGTCGCGCCGGGCGGCAAGTCCTTCTGCAAAGAGCTGCGAATAGCGATTCACATCCAGCCGGGCCGTGGCCATCGCCTGTTCGGCTGCGGCAATCTGCGCGATGACTTGCGCCCTCTCTGCCCCAAGGCGGACCAGCAGATCGGGATCGTTGTCGATGATGCGGGCAATGGGATCGCCCTTCTTCACTTGTTGGCCATCGACCACGAACCACTTTTCCACACGGCCCGGCACTAGCGCCGTCACCTGCTGGACGCGGTCTTCGGGGTTGAGTGCGATAACCTCGCCCCGGCCCGGCGCGGTCTGCACCCAGTCGACGAGGAACAGCAGGACCAGCAGCAGCGGAATGGAAACCGCGATCATCCGCCCCAGTGCGCGCGTGGTGCGCGGCACTTTCAACGTGGTGAAAGTGTGAAAAGCGCCAAGATCATTGTGCCCGGCGCGATTGGCGAGCGTCTTGTTGCCGATTGCCATGGCTCAACGCTCCCCCTTGGTGTGCGGCAGGATTTCGGTGAGTTCGGTGGAAGTTTGCTGTGCATCCTTGCCGATCCACAGCCACGAATCGCGTCGCAGTCCTTCCGGGCGTTCGGTGAATTGCAGAACGGTGGTGCCGTGTTCGCGCAATGCGGCCAGCACGCGATCAAGCCGGGCAGGCGGGATCATGTCATAAAGCGGCGACAGCATCAGCACGCGCGGGCGGGCGAGCGTGGCGGCAGCCAGCTTCAGCGTCATCGTTTCACCCACCGAAAGCGGCCAGCCTGAACCGGAAAGGATGGCATCAAGCCCGCCATCCAGCGCCCCGATGCGGCGGTCCAGCCCGACGAGTTCCAGCGCTTCGATCATCGCTTCGGGGCGGCCGGGTGCGCTGAGGCCGAGGTATTCACGCACGCTCATTTCAACGATGGTGGGCCGGTCCAGCACGATCACATCGGACCGCAGGCGGTACATGTCGAACGTCCCCAGATCCGCGCCGCCGACCGAGACGAAGCCGCTTTGCGGCACGTCCAGGCGTTTGAGCAGCGTGGCAAGACACCGTTCCACGCCCGGCGCGGCCAGCACGCCCACTTGCGCGCCGGCAGGAACAGCAAAATCGAAGTGGTGCCCACCGTGGTGCACATCGCGCAGGCGGATCGCGCCATCGGGCGGGCAAGGGGCATCGGCCTCTACCGGGGCTTCCTGCGGGATTTCCCAGAACAGGTGCAGTTCTTCAAGGCTGGCGGACAGATCGTAGAACACTTCAAGATAGTGGCCGAGTTGGGCAATGCCATAGAACACGCCAGACAGGATCAATTCGGCGGCGACGAGTTGGCCGATCGACAGTTCGCCCTGCAGGATCAGCCAGCCACCCATCGCCAAAAGGCCCGCGCTGGCAAAGGCATAGAGTAGCAGCAGCGCGATGGTCTGCCCAAAGGTGGCGCGGAAATGGCGGCGATGCGCGGCGACATAAGTTGCGGTGACATCTTCTGACCGTTCAATCGCATATGTCATGTGGCGGCTTGATTTGTAGACACCGTTGGAATTGCCGACCGTGCCCAGCCAGTGGGCCGTGGCGTGCTTCGCATGGCTTTTGACGACGGCGGTGGCGATGGAGGAATTGGCCCAGACTCGCCATATCAGCACCACGGTGAACGCCAGCACCAGATTGAAGGCAAGGAAGAACGGGTGGTAAAAACTCGTCACCAGCAGCCCGACCAGGCTTTGCAGCACGATCGTAAAGCCGCCGATCAGCAGGCTGGTGAGCGACTTTTGGACAAGCCCCATGTCAAAGAAGCGGTTGAACAGATCTCCGCGCCGCGAATCGATGAAGAACGGGTTCTGCGCGTGGACTGCGCGCAGCGTGATTTCACCCACCAGCCGGGCGTAGAAGCGCCTCTCGAACATGGCGAGCAGATGGACCCGAAAGGCCATGAGTATGCCCGACAGCAACAGCAACGAAAGAAGAATCGCCGCCAGCGTCAGCAGCGGGGCGGGCAGGGCTGTATTGGCTACGGAATTGATCAGCAATTGCACAGAGATCGGCGTGGCGAGCGACAGCAGCGAGATGGCGACGCCATAGAGCAGCGCGAGCCGCACAAAGCCTGCATCGGGACCAAGCACTTGCCGTGCCCAACGCAGAAAGTCGCGGAATCGCGGTGCGTTGTGGAGTTGTGATGGGTTGAAATCGGCATTCGGAGAAGCCATCGTTTATTGCAATTCCATATTTCGCAGTTGCAGCATAAATGGTGAGCCTTCGGTGTCTTTGTGGCAACCGCGTGTGAACTTTTTTTGCTGGAGCGTAGAGTATGCCACAAGGTGGGATTGGCACAAATACGTGTGTTACGGCCGCTATCGGGAGCAATGCGGGTGGCCGGGCGTTGTATTCGGGTGGCGCGCGCCCAACATTTGGCAAGTGCGAACGGGCGTGGACTACAGGTTGATTGGAACTCTCTGAAATGCATGATAACCTTCAGCACAGTGGCGTGACTGTATCCGAACTGATGGCCACCAGCGGTGTGCCCTTTGGCACCAGCGGCGTGCGCGGCCTTGCCAGCGCGATGACTGACAAACTGTGCCACGCCTACGCCACCGCGTTCCTCCAGTATCTGCGCCAGATCGGGGAATTTGCCGATGGCGGGCGCGTGGCGATTGCGGGGGATTTGCGGACAAGCACCCCGCGCATCATCGCCGCCTGCGCCACGGCGGTGCGCGATTGCGGGGGTGAGGTGGTTTATTGCGGCATGGTGCCGACGCCTGCGCTGGCGCTTTATGCGATGTCTGGAAAAGGGGGGGGCACGGCAATGCCCTCGATCATGGTCACCGGCAGCCACATTCCGGCGGACCGGAACGGCATCAAGTTCTATCGTCCGCATGGCGAAGTGCTGAAAAGCGACGAGGCGGGGATCGTGTCGCAGCGTGTGGCAACCGATCCGGCAAAGTTCGGCAATGATGACAACCTGCTGGTGCCGGTTGCGCTGCCGGAAGTGACCGACGTGGTGCCCGCCTATGTCGAACGCTATGTCCAGCACTTCGGGGCAGATGCCTTGGCCGGGCTGACCATCGGGGTTTATCAGCACACCGCCGTGGGCCGCGACGTGCTGGTGCAGGCGGTGGAAGCGCTGGGCGGCACGGCGGTGCCGTTCGGGCGTGAGACGGTGTTCGTGCCGGTGGATACCGAAGCGATCCGGGCCGAGGACATTGTCTTGGCGGCGGCGTGGGCGGCGGAGAACGCGGTCGATGCGGTCATTTCCACCGATGGGGATTCGGACCGGCCCCTGGTGGCCGATGCGCGGGGCGTGTGGCTGCGCGGCGATGTGGTGGGCCTGCTCTGCGCGCGGGCGGTAGGCGCGGATGTGGCGGTCACGCCGGTCAGTTCCAACTCCGTGCTGGAACTGAGCGGGGCGGTGCCCACGGTCGTGCGCACGCGGATCGGGTCGCCCTATGTGATTGCGGCGATGATGGACGCGGCCAAGGCTGATCCGGCGGCTTGCGTGTGCGGGTATGAGGCCAATGGCGGGTTCCTGCTGGGGTCCGATGTGGGGGCGCTGGCCGCGCTGCCGACGCGCGATGCCCTGCTGCCTATAGTGGCGGTGGTACAGGCCGCACGGGAGCGGCCAATTGCTGATGTGGTGGCGGACCTGCCGCCGCGCTTTACATATAGCGACCGCGTGGCAGACTTCCCGCAGGCCCACAGCGCGGCACTGATTGCCCTGCTTTCCAGCGGGCCGGAGGACGAGCAACTGGCGCGGATCGCGCGGCTGTTTGGCGAGATTGCGGGCTTCCCGACCGGGATCGACACGACCGACGGATACCGCATGAGCTTTGCCGACGGTGCGGTGATCCACTTCCGCCCATCGGGCAACGCGCCCGAACTGCGCTGTTATACCGAGGCGGAGAGCGAGGCGAAAGCGCAGGACCTCAATGCGCGCGCATTCGCCCATGTGCTGGCCGAAGTGGTGCCCGAAGCTTTGGCGTCGCAAAACGCTGGTTGATAAATTTGTATGCAACACATACAATATCCCTCACTTTGAGAGGGTGAGGTAAGGCAATGGCTCAGATTATCGACGGCAAGGCGCTGGCCGCGCAAGTGCTGGAGCGTACCGCCGCAGATGTGGCAGAGATGGTTGCATCGGGCGCAACCGCGCCGGGGCTGGCGGTGATTCTCGTCGGCAACGATCCGGCGAGCGAGGTCTATGTCGGGCGCAAGATTTCGCAGTGCCGCAAGGCGGGTATTCAATCGATAGAGCATCGGCTGCCCGCCGATACGCCGCAGGGCGATGTGCTGGCGCTGATCGATACGCTCAACGCTGATGCTGCGGTCCACGGCATTCTGGTGCAATTGCCGCTGCCCAAGCATATCGACGCGGCGCTGGTGCTGGACCGGATTGATCCGGGCAAGGACGTGGACGGGTTTCACCCGGTCAATGTCGGGCGTCTTTCTACCGGAACGGGCGGGCTGGTGCCGTGCACGCCGCTGGGGGTGATGCTGTTGCTCGACAGCGTGATCGACGATTATCGCGGGCTGAACGTGGTGGTGATCGGCAAATCGAACATCGTGGGCAAACCGGTTTCGATGCTGCTGCTGGAGCGCGAGGCGACGGTGACCGTCACGCATATCGAAACGCGCGATCTGCCCGATGTGGCGCGCAAGGCCGATGTGATCGTGGCGGCTGCGGGCGCGCCGCATCTGGTGCGCGGATACTGGGTAAAGCCCGGCGCTGTGGTGATCGACGTGGGCATCAGCCGCGTGACCGATTTTGACGGCAAGACCCGCATCGTGGGCGATTGCGCCACGCACGAACTCGATCACGCCAAGGCGGTTACGCCGGTGCCGGGCGGGGTGGGGCCAATGACCATTGCCTGCCTCTTGAGCAACACCGTGCTGGCAGCGAAGCGCGCCTCAGTTGCATGAAATGCAATTGAAGATGCGCCGTTCGCACTTGCCGTTATCGCTACCATAAGGGATAAAGACCCTGCCTTTCAGGCATCCTCTCCCAAACTTTCCAAGGGGGCCAGCGCAAGCCGGCCCCCTTTTTTTGTCCAGAATTCAGGCTGGCAGGAATCAGGGTGCGCGTTTGGCCGTGCGGACAAGGAACAGCAGCGGTATGGCGGCAAGGCAGGCCACCGCCATCGCATAGAAATCGTTGATATAGGCGATCATCGCCGCCTGCTGGTTCACCATGCCATCGATGATGCGCAGGCCCACCTCTCCCGCGTCACCATAGGCGGTGATCTGGTCAAGATTGAATGGTGCAATGGTCCGCGTGATATGCGCACCCAGTTCGGCGTGGTTGATCTGGATGTTGCGGGCGAGTTCCACCGAAGCCGCCGAAATGCCGATGGATGAGCCAAGATTGCGCATCAGGTTGGCCAGGCTGGAAGCGTCGGTGCGATACTGCGCGGGCAAGGTGGCAAACGATATGAGGTTCATCGGCATGAACGTGAAGCTGAGGCCCAGCCCCTGCAAAAGCCCGGCCGCAATGATCGGCCCATGCGGCATTTCTATCGACCAGCCCGTCATCATCCACATGGACGCAGCCATCAGCAGCAGGCCGAATGCCAGCAGCAGGCGCGGATCCATCTTTGCCATGTAGCGGCCAAAGAGCATGATCGACGCAAGCATCCCGATACCGCGCGGCGCCAGCAACATGCCCGCCTGCATCGGCGTATATCCATAGATCTGCTGCAGCAGCCCCGGAAGCAGCGCCATGACAGACATCATGACCAGCCCGATCAGGAACATGAAGGCCAGCCCCACCGTAAAATTGCGATCCCGGAACATGGCAGTGGGGAACAGCGGCTGTCTGGCACCGGAAAGATGGAACGCCGCCAGCCAGCCCGCCGATAGCGCCAGCACGGCATAGGTCACGATTTCTGCCGAGGCGAACCAGTCCAAAGTCAGCCCGCGATCAAGGATGAGCTGGACCGCCGATACCGTAATCGCCACCAGAAACCAGCCGGTCAGGTCCACCTTGCGCGCACGCGTCGGGGTGCGGGGCAGATAGAGGAACAGCAGGGCAAAGCACAGCAGCCCTACCGGCAAGTTCACATAGAATACCCAGCGCCAGCTGAAATTGTCGGTCAGATAGCCGCCAATGATCGGCCCGGTAATCGGCCCCAGCATCACCCCTTGGGTATAGATGCCCATCATCCGTGGACGCTCTGCCGCGGTGCTGGAATCGAGCGTCACCGTCTGCGCCAGCGGCGAAAGGAACGCCCCGGCCAGCCCTTGCAGCACGCGAAACAGGACCATCTGTTCCAGGCTCTGCGCGATGCCGCACAGCATCGATGCGATGGTGAACAGCAGCACCGATGCCAGCATCATCATGCGAATGCCCAGCCGGTCCACCAGCCAGCCTGCCAAGGGCAGGGCCACGGCCGATGCCAGCACATAGCTCGTCAGCACCCAGGTGATCGTGTCCTGCGTGGCGCTGAGCGATGCGGTCATATGCGGCAGCGCCACGTTAGCAATGGTGGTATCGAGCGTGTACATGACCATCGCAGCCATCGTGCCGATCAGCATCAAGGTGCGGTTGCGCGAAACGATCGGCGGTGTGTCCGCCGCTTCGGCTGCGCTGTTGGCCATGCTATTTGCCGACATGAACCGTTACGTCGGAACTCAGCCCGGAAATCAGCGGGCGTTGCGACTTTTCATCGATGGCGATGCGCACGGGCACGCGCTGGATGACCTTCACCCAGTTGCCGGTGGCATTTTGCGCTGGCAGCATCGAAAATTCCGATCCCGTGCCTGCGCCAATCGATTCCACATGGCCTTTCAGCTTCATGCCCGGATAGGCATCGATTTCGATTTCTGCCCGTTGGCCGGGGCGCATATGGTTGAGATCGGTTTCCTTGAAATTGGCTTCCACCCGCGCGCTGCCATCGCGCACGATGGACACCAGCGGTGCGCCGGGAAACACCATTTGTCCCACTTGCAGACGCGTTATCTGTGTAACCACACCATCGGCGGGCGCGCGCACAACCGTGCGGTCGACATCGAGCGAAGCCTTGGCGCGGTTTGCCTGCGCGGCGGCAATCGCCGGGTTGACGCCGGGCACTTGTGCGCCGCTGGCCAGTTCGGCGCGGGCCTGTGCCACGCTGGCCTCTATCGCCACGATCCGGTCACGCGCCACGGCCACCGCATGGCCTGCCGCATCCATACGGGCGCGGGTGTTGAAACCCTTGTCCATCAGCGCTTTCTCGCGGCTGTAATTGGCCTCGGCCAGGGCAAGGTCGTCCTTGGCCGCTGCCACGTCGGCTGCCTTTGCCGCCACATCTGCTGCCAGCGCGGTCACGCGTGCCTGCGCGGTCGCAATCTGGGCGTCAGCCTGTCGGATCGTGGCGTTGAAGGTGGATGGATCGATGGTGAACAGCACGTCGCCAGCCTTCACATGCTGGCTTTCGCGGACATTGACCGATGTGATCAGTCCGCTGACTTCGCCTGCCACTGATACGATGTCCTGCTTGATATAGGCATTGTCGGTTTCAACCACGCCTGGCTGCCCGAACCAGTACCACAACCCTCCGCCCAGTGCGAGCAGCGGACCAAGGATCATCAGCACCGTGCGGGAGCGGCGCGATTTGGGAGCGGCGTCTCTATCGCTGGACCCAATTTGGTCAGAGCTGGCCTCTGCGGGCGGAAATGGATCGGCTTCAGCCATTGTTTGCTTCCAGAACGGGGTCTTCAGAAAGGTTCGTGCGCATCCGGTCCAGCAGATTGACAAGCTGTGCGTGCTCATCATCCGAAAACCCGGACACGGAATCGGCGATGACCGCTTGGGCGCAGCCCGACATCTGCTGCATCAGATCGGCACCTTTGGCGGTCAGATGGAGGCGCCATTGCCGCCGGTCTGCCGGATCGTGGCGCCGTTCAACCAGATCGAGTTTTTCAAGCCGGTCAATCATCCGGCCCGCCGTTATCGGCTCCACTTCCAGCCACCCGGCCACGACGCCCTGATTGATCCCCGGGTCGCGCTGGATCAGGGCAAGCATACGCCACTGTGCGCCGGTCACGCCAAACGGGCGCGCGGCGGCAGCGAAACGCTTGCGGAACAGGCGTCCGACGTCAGATGACAAGAAGGCCACATTGACTCTCATGCCGTGGCGATAATAGCAGTGCTTATGTTCGGCAATCCCAATAATTGTGATGCCAAACAATTGGAGACTGGATGTTCGGAAGGCAGCTTGAGGCAGCGCGGGTCTATCAGGCGACAGCGCATCATGCGCTGAAGCAGAGGCTGGCTGGCGCGCAGATCGATGCGCACCAGCGGGCCGCGCATGGCTTTGCCTGGGTGGCGACGAGCGTGGCCGCGCTGGAGGCGATGGCCGATTGGCAGGCCCGATCTACCAGCGCGCTGGACGTCGATGTGGTGCAGTTGGCCTTTGCCGAAACGCTGGCGCAGTTGGTAGGCGGGCTGCCGATGGGGCAGAATGAGCTGTTCCGGCCCGCAGACCTCGGCCTTGGAGCAGAAGCGCGCGCTCTGGCTGAGGCTTGCGCCGAGTTGCTCGATGCAGATCACGTCGCCACAAGGGCACGGGTGGCCGGTGCGCTGGCTGCGGGGCAATGGCCGACCGATGCTTTGGGCGACACAGACCTCGACACGATCCGCGACCAGTTCCGCCGCTTCACCGATGCGGAAATTCTGCCTCATGCGCACAAGTGGCATCTGGCCAATGACCTTATCCCCGATGCCACGGTTGAAGCCATGGCCGCACTGGGCACTTTCGGCGTGTGCATTCCCGAAGCATTCGGTGGGCTCGGCCTTGGCAAGCTGGTGATGTGCGTGGTGACAGAAGAACTGTCGCGCGGGTGGATCGGCGCGGGGTCATTGGGCACCCGTTCGGAAATCGCGGGCGAACTGATCGTGCTGGGCGGGACTGAGGCGCAAAAGGCCCACTGGCTGCCACGCATTGCCAGCGGCGAAGTGCTGCCGACCGCCGTCTTTACCGAGCCTGACACCGGGTCGGACCTTGGATCGCTGCAAACGCGAGCGCGATGGGATGGCGATGGCTGGGTGATTGATGGCGCCAAGACGTGGATCACCCATGCCGCCCGGTCCGACTTGATGACGCTGCTGGCGCGCACGCTCCCCGATGCAAAGGGCTATGCCGGCCTTTCGATGCTTCTGGTGCCCAAGCCGCGCGGGACGGAAGCAGAGCCGTTCCCCGCCGAGGGGATGAGCGGAAGCGAGATCGCAGTGCTGGGGTACCGCGGGATGCGTGAATATGCGCTGCAGTTCGATGCCATGCGCGCGCCCGCCGATGCCCTGCTGGGCGGTGAGGAAGGGCAGGGCTTCAAGCAACTGATGCGCACATTCGAAGGCGCGCGCATCCAGACCGCTGCCCGCGCGGTGGGCGTGGCGCGCCGCGCGCTGGAACTGGGGCTGGACTATGCGCTGGGCCGCAAACAGTTTGGCAAGGCCATCGTCCACTTCCCGCGCGTGGCCGACAAGCTGGCAATGAGCTTGGCCGACATGGTGCTGGCCCGCGAACTGACTTATGCTGCGGCCCGCGCCAAGGATCTGGGCAAGCGCTGCGACATAGAGGCAGGCATGGCCAAGCTGCTGGCGGCGCGCTGTGCGTGGTCCAACGCCGATTGCGCGCTGCAGATCCACGGCGGAAACGGCTATGCGCTGGAATACGAAATCAGCCGGGTGCTGTGCGATGCGCGCATCCTCAACATTTTTGAAGGCGCGGCAGAAATTCAGGCCCAAGTGATCGCGCGCGGGTTGCTGGAAGGGCGCAACTGATGGGTGAGTGGGACCAGTGGATCGGGCGCTGCGAGCGGCGCGCTGATCGGGTGGACGCAGGGCTGGTCACGCGCTGGCTGGCCACGCTGGATCGCGTGCCTTTGTCAAACGAGGCGGTGCCGCAAGGGTTGCACTGGTGCCTGTGCCTGCCCGATGCCCCCACCGCGCGGCTTGGCGCAGATGGCCATCCGCTGCGCGATGAAAGCCCCGGCAGCTTCCTGCCTCCGATGCCTTTGCCCCGCCGCATGTGGGCCTCAAGCGAGGTGGAGTTTCTGAAACCGCTGCGCATGGGTGCCGCGATTGAGCGCAGGTCGACCGTCTCTACGATCACCGAAAAGCATGGTGGCAGTGGCACGCTGGTCTTCGTGGACATCGCGCACGAAACGCTGTGCGATGACGCGCTGGCTGTGCGCGAGATGCAGACCGTGGTCTACCGTGATGCCGCGACCGCTGGCTCAGCGTGCGTGCCGCCCGCGCTGGGGGAGGGGCGGTTCGATCCTGCACCGTGGACTGCTCACCGAATGGTTGTGCCTGCCGAACCGCAGCTGTTCCGCTTCTCCGCGCTGACGTTCAACAGCCACCGTATTCACTACGATCTGCCCTATGCGCAAAGCGAGGAAGGCTATCGCGGGCTGGTGGTCCACGGACCGCTGACGGCAACGCTGCTGCTCGATCTGGCGCAGGCGGAACTCGGCACCAATGCGCTGAAAAGCTTTGCCTTTCGCGGTCTGTCTCCCGCCATCTGCGGCGAGCCGCTGCATCTGGCCATGCGCGGGAGCGGCGCAGAAATTGAACTGGCCGCTTTTGCCGCAGATGGCAGGCCCGTCATGGCCGCCAGCGCGGCGGTCTGACCGGCCTTTGCCTCAGGCCTCCGGGATCGCCTGTTCGCCCACGATGTTCAGGCCATAGCCTTCGAGCGCGACAAGGTTGTGATGCGAATTGGTGAGCAGTACCATGTCGTGAATGCCAAGGTCGGCCAGAATCTGCGCACCAATGCCATAGCTGCGCAGTTCCATGTCGTGCCCCGCCGTGCCGCTCACTTCGCGCAGCAACTGATCGGGCTCGGTCGGCATCAGCAGTACGATCACGCCTGCACCAGCCTCGCCAATGGCAGACATCGCGCGTTGCAGGATGCGCTTGCGCGGGCCGGGCTGGCCCAGCACGTCTGACAGGACAGAGATCGAATGCATACGCACCAGCGTAGGCTTGCCCGGCAGAATCGGCCCTTGCTGCAGCACGAGGTGGACCGAACCATCGATCTTGTTGCGATAGGTCTTGATCGTCCAGTCGCCGCCGTAATCGGTGTGGAACGGCGCCTGGTTGACGCATTCGACCAGATGATCGTTGCGGCGGCGATAGGCGATCAGATCGCGGATCGTGCCGATCTTCAGCCCGTGCTTGCGCGCAAAGGGGATCAGATCGTTGAGGCGTGCCATCGTGCCATCGTCGTTCATGATCTCGCAGATCACGCCCGATGGGTTGAGGCCTGCAAGGCGCGGCAGATCGACCGCAGCTTCGGTGTGGCCTGCGCGAACCAGCACGCCGCCATCGCGGGCAATCAGCGGGAACACGTGGCCGGGGGTAACGATATCGTCCTTGGTCTTGTTCGCATCAACTGCCACGGCCACAGTGCGCGCGCGGTCTGCGGCCGAAATGCCGGTGTCCACGCCATCGCGCGCCTCGATTGATACGGTGAAGGCGGTGCCGTGGCGCGTGCCGTTGTTGCGGCTCATCAGTTCGAGACCAAGCTGGCCCGCGCGTTCACCCGTCAGACACAGGCAGATCAGGCCGCGCCCGTGCGTCGCCATGAAGTTGATCGATTCAGGCGTTGCCATTTGCGCCGGTATCACCAGATCGCCTTCGTTCTCGCGGTCTTCATCGTCCACCAGAATAACCATGCGGCCATTGCGCACTTCGGCGATGATTTCCTCAACCGAAGCCAGCGCGAAATCATCGTCGTCGCTGTCGTCCATCGCACGGGCCAGCTTGTTCAGCGTATCGACCGTGGGGTTCCATTCGGGCAGCAGCGCATCGCGCAGTGTGTTGGGATGAAGCCCCGCCGCGCGGGCAAGGGCTGCCCGTGAGATGATGCGGTCTTCGATGAGTTTGCGCGCGCGCTCTACAATGTCCTGTGCCATGCCGATTTGTGTCGCACATCCTGATGGCGAAGGTCAACATGAATCACATCATGATGTTGATGTTGCTGTGGGTAGTGACTCTCCAATGGCGTCTGCCACCATTTCACGCAAGGGCAAGCGCGCTTTCATACGGATCGCCAGCAGGGCGGTGCCGCTGACTTTGCGCTGCACGAACAGTGTATCGACCGGAGGAATGTGCCAACTGGCGCGATCCGCCGCGATAACCTCAGCCTCGGCACGCACGCGCTCAACAAACGAACGGTCGGCAAAATCGAACAGGCCGGGGCGGCCGATGTGGGCGATCAGAACGTCAATGGCACGGTCCATTGCTGCGCCGTGCCGGTCCAACTGGTTGGGTGAGACGAAGCCGACATCCAGCAACGCGGCGCGCAAGGCCGCTCGCTCCTCAGCCAGACCTGCACGCATCAACCCGCGATAGGCCTCCGCCGTGGCTTGCGGAACCGGCCTTGCCGCGCCGAAATCGAGCAGGACAATGCGCTGTTCATCGGGCTGCCAGCGAAAATTGGCGAAGTTCGGATCGGTCTGCATGAAGCCGAAGTCGAACAATTCACGCAAGGCGAGGTCCAGCAGCGCGCCCATTGCCCGGTCACGCACATCCTGCGGCGCACTGGCGAGCAATTCTATGGGTCGCGCCTCGATAAAGTCCATCGCCAGCACATTGCGCCCGCACAGTGGATCGTGCGGCTGCGGCACAAGGAAAGTGGGATCGTCTGCCAGCAGCGCATGATAGCGGCGCATCATATCCGCCTCGCGTGCATAATCAGCCTCTTCGTGCAACTGGCGCTTGGCTTCTGCCAGCAGCGGCGTGATGTCCAGACTGGCGGGCATCAGGCTGGTCATGCGCAGCAGGCTCGCCACATTGTCGACATCGGCATCGATGCTCTTGGCAATGCCCGGATATTGCACCTTGATCGCCAGCACCCGGCCATCGGGCAGGACTGCGCGGTGGACTTGGCCGATGGAAGCGGCGGCGATGGGTTGCGCCTGAAAGCTGCGAAACTGCTTGCGCCAGCCCATGCCCCATTCGGCGGCGAGCACGCGCTCAAGCTGTGCAGGCGGCATGAAGTGGGCATTGTCGCGCAACCGCGAAAGAATGTCGGTCAGCTCACGCGGGAGCATGTCTCCGGCATCGAGCGAAATCATCTGCCCCAGCTTCATCGCCGCCCCGCGCAGCCGTGATAGCTGATCGGCCACGCGCACCGCGTTGCCGGGGGTCAGCAGCAGGTCCGAAAGCTTTGGCGCTTCACCCCGCGCCAGGCGCCGCGCACCTTCGGCCAAAACACCGCTTGCCACGCCGCCCGCAAGCTGGCCGAACGCAGCGAGGCGGGAAAGGCGCGCCGATGGCACCTTGCGGTAGGGCGATCGGCTCATGTGTTAACGCCTTTACGATGTCGGGTCATGTTGCGGCATATGGGGACAATCCGCCTGAAGCGAGACCTGACAATTCGGGAATGGCACATTCATGAAAACGGCGCGAGGCCGCTGAACACCAGACGCACTAGATCGGCCTGCCCGCTCGTGCCGGTCTTGCTGTAGATGCGCTTGGAATAATTGCGCGCGGTTTCGGCAGTGAGGCCCAGCGCAAGCCCGGCTTCGACCAGTGGTTCCCCGCGCGAAAGGGCGTGGGCCAGCGCGGCTTCCTGCGCGGAAAGGCCGTGCAATGCCTGCAACGTGCTGGCTCCGGCGGCATGGTCCTCTCGTCGGTCAAGCCGCAGCAGTCCCACTACGGCAGGCAGCGCTGCCGGATCATCAAGGCGCAAGTCGGCACGACGCAGCAGCAGATTGATGTGGCGGCGCGGGTCGACGGGCAGCACACAGACCGGCGGACCGTTGCCCGCTGCCAGCGTGGCGCAGGCGTTTTCCAACTGGCGCTCCACGTCGGGCAGAAGTTGCAGCCGTCGCCCTGCGCGCTGGCTTGGTTCGGGCAGGAACGTCAACACGCTTTCGGCCAGTGCGTCGGCGGCCATGACGCGGCCTTCGGCATCAAGGGCGATCTGGCCGATCCCCAGCCGTTCGAGCGCGGATTGCGCCAGCCCGGTTTGCAACCGTTGCCCGATCAGCGCCACCAATGTGCGCAGGGCCGAGGCCAGATGCGGCGCAATGTCAGACAGCAGCGAGACGGCGCTGGCCGAGAAATCCTCACGCAATCGCACCAGCACCAGCCATGCGTCAGCCGCTCCGCCCGCGCTGACGCGCAGCCAGCGGGCGTGGCGGATGCCCATGTCTTCCAGAGCATCGCGCTGCCGCGCCAGTTGCGCCGGATCATCGTAGTCCAGCATCTCGTCAAGCGCATAGACCCGCCCCGGCCGTAGGGCGCGGTGCTGGTGCAGGCCCAGCGCGGCCAGCCTGCGAAAATCAAGCGGCGGTTCCTGTGCAGCGCGTGGCGCGCTGACCGGAATAACCACCGGCTCCTGTTCCGGGGCGGCATTGGCCAGTGTCAGGATCAGGAAGGCGCGCCGTGCGCCTGTCCGCGCGACAAGATTGCGCATGAACAGGCCGAACGGTGGCGTTTCGTGAATGCCCTCGATCAGGGGCAGGTACAGCTCGCGCTGGTCAGCGGGCGTAAAGGCCATGGCGCCTGCTCCCATATGGGAATGCAGGCGTCAAGAGGGCGTCAAGGCGCTGGGTGTTTCCCCGGGGAAACAGTTCTGGAATTTATGCCTTCGGCTTAACCTTGCGGATCTCTTCCAGCACCATCTGCGCGTGTTCGGTGCGGCAGATCAGCAGATCGGGCATGTAGGTATCGGCCTGGTTGTAGACCAGCGGGCTGCCGTCGATGCGGCTGCAGTGCAGGCCGTGGGCCAGTGCCACGGCGACCGGCGCGCAGGAATCCCATTCGAACTGGCCACCCGAATGCAGATAGATGTCGGCATCGCCAAGGATCACCGCCATGGCCTTTGCCCCGGCGCTGCCCATCGGCACCAGTTCTGCGCCAATCGCTTCGGCCACGGAAACCGCCTCGTGCGCGGGGCGGGTGCGGCTGACGACCATGCGCAGCGTTGCGGGGGCAGGGGGCACTTCACGCGGCTGATCGGTGCGCAGGACAATGCCTGCCCCAGCATTGGCACCGGGAAGCGCGACCGCGCCAATGCTGGCTACGCCATCAATGGCGAGGCCGACATGCACGGCCCAATCCGCGCGGGCTTCGCCATATTCGCGCGTGCCGTCCACCGGATCGACAATCCACGTGCGCGCAAAGTTGAGCCGGTCAAGGTTGTCCTTTTCCTCTTCGGACAGCAGCCCGTCATCGGGGCGCTGTTCCAGCAGGGCGTGGACAAGGAACTGGTTGGCGGTGGCATCGCCCGCCTTGCCGAGCTTCTTGAGGCTCAGCATTCCGCTGTCGCGCACGGTCAGCAGCAGCTTGCCTGCCACTTCGGCAAGATGCGCGGCCAGCGCGGCGTCGGTCATCGTGGTTGCGTCGGTCATGGGGGGTGTTCCTTATCCGACCAGCATGGCGACGATGCGTTCGGCAGCGTCTTCCGGCGATTCCGTAGTGGTATCGACGCGAAGCTGCGGGTTTTCCGGCGCTTCATAGGGGCTGTCGATGCCGGTGAAGTTCTTCAGCTCGCCCGAACGCGCCTTCTTGTAGAGGCCCTTCACGTCACGGCTTTCGGCCACTTCCAGCGGGGTGTCGATGAACACTTCCATGAATTCGCCATCTGCCATCAGGCCGCGCACCATGTCGCGTTCGGCACGGAACGGGCTGATGAAGGCGGTGAGCACGATCAGGCCGGCGTCTGTCATCAGGCGCGCCACTTCGCCCACGCGGCGGATGTTTTCGATGCGGTCCGCCTCGGTAAAGCCAAGGTCCTTGTTGAGGCCATGGCGCACGTTGTCGCCATCAAGCAGGAAGGTGTGCTTGCCCAGCGCGTGCAGCTTCTTTTCCACCAGGTTAGCGATGGTCGATTTGCCCGAACCCGAAAGGCCGGTGAACCACAGCACCTTGGGCCGCTGGTTCTTGAGCGCGGCGTGTGCTTCGCGGCTCACGTCGAGCGCCTGCCAGTGCACGTTCTGCGCGCGGCGGAGCGAGAAGTTGAGCATACCCGCGGCAACGGTGGCGTTGGTGATCTTGTCCACCAGCACGAACCCGCCCAGTGTGCGGCCATCGGTATAGGCTTCGAACACCACGGACTTGTCGGTGGCCAGTTCGGCCACGCCAATGGCATTGAGTTCCAGCGTCTTGGCCGCCAGATGCTCCATCGTGTTGACGTTCACGACGTATTTGGGGCTTTGCACGGTGGCCGAAACGGTCTGCGTGGCCAGTTTCAGCCAATAGGCGCGGCCCGGCACCATTGCTTCGTCGTTCAGCCACACAACGGTCGCTTCGAACTGGTCGGCGGCCTGTGGCGGATTGTCGGCAAGGCTGATGACATCGCCGCGCGAGCAATCGACTTCATCGGCCAGACACAGCGTGACCGACTGGCCTGCAACCGCCTGATCCAGATCGCCATCGAGCGTAACGACGCGCGTGACCTTGCTGGTCTTTCCCGAAGGCAGCACGCGGATTTCGTCGCCCGGCTTGACGCTGCCAGTGGCGATGAGGCCCGAGAAGCCGCGGAAATCGAGGTTGGGGCGGTTGACCCATTGCACCGGCATACGGAACGGTTTGTCGGCATCGAGTGCGGAGAGTACTTCGACGGTTTCGAGGTGGTCGATGAGCGTTGGGCCGGAATACCACGGCGTGTTGGCCGAACGCGTGGTGATATTGTCGCCCTTGAAGCCCGAAATCGGCAGCGCGGTGAAGCTTTCAATGCCGATGGACTTGGCGAATTCCGCATAGTCCTTGACGATGGCATCGAAGGTTGCCTGATCGTAGTCGACAAGGTCCATCTTGTTGACGGCCAGCACGATGTTGCGAATGCCGATAAGGTGGCACAAGTACGAGTGGCGGCGCGTCTGCACCAGCACGCCCTTGCGCGCATCGATCAGGATCACTGCAAGGTCGGCGGTCGAAGCGCCGGTCACCATGTTGCGGGTGTACTGTTCGTGACCGGGGCAATCGGCCACGATGAACTTGCGCTTTTCGGTGTTGAAAAAGCGATAGGCGACATCGATGGTGATGCCCTGTTCGCGTTCTGCGGCAAGGCCATCGACCAGCAGCGCGAAATCAATCTCCTGCCCCTGCGTGCCCACCTTCTTGCTGTCGCTTTCCAGCGCGGCGAGCTGATCTTCGAAGATCATCTTCGAATCATAGAGAAGGCGGCCGATCAGCGTGGACTTGCCATCGTCCACCGACCCGCAGGTGATGAAACGCAGCATGGTCTTGTGCTGGTGCTGGTCAAGATAGGCGTCGATGTCCTCGGCGATCAGCGCTTCGGTGACGTAGATGGGATCGGTTGGGGCTTCGCTGTTGACCATCGTCTTTATCCTCGTCGCCCCGTGCTTGACACGGGGCTGGGCTTTTCTGTTGCTCCAAAGGCAGCCTGACCCCGGATCAAGTCCGGGGTTGACCCTTCGGAACGCTGCGCATTCCGTTGCGGGTCAAAAATATCCCTGCTGCTTCTTCACTTCCATGCCCGCGCCGCCCGCGTCCTTGTCAATCGCGCGGCCCTGGCGTTCACTGGTGGTGGTGAGCAGGGTTTCCTGAATGACTTCCGGCAGCGTCTTGGCGGTGCTCTCCACCGCGCCGGTCAGCGGGTAGCAGCCCAGCGTGCGGAAGCGGATCGAGCGCATCACCGGCTCTTCACCCGGCTGAAGCGGGAAGCGTTCGTCATCGACCATCAGCATCATGCCATCGCGGATCACCGTGGGGCGCACGTCGGCAAAATAGAGCGGCACGATCGGGACGTTGTTGAGGTGGATGTACTGCCAGATGTCCAGCTCGGTCCAATTGCTGATCGGGAACACGCGGATGGATTCGCCCTTGTTCTTGCGGGCGTTGTACAGGTTCCACAGTTCGGGGCGCTGGTTCTTGGGATCCCAGCCGTGGCTGGCGGTGCGGAAGCTGAAGATGCGCTCCTTGGCGCGGCTCTTTTCCTCATCGCGCCGCGCGCCGCCGAAGGCCGCGTCAAAGCCATACTTGTCGAGCGCCTGCTTCAGACCTTCGGTCTTCCACATATCGGTGTGCAGCGCGCCGTGATCGAACGGGTTGAT
>NZ_NCII01000129.1 GCF_002256775.1 Novosphingobium sp. 17-62-19 | reverse complement strand
CCATCGCGCGCGCCATGACCTGGAACCCCTTGGACCTGTTCCTGCGCCGGGTGGTGATCAAGCGCTAGGGGTCATTCCCCCGCCGCCGCCCACTCCACCAGCCGTTCCATGAAGGCGCCGCCGCGGTCCATCTGGACGGCCTCGACATATTCGTTGGGCTGGTGGGCCTGGTCGATGGAGCCGGGGCCGCAGATGACGGTGGAGAAGCCGGCCTGCTGGAACTGGCCGGCCTCGGTGGCGAAGGCCACCACTCGGGGCGGGCCATTGTCGCCGGTCAGACGGCGCGCGAAGACCTCGGCGACGCCGTCCGGCTCGGGCGCCAGGGGCGGGGTGGCCGATCTCCGCTCGACCCTCACCCCGGCCTCGGGGAAGCGGGCCTTCAGGGCCGCGTCGAGCGCCCCGCATTGGGCGAAGAACGGCGCCAGCAGAGCGTCCGGATCGAGGCCGGCGGCGTAGCGCAGATCGAACTGGAAACTGCACTCCCGGGCCAGGATGTTGCCCGCCGTGCCGCCCTGGACCAGGCCGATGGTCATGGTGGCGTGCTTGGGGGTGAAGAGTGAACTGGGATCAGCCTCCCGCTCCAGCTTCGCCGCCAGGTCGCGCACCGCCGCCATCAGGGGCACGGCCTCCATGATCGCCGAGACGCCGAGCTGGGTCTGGCTGGAATGGGCCTCGTGGCCATTGACCGTCACCAGGTGGTTGATGATCCCCTTGTGGCCACGGACGGCCTCCATGTTGGTGGGTTCCCCCACCACCACCAGGGCGGGGGCCGGCAGCTCCGCCCCGATCAGGCGGATCAGGTCGGGCGCCCCCAGGCAGCCGATCTCCTCGTCATAGGAGAACGCCAGGTGCACCGGCTTCTTCGGACCCGCCGCCACCAGGTCGGGCACGGCGGCCAGCGCCAGGGCCAGGAACCCCTTCATGTCGCAGGTCCCGCGCCCATAGATGCGGCCGTCGTCCTTCGGCGTCAGCTTGAAGGGGTCGGTTATCCAGGCCTGGCCGTCCACCGGCACCACGTCGGTATGGCCCGACAGCACCACGCCGCCCTCGATCATCGGCCCCACTGTGGCCAGCAGGTTGGACTTGGTCCCCTCAGGGTTGGGCGCGCGCCGGTGCGGGACGCCGTGACCGTCCAGATAGGCCTCCACCCATTCGATGAGGGCGAGGTTGGAGAGCCGCGACGTCGTGTCGAAGGCCACCAGGGTGGAAAGGATATCGAGGGCGCGGGCGGTGAGGGTCATGCGTCACCCTAGCCTTGGGCGGCGGCCGGCTCCACCCGCCAGCCCGCGCAACTGAGCGTGAGGGCGCTTGACGTCGGGGCGGTGATCAAGCCTTAGGCACGGCCATGATCCTGACCCTCGCCTGCCCCGACCGTCCCGGCATCGTCGCCCGCGTCTCAGCCTTCCTGTTCGAGCGCGGCGGCAACATCCTTGACGCCCAGCAGTTCGACGACGAGGAGACCGGCCGTTTCTTCATGCGCGTGGTGTTCGCCGGCGACGAGAGCGCCGAGACCTTGCGCGCGGCCTTCGCCCCCCACGCCGAGGAATTCGGCATGGACTGGACCCTGCGCGATTCGAAGGTGAAGAAGCGGGTGATGATCCTGGCCTCGCAGCAGGACCACTGCCTGGCTGACCTGCTCTATCGCTGGCGGCGCGGCGAACTGCCCATGACGCTCTCCGCCGTGGTCTCCAACCACGCCGCCGACACCTATGCCCACCTGGATCTGTCGGGCGTGCCCTTCCACCACCTGCCGGTGGTCCGCGACACCAAGATGGAGCAGGAGGCGGCGCTCTGGAAACTGATCCAGGAGACGCAGACGGAACTGGTGGTGCTCGCCCGCTACATGCAGGTGCTGTCCGACGGCCTGGCGGCCAAGCTGGAGGGCCGCTGCATCAACATCCACCACTCCTTCCTGCCAGGCTTCAAGGGCGCGCGGCCCTATCACCAGGCCCACCAGCGGGGGGTCAAGGTGATCGGCGCGACGGCCCACTACGTCACCGCCGACCTCGACGAGGGGCCGATCATCGAACAGGACGTGGAGCGCATCAGCCACCGCGACACGCCGCGCGACCTGATCCGCAAGGGCCGCGACATCGAGCGCCGGGTCCTGGCCCGCGCCGTGCGGTGGCGACTGGAGGACCGGGTGCTGCTCAATGGGAGCAAGACGGTGGTGTTTACCGACTGAGGCGAGGCCGTAAGAGGTTTTGTCCACGAACCACACGAACGTCACGAACAGTCAGCGGCTCACCCCAACTGTCATCCAGGCCGCAGCGAAGCGGAGAGCCGGAACCCATATGCGCGGGGTTCGCCGGAGAGATCGGCGCTTCTAGGTCCCGGTCTTCCGTTGCGCGAAAACCGGGATGACACTCGGGGAAGCGTCGCCGCCCTCTTGTTCGTGTGGTTCGTGTGGTTCGTGGACGATCTTCTTTCTACGCCCTCCGCAGCATCTTCATCGACTCCAGGTCCGCCGCCTGGGCGCAGTGCCTGCGGGCCATGGTCAGGAACATCTCGTCGCCGCGCTCGGTCTGCTTGGTGCTGACCGAAGCGAAGATGGCGGTGAACACGCCTTGCAGCAGGTAGTGGCGGTAGCCGGTCCAGGCCTCGTTCCAGTCATAGCTGACGCCGTACTTCCGCAGGGCCTCCAGCCATTGTTTCAAGAGGTCCTGCTCATGCTTCTGGCGGATCTCGGTCGGCAGGCCCGCGCCGATGAAATAGGCCACGTCCAGCACGCCGGGACCGAGGGCCACCGACTGCCAGTCCAGAACCGCGAGCGGCCAGCGGCCGCCCTGGGGCTCGAACAGCATATTGTCGAGGCGGTAGTCCAGGTGCTGCAGGGTCGGCGGGGCGGCGGGCCCGGAATAGAAGGCCCCGATATGGTCGGCGAAGTCCTGGCAGATCGTCATGTACTCCGGCTCCAGCCGGCCCTCGTAGCGGGCCCGGAAGGCCGCGATGACGCCGTCGAACATCCCCGCGATCGCGCCCGGATCGATCATCGGGCGATTGAGGAATTCCACCTGCGTCAGGGTCGGATCGGCCCAGCGCGGACCGTGCAGGGCCGCAGCCTCCCGCATGGCCACCTCCGCGTCGGCCAGGGAGCAGCCGGTGAGCTGATCGCCGCCCCGGGCCGGGCCCATGTCCTCCAGCAGGAGGACGAAGTCGCTGGTCTCAGGGTCGATCGCCGCCACGAAGGGCTTCGGCGTGCGGATATCCACCGTGTGGGCGATCTGCTGGTAGAAGCGCACCTCGTTCAGATAGAGGCCGATGGCCCCACCGGTGGCGCGGCTGATCGGGTCGGCGGACGGAAACTTGCCGACCACGCTGGCGGGCGCGCCCTCCACGGGTCGGGCGTAGTCGAGGTTGAAGCGGACGCTCTCCCCCAGCATGCCGTCCCCCACCTTCTGTGTGGTGAAGCCCTCGACGCGGACGGGGATCCCGGCGCCGTTCAGGGCGGCGGTCAGCCAGGCGGCGTCCACGCCGTTGGGGTCGGTGACGATGGGCAGGTCGCTCACGCCGCCTCTCCCAGGACGCGGGCGCGGTGCTCGGGGGTGAAGATCTCGGGCGGCAAGACCTCGGGGCCGGCCATCACCGCGAAGGTGTGGGCCCGCAGCGACGGGTCGAGGCTGGCGCGCTCATGGAGGCTATCCCGCCGGGCCCGCGCCGCCGCGCCGAACTCGGCCTCCAGCGCCGAGACGAGGGCGGCGGTGAACCTCAGGCGGCGCAGGCGCTCGGCGCGCTCCTCGGCGTAGGGCGAGAAATCCGCCCGGGCCCAGTCGGCGTCCGCCTTCAGGATGTTGGTGACAATCCGCACGTCGCGATAGGTGATGGAGAGGCCAAGGCCGATGATCGGGTCGTTCCAGCCGCCGGCGTCCCCCACCAGCACCGCGCCCGGGGCGAAGGGCTGGTCGGTCCAGGCGTCGTTGTTGAAATAGGACAGCAGGGGGCCGATGGGCCTGGCGCCCGCCAGGTGAACATTGTCGGGCGAGCACACCATGCGGAAGGCCTCGAGGAAGGCCGCGGGACCGTCCGGGCCCGCGAACCGGCGGCGCTGATCCAGGGCGTAGCTGCCATAGAGCCGCACGCGGCCGGAGCCCTGCGGGAAGGCCAGGAAGGAGAAGTCCCCCTCCACCCCGATAGCCTGCACCGTGGCGTCCCAGTCGGGCGCGCCGTCCACCAGCAGGCCGGCGAATTTGATCCCGTCCGCCTCCAGCGCCGCGATGGCCGCGCGCACCGCCTGGGCGAAGCCGGCGCCGAGATCGCCGGGAAACACGCGCGGATCGGGCGCGGGCACGGTGCGCACATATTTGGGCGGTGCGCCCACCTTATAGGAGGAGGGCGAAACCTCGGTCACGGCGGTGGTGTTGCCGTGATAGGCGGTCTGCGTGACGATGAAGCCGGTGCCGCCGGTGGCCATGGCGACGATGCGCAGGGCGAAGTCGTTGCTCTCGCTTCCCGTACAGGTGAGCGCGAGATTGGACAGCGCCACCGGGAAGGTCGCCAGCAGCCGCTCGGCATAATCGTGCACGTTATCAAACAGATAGCGGGTGTGGCAGTTCAAAAGCGCCACCTGCTTCTGCACCGCCTCCACCACCTTGGGATGGCAATGGCCCACCGAGGGGACATTGTTATAGAGGTCGAGATAGTCCGCCCCGTCCGCCGTGCGGATCGTCGCGCCGGACGCGCTGACCACATGCAGCGGCTGCTGGTAGAACAGCACGGAGGAGGCGCCGAAGCTGCGCTTGCGGCGTTCCACCAGCACCGCCACATCATCCGAAAGCCCTGCGGTTTCCCCCGGCTGGAAGGCATTGAGGGAGAGGATCTGCTGGGTCTTCATGGGCTCGTTTCCGGTTCTCTTGGCTGTCCCGGCACGCGGCCGGAACGCGTCACGCGCGGGCGGAGAGGAAGGCTTCGGCGAGGGCGATTGTGCCGTCCGTATAGGGAATGCCCATGGCCTGCGCCGTCGGCGTCTCGGCATGGGAGGCGATCCAGGCGGTCAGCAGCATGCGGCGCAGCATGATGAACACCGGCAAGTGCGCCGCCTGCGCATCCGTCAGGGGCAGGCGGGTGCGATAGCCGGCGATCCAGGCGTTCATGAGGGCCGGGACATAAGGCTCGTGCTCGATGAAGGAGATGGCGGCGGCGAAATCATAGAGAAACCAGGAGAAGCCGCAGTCGTCGAAATCGATCAGCGCCAGCTTGTCGCCGTCCACCAGCAGATTTGCGAGCCGCAGATCGGCATGGACGAGGCCGAAACTGTCCCCATCGGTGCCGATGTCGGCCAGCTCGCGCTCCAGCAGCTGGGCGGTTTTCTCCAAGGTGGCGCGGCCCTCGGCGGTGAGGCCGAGGCCGGCACGCCAATCGCCCCACAGCGGTGTGTCGCCGAGCATGGATTGGAAGTTCCACACCTTGCGGGTGAAGCCCTCCGGCCGCGTCCAGGCGCGGGCCTGGGCGTGCAGCCCGGCATGGATGGCGCCGAGCTTCTCGAACCAGCCCACCAGGTCGTCGCCCGCATCCGGCTCCTTGCCGGGCAGGAATTCGAACGCCACCACATGGCGCGTGGTGCCGGCATCGTCGATATCGGCGATCAGCGCGCCGTCACGCAGCGGGATCGGCCGCGGGGTGAGGATGCCGCCCTCGGCGCGCAGGGCGTCGATCCAGGCCAGCTCGGATTCGATCTCGCGGCGGGTGTGATACTCGGGCCGGTGGACGCGGAACACCAGATCGCCGCCGGTGCCGGTATTGCTGGCGCGGAAAGTGGCGTTCTCCGAAATGGTCAGCAGCTTCAGTTCGGTTGTCGGGGCGATGTCCCAGCGCGACAGCGCGCCGCGCACGCCGTCTTCAAGCCGGGTCAGGAATCCGCCGTCATAAAGCACGGGTGTGTCTCCCTCTGGTGCCGTGGTTCGCGCCGCTTCGCGCCCCCTCCCCGGCCCTCCCCCGCACGCGGGAGAGGGCGCGTGCCGCAGACCGGCGCTCGCGTCCCGGCCAAGTGCAGCGCCGGCTTGCCGGCGCGGAACGCGCGCCGGGACCCAGCGCAAAAAGCCGCCGCAGGCGCTGCGATCCTAAAGGCGCGCAGCGCGGCCGGCTGCTGCGCAGAAACATTTCGCTGGGTCCCGGCTCG
>NZ_NCII01000028.1 GCF_002256775.1 Novosphingobium sp. 17-62-19 | reverse complement strand
TCGGGGCTGCGCCCCTCCCTACGATCAGACCAGACAACCGATCCTACCGGCCATCATAGTCGCCGCTCAACCGGCCATCGTAGTTGTCGCCGCGCAGGCATGAAATGCATGATGAGAACGAATACGACACTGTGCGTCAGATAAATGCCATACGAAACATCGCCTTTAGAAAGCAGCCTGGCCCACGGAAATTGCGCCATGCCCATGCCCACGACCAGATAGGCAACCAATGCAGGGGCCAAGATCACCCCGAGGTTGACGGTCAGTGCGCCAATCAACAGTGCCAGAGTCAGAGCCATAATGCCCCAAGACCAAGGCAGACGATCCCGGTACAAAAATATCAGTGCGCCTGCACCAAAGTACGAGGTCAACTCAAACAGTCTGAGCAGCCTTGCTTCGCTTGGGCCGTCTACAAAAAACACGAATGCGGAAACAGCCACCGATACCAGCCAGATGGTCAGAAATAGCTGGCGTTTGCGGACTATCGCAAAAAACTGCAGCAGCGCCAGCAGCAGGTAGCAGATCCATTCATAGTGCAGGGTCCACATCGGGCCATTGATCGTGTCGCCGCCGTCATAATCCGCTACGCCCGGCAGTTGCAGGCTCAACCACGTTGTCAGATTGCGGAAATAACGCCAGGTTGCCTCATCGGAGTAATAGACGTCTATCGGTAGCGACGAGGTGAGCGGACCGACAACCAGCGCGGTAAAAGCAACCACGACCAGCAGCAGCGGCATGATTCGCATAAGGCGCCGCGAGAGATAGCCGACTATGTCCCCAGTCTTGATCAAACCCGGAGTTACGAGAAAGCCGCTCAACGCAAAAAATACGCAGACAGACAGAAAGCCCAGATTTGTGTAACCGTGGCTGAAGTGGTTGATGTGATCCACCGCCACAATGTCGTACTTGATGGCAAGACTGTGATGGAACACGACGCAGCTCGCAGCCAAAATGCGGACCGTGTCGAAGCCAGGCCCTCGGTTGTTGTTCAACGCAAAAGCTCCGCCGATCGATTGGGTCTTACGGGAAGCACCCCCGTCCCCGTTTGCTGTATCCATCCTGCGAAATTCCTCGGAAAACGGCGTCCATCACTCTTGCGCCAACACTACAGCTTGCCAAGCTAGACAAACTTATTTCGCATTGCAGCAAAAATCATTGTAACCGCAAATCGATCCGATAAGATGCAAAAAATGAACTGTTGCGGCAGTGCGGTATGACGAGGAGCGAGAACCTGTGAGTCTGAAGAAGCGAGTGGGGCAGCGATCCCTTATCCAGTGATTGCGATGGGTCGTAAGCTTCTCCATTTCGGACCGCGAAACTGCGAAGTTTGCGGCAGCAGCATCAGAACGCGCCTCGATAGCGGTTACGGCTTCCCCGTGCTGGAAGAACTGCAAGTTGTGGGCGGTTTGAAGCGGCGCAAGGATCTGTGCCCGATCTGCCATTCCGGTTCGCGTGAACGCTTGATCTGGCTTTACTTGAATAGCAAGCATTCGGCCTTCACAACGCTTGGAGCGGCTCTGACGGTTGCCCACTTCGCACCGGAAAAGGGGCTGTCGATCCAGTTGAAGAACCTGTTCGGGCAAGGCTACACTGCCTACGATCTTGCACCTCATCGCTACCGCCACATGAATGACGTTGAGCCTCAGAACCTCGAAGGGCTGACTCTTTCAGACAATTCGGTCGATCTGCTCGTGGCGAACCACATCATGGAGCACGTGTACGATCTGCCGAAAGCGCTTTCCGAGGTCCGTCGCGTGCTGAAGCAGGGCACGGGCCTTGCGATCATGCAGGTGCCCATCGCGCTCAAGCTTGATGAACACCGTGATGGTGGTCAGGCTATGGATGGCACGCGGCGCATTGCACTGTTCGGGCAGGACGATCACGTGCGCCTTTTCACGCAGCAGTCGTATGTTGACGCGCTGACGACAGCCGGGTTCTCGGTCGAAACCTTTGATGCGTTTCAAGACAACGCAGAAGCCGCAACGCGCTGGGAAATCGATCCCTTCGAGACCCTGCTGCTTATCCGCGACCCTGCTTGAACATCCGGGGCAATTGCTCCGGGAAGGTATCTACCATCCGCTCCTCGGTAGCTTCGATCTAAGCAAATCGGAAAGCGCGTTCGTGCAGCGGGTAAGTGCGCCAGCATCTAATGGTGTTGCGCCGCAGCATCGTGTATAGAAAAGCGCCGGTGCTAGCGCCAAGGTGATGGCCGGAAATGTCGGCCGCGCCGGAACGGAGAACGTGCAGCAAATGAGCGAGATCACTGGCTCTGACGAGGTTCCCGTCTCGAAGTGGGCGAAGCTCAGGCGGCGGCTCAACGGCGTTGGCATCGAGATGTTGATTGCGTTCGTCATGCGTTTCGCAACTGCAGGGTTGAGCTTTGTTCTGAACTGGATGGTCGCGCGCAAGTTCGGTCCCGAAGGGGCCGGGCTTTACGCCATCGTCATGACCACTGGCGTGCTCTTTTCCACCTTTGCCGCACTGGGGCTGGACATCGTTATTGTCCGCACAATCGCCGTGGCGCGGGTCGAAAAGAACTTTGGCAAGGCGCGCAAGGCCATCCGGCAGGGGCTGCTGGTCACGGTGGTGTTGTCCGGCATGATCGGCCTGCTGTTTGTCCTTGGCAATCGGCCGATATCCGAATTCTGGGTGAAGGGTGGCGAGGCTGCGCCCTTCATTCTGGTAACCGGTATCCTCATCCCCATCCTTGCTGCCATGCGCCTGCTTGCGGCTGCCTTGCGCGCCATCGGCAAAGTGGCGCTGTCACAAGTGGTGCAGGGGCCATTGGGGACCGGCACTGCGGTTCTTCTGCTTGGCACAAGTTTGATGATGGATTGGCAGATCCCCGCGCTCTATGCTGCGATCTTCTATACCTTTGGTTTCATGTTGTGTCTGCTGCTGGCCACTTTCGTGCTGCACCGCGAAACGCGCCATTGGCCGGTTGGCACCAGTTCGCCGATGCTGCTTTCCGGCATGATGGTGCTTGGCTCGCAAGTAACGGTATTCCTTGTCGAATGGTTCGCCACGCTGATGCTCACCAACTACGGCACGACAGCCGATGCGGGCATCTTTCGCGTGTGCTTCCAGATCGGGGCGTTGTTCGGGCTGATCATGATGGCGGCTGAATCGATCATGGGGCCGCACTTTGCCGCCTTGCTCGCGCGCAACGATATCGCCAGCGTCAACCGGCTGGCCCGGAATGTCTCTTTGGCCATGATCGCAGCGGGCGCACCGCTGATGGTGGTGATCCTTGCCGCGCCGGAATTTCTGCTCGGCCTGTTCGGCGAAGAGTTCAAGTCCGGCGCAAATGCGTTGAGGATCATCTCACTCGGCCAGATGGCCAATATCGCCACAGGACCGGTGGCATCGATCCTGCTGATGGCCCGGCAGGAAAAATGGACGCTCACTTACGGTATCGGCGGTTGCGTGATCGCAGGCTTGCTTAGCTGGTTCTTCGTTCCGATCTGGGGCGTGATGGGGGCTGCGGTAGCCGTTTCTGCGGGCATCCTGTTCCGGCGCATCACCGCGTCCATCGTTGTGCGCAAAGTGGTTGGCGTGCGCTTCTTCGGGTGAAGCAAGGGCCGCAGTTCACTCCAGTGAATTACGCCCTTCATACCCCCGCCACCAGCATCCGGGGTTCAGCACGATGCGGTCATAGGCTTTCCGGCGGGCACGGTGACGGGCCGATGCCAGCCCGATCAGGCCGCTTGCAGCCCACCGCCGCACCATCGTCAGCCAGAGCGCAAAGCCGGCCAGTTGAGCGCCTGGGAAAGGCCAGTGACGCCGCGCATAATGCATCCGTCCTGTCGATGAATAGAGCAATCGGCCAGGCGAATCCGGGTTCCCGCTGCCAACATCGTGGACGATCCGGCTGTCAGGCGTCAGCCACACTTCATAGCCTGCTGCTTTCAGCCGGGTGAACAGATCCAGCTCTTCGGCGTATAGCAAAAACGTCGGGTCGAACCCGTCAATCGCATTCCAAGCCTCCCGGCTTATCATCATGAAGCCGCCACACAGCACAGAAACTTGCTGCGGCGCCGTCAACTGTTCCAGCGCGGCTTCGCGTGAACCTGCCTGAAGGCCGAAAAATGACTCACGGATGAGGCCCTTCAGCGTTGGGATCGTCAGAAAGTTTCCACCATCGAGCCGACCATCGGGATACATTGTCAGCCCGCCCCATGCCCCGGCGGGCTTGCTTCTGGCAAATTCCAGAAGCCGGTCAACCGCATGATCTACAAGCCGCGTATCGGGATTGAGCAGCAAGAGGAACCGCCCTCTGGCATGGCCTGCCAGCAGATTGTTTCCCCTGCCAAAGCCGATATTGCCCTGGCTCGGCACAATCCGAACTTGCGGAAACCTGTCGCGGACCAATGCTTCGGTGCCGTCCTTGCCGTTATCGACCAGCAGGATTTCGTAGCTACCGGCGCTGGTATGTTCGACGATGGAGGCAATGCAGTCGGCAATGAATCCGGCTGAATTATAGGCGACGATCAGGATGCTCAATTCTGGGTGCGCACCGTGTTGGATGGGAGTAGTCATGAGGCTACTTGCACCTCCCGCCTTCGCTGCCACCGCGAAATCGCGATTCGTCTTAAACGCACTGATTTTCTGTCTTAGAAACACGTGGAGTGCCATTGTGTGCAACGCCGCGCGGAGCGCTATGTGCTCGCGCTTGATTGGCCATGCCACAGGCGATGCCTGCTACCATCATATACCAGATGATGTTGTTCGCCCACAGCGACGTCGTGAAGGCAACGATGGTAGTACACGTCAATGAGAAGACCACGCCCATTGTCGTTGCCCTATCAAAATTGTTAAGCTTTTGGTTGCGGGCGCTGCACTGCCAGATAGCCGCTATAACACCCGCGCCAATTAAAACGGTGGCTGGGAGGCCATATTTGACGGCAAGCATCAACCAGTGATTATCAATCGTTTCCATAATCATCCACCGCGCCCTTTCCATTGGGGCGTCACCGATGCCGAACCAAGGCTGTTTTCCGACTGACGCGGTGCCATAATTCCAGATGATAATACGATAGTAGCCTGTTTCCGGTGAAAGGGTGAAATATTGGACAATTACGCGAATCGCCCCTCTGCCAGAAAAGACCTCAAGAAATACAAATGCAGCCACCGCAGCATAAAATAGATAAATCATGCGCTCCTTCATTCGAAGAACAAATGTGAATATTGCGCGATAACCTATCAAGAACGCGCTTAGCATGATCGTCAAAATGGCGGCCGAACTTAGCGAAAACACAGCCCCTAATGACGCAACAGTACCTATCCACCTAGTTCGGCCTTTTAGGCCTGATAGGTAGTAGAGTGGCAGCATTGACGTCATAAAGATGCCAGCAGACATTGAATGCGGGAACGTTGCTCGCGCTCGGAGAAGACCTAGCCGCGTCTCGTACAATTTATCGAGCCGTGCTCGGATGGGAAACAATGGTGCAATCAACAACTGGTGAGAAATAGCTTCGATCATCAGAATGATCGCTATTATGATTACCCCGGGCAAGGCGTGTACGACAAAAGTGCGTAGCCGTCGTGTATCTGTGAGGTAGGCGCGCCCTACCAGATAGCCACCGATCAAATCGATGAAGAAACTGCCACCACCCTCAATTGCCTTCTGGAGCGGCGAATTGAAGAACATAGCCAGAAAGCCCCACAGCCCGCCTGCTATTATCAGGTAATCCGGCAGCCCGAATTTTAGGCGGCGCTGCATTATCTGGTTGATAGCGGCAGGTGCGAGCAACATTGCGACCAGCCGATACGGCGGCAGCTTGAACCCGCCAAGGTCAACGGCTAGCCCAGCGGGCAACAGAATTGCCCAGAACAGAATCAACGGCACAATCACATGCCGAGTATCGGCCATTGTGCGATAGCCGCGCGGAGGTGCTGCCGTCGAAGGGCGGTATGCGGTGGTTGCTTGTGTTAGCGCCATCGAAGATCCGCCTTGCCTTCGCATCTGCAGCAATTCTCGCTGATGCTATGTATCAATGCCTAGTGAGTGTCAAACGCCGGTACGGCAATCTGTGCTGCCGCCTCGGCATTGAAAACCGTTTGCCCAACGATGTTTTCGGCCACGCGCAGCGCGTTTGCTGCCACCGTCAGCGCCGGATTGATGCCCAGACTTGAAGGGAAAGCCGAAGCATCGGCCACATAGATGCCCGGTTGCCCCCACACCTGCCCATCAGGATCAACAACCGACACTGCCGGATCATCACCCATGCGGCATGTGCCCATCGGATGCCCAAGATTGGGGGCGCCCAGCCGCTTGAGGAACCGCACTTGCGCAGGTGCAAATGCCTCGCGCAGCAACGCTCGCAATCGGCGGGCGCGGACGAGGAGTTCTTCCGGTGCCTTATAAGTCACGGCAATGCGATCAAGGCCGGGCACAATACTCGGTCCCAGTGGATCAACTCTGTTATGCAGATATGGAAGGTCTTCCAAAGCAGCGGTGAAAAGATAGGCATTACTGAACCCTTTGGCGGCAATACGTCCAGCGATATTTGCAGCGAAGGAGAGCAGAGGAATTCTGCCTAGTCCAAGTTCGAGCATTTCACCTTCAAGGTAGTCGCCGACCATCCAAGGCGAGGCAGCTAAGCCTAGAGATTGGCACTCCGCTAGCGGCATGTTGCCCTCCACGTAATGGTCTCTGAATGCCAATGTTTTGAGTGGTCCGCCATTACCCGGACCATCGTTTGCCTCCATCACAGCAAGCATATCGCTAAAATGAAACATCAAACCTGCACCCACTTGCTCTGGAACCTTGTCGTTTGCCCAGAGTGAAGCGGATCGACGCAGTAGCAGCGGTGTGTTCAGTGCGCCGCCAGCCAGAACAATTCTTCTTGCCGACACCGCACTTTTGTTTCCCGTATTGTCACGAATGCGGACTCGAAGGATGTCGCCGGGGTCGCGTTCAATCCTCTCGGCGTGTGTTTCCATCCGTAGCGCAACTTTTCCGCCAGCGATTCGCGGATCTAGCAGTCGGTTGAACGACGTTGACTTGCACTGCCGATGACAGAGTTCGCCTTGGCATTCGTTGCAGCCCGGTCGATAGTCAATTGCCACGTGCATTCGAAACGGGTGTCGACCGTTGGACCTCAATCGCTCAAACAGTGCTGCACTGTTGCTTGAAATCGGTGGAGCCGCCCGCAAATCTGAATTGTCGTCACGATCAAGAGGATCGGGCGAACCGGTGACTCGCAACAACTTTTCTACTTCCCCATAACGGGCGACCATTTCATCGAAGTTGAGCGGCCAATTGTTCGGGAGCGCAGACGCTGCTCCCGCAAGCCAGGCAGAAGGTTGCCAATCCTGTTCAAAATCGCTGCGCCTTGCTCGTCCGAGCGCCGCACCGTAAATGGCGGCTGAACCTCCCGCCACGCGCCCCAAAATTGGCCGAATTGCATTGTAACGGCGCGAAGATGTAGTGCGAAACAAGAGAGGATCAGGCCAGCGTTCGCTGTCCAAATCAGTTTGCACTTCCGCAAAAATCTTGTGCTTTAGTTTCGCTGCGAACGAGGAGCGGTTGCGTCCCTTGGGGTTCTTCGTTCCGCTCTCGATAACGAGCACGGACAATCCGCTGTCTGCAAGTACCGCAGCCGCCATTGAGCCGCCCATACCGCTGCCTACCACGACCACATCCCAAATCTGAGTGCTATCGGGATCAGCGTTCATGGCTGACGCTCCGCGTAATGACGGCACGTCATGCTTGCCAGATCATGCTGGCTGGCACATCACCGCCCACCGCCTCAATCCGCCGCCACAGTGCCACATCGTCGGCGTAGAGCGCTTCGATGTCACTGCGTAAACTGGCGGGTAGCGTTGCGCGCTTCAGTTCTGTGGTGAACTGGTTGCACCATGCGTTGATTTCACGAATCGTCGCCGGGCCGTCGCTCCCGCTGCCGTGGCGCGCCATCAGCGGACCACCATATTCCACCCGCTTGTATACGCCCGTGCCGGACAGCTTGCGGGCAAAGTCGATGCCTTTGTTCCGCCCGGCCATCGGCTTGGCCCCGCCCTTGTTGCTCTGCTGCGCCACCGGCACCGCTTTCACCCCGAACCGCGCCTCGATCTGCTCCAGTGCCTGATCGAAGGCAGATGTGCGGTAAATGTAGGGATCGATCCGCAATGCGCCGTGACGGTCAGCCAGAAAGCTGACCTGTGGTTCATGATGCGCGTCAAAGAAGGCATAGCGAACAAGCTCGAAGAACCCTTGCGCGAACTGCTCGATCGGCAACTTCGCAATCGCGCAAAGCTCGCGGTAGACGTCTTCCGGCGCAACCACACGATCCTTGCGGCTGGGGTCTTCGATCTGAAAATGCGTGACGCGCAGCATCGTTTCGGGGATGGAACTGAGGAAGCGGCTGTAAGGTTCGCGCAGAAATGCCACGCTCGGCCCATCGAACTGGTCAAACGCAATCCAGTCGCGGCAATCGAGGCGAACCTTGGATTCGGTCGACGCATTCTTGGAAATGCGCAGCAGCCCCAGCGTGCGATCCTCGCGGACAAGGACGTAGCCGTGCGGATGGGTGGTGGTCAGCGGGGCACGGGAAATGGGCATTCAGGCCGCTCCGGCAACAGGAATGGAAGGGGAAGGGGCGGTGGCACAGGGCAGGGCCTGCGCCAGACCCGCGGCATAGTCGCGTGCAATTGCGGGCCGCATGAAGCGCTGCGCTTCAGGCGATTGCTGCCACTGAGTCAGCGCGGCCTTCAGCAAGGCTTCGTCCCTGACCAGTTGCGCCATCGCGTTGGCCAGCGCGCGCGGATCACCGGGGGGAACCGGGATGGCAAAGGGGCAGTCCTCGAAATATCCCGACACCGCCTGCCCCGCCGGATAGATAACCGGAAGGCCTGCAAACAATGCCTCGATGAAAACCAGTCCGAACGTTTCGCGCCGCGATGGCAAGACAAAACCGGTCGCCGCGTTCATCCGGTTCGGCACCGTGTCGCGATCAAGCGGGCCTTCGAACATCAGCCCCGGCGCATCGCCCGCCGCTTCGCGTGCAGCTGCAAGATCGGCGTCGCTGCCACCCCCGCACACCGCCAGTTGCTGCGGCTGGCCATCGGTGGCCAGCAGGCGCAGCGCCTCGGCCATCGCAGACAGGTTCTTGCGTGCATGACTCTTCAGGTGAAACACGCTGAGCAGGCCATTGCCGCCGACGATGGGTGGGCGCGGAACGTCGATTTCGGTGGGGCATGGCACGATGGAAACAGGGCCGGAACGCTTGCCCAGTTTTGCCTCCACCGCCTCAAGTGCCCAAGGTGCAAAGACAGTGACGTGAGATGCACCTAGAAACACCTTGCGGCACACAGAACGCAGATCAGGCCGTGCAGACAGGATCTTGGTGTCGGTATCGCCCTGTATCGTGATGGCATAGGGCAGACCAAGTTTTTGCGCGGCGCACATCACCGCAACACCCTCGACCGTCAGCTTGTGACCAACGATCAGGTCAGGCTTTTCACTTTGGGAGATACCCTGCGCAATCCGGTCGCCCAGTTGCTCCAGCATGGTCTTGTGAAAAAGTCCCCGCCCTGGCGCGTGATAGGTCATCGCGGTGCCCCACTCGAACGCTTCGGATCGGGTTGTAAGCCTCGGCGATCCAAAACCGCGTACGATCGCGCCAAGCAGTGCGGCTGCGCTGGGTGAGGCGCGGTTTATCGAGATGACGCGGTGGGAAAATTCCCGTGCGGTCATTTCCAGAAGTCTGCGGATCACCTTCGTTTTCCCGCCGTCGATCGGATCAGGAAAATCGGCTGAAACGTGAAGGATCTGCGGCTGCAGCTGCCCTTCGTGTTTCAGCTGCTGGAGGGTCACGGACAGGCTCCTCAAGAAACCACCCCGAAGGATGCGCTAAAAACTCCACAGCAAGGACTTGGGCGAAGAACGCCTCCGGTCGTTGCGGTGCTCCGGTAATGATCAGGGACGGTTGGCCCGCCCCCGTTCGCCTTTCAGGCCTCCCCGTCAGTCCTTCGCCCGGTCTCCGTAGGCGTAGTACTGGTAGTGATAGTCGTAGGACTGGCCGGCTTCGCCCGCGCGGTACTTGGTCAGCACCACGCCTGCGATCTTGGCGCCAGCGCTGGCAATGCGGCGAATCGCGGTCTTTGCCTGTCCGTAATGCGCGCGGTTGGCCTCGACGATGAAGATCGTGGCATCGGCAATGCGCGACAGCAGTGGCGCGTCGGCAAGGCCCATGACCGGCACGGAGTCAAAGATGATCAACGAATACTGTTCACGGTAGCGCTCGACAAAGTCGATCAGCACCTGCGAGGATAACAACTCGACCGGATTGATCTTCGACCGCGCCACGGGCAGCACATCGAGATTTTCAGGCGTACCCTTGATCAGCGCGTCTTCGAATTTCACGTCACCCAGCAGCACTTCGACAAACCCGACATCGGGGCGTTTGGTGCCGAACAGTGCAAACAGCGAAGGCTTGCGCAAGTCGGCGTCGATCAGCAGCGTCCGGCGGCCAAGCTGGGCATACTTGCGGGCAATCGTGGCGGCGGTGAGCGATTTGCCTTCCGAAGGTTCCGAACTGGTGATCTGCAATACGCGGTGCTTGCCGGGGACCACAAAGTCAACCGAGCTGCGGATCGAGGAGTAGGATTCCATCAACAAGCTGAACGGATCGGAAACTTCCTCGGCCAGATCGCGATCACCTACGTCAGGCGTGAAGCCAAGCAACGGCAGGCCGAGCTTGCGCTCCACTTCATCGGTGCTGCGGATGCGGTCGTCAAAGATTTCGCGGAGCAGGGCAATGCCCACCGCCACCGCTGTGCCGAGCAGCAACCCGATCAGCATGTTCTTGGGCAGGCTGGGCGAAACCGGACCGCCCGGAACACGCGCTGCATCCAGCTTGGTGCTTGTGCCCGAATTGAGGTTTGCAGCAGCCGAAATTTCGTTGTAGCGGGCCAGCAGTGAAGATAGCTGCGCACGCAGCGCCGTCGCTTCACGATCAAGCATATTATAGCGAACGCGCTTGTCTTGCTCGACCAGCGTATCGCCCGAAACCTTGCTCAATTCACTTTCAAGTGCCGATTCCTGACGCTGTGCGATCAGATATTCGTCTCGGATGCTGTTCTTGACCGCCGCCGTTGCGCTGTTGATTTGTGTCGTCAAAGACGTGACCTGCGCATTCAGTTCGCGCAGACGAGGATATCCCTCACCATAACGCTGGCGCAGCTGCGACAGTTCGGTGATAGCCTTTGACCGTTCGGTCACCATTTCCTGAATTGCGGAGTTCTGCTGAACTTCAGGAAGTTGCGCGGCTGGCACGTTGGCAATTGCGTTCCAGCGCTGCTCAGCGGCAATACGCTTGGCACGCGTTTCTGTGTAGGTCTGGTTTACACTGGCGAGTGTGGCAACTTTTACCGTCTGGGCAGGGCTCGCCTGACCGTCGTTGGTAGCGGCGAGCATCGGTGCCTGCGCCACGATGCCATTGATCCGTGCGTAAGCGTTCGTCGCAACTTCCGATTCCTGCACACGCTGCTGCAGCTTGGCAATTTCAGTCTGGAGATAGTTGCGGGCGTACGTGTTTGTCTCGATGCTGCGGCGGACATCTTCCTGCACGAAAGCATCAGTGATCGCATTGGCCAGTTCTGCCGCAATCGTCGGGCTTGGAGAACTGTAGCTGATCGTCATGATACGATTTTCAGAGGGGATAACCACTCGCGTACCGCCAGTTACCAAGTCGGCAGCGGCTTCGCGCCGCATATTTTTCCAGGCTTTGTCGTCCGCACCTTCAGGACGGACTTTGGCAAGCTCGCCAATGAAATCCTCACGGTCAGCCAGTTTGCGCGCATCAACAACTTCGTAGGCGATCTTGCGGCTGGTGATTACGGTCGACTGCGTCTGCATGAAGCGGTCGACTTCGTTGGTGGGGATATCGGGAGAAAGATTCTGGCCGTTTACGATGTAAGACACGAACGGCTCAATGCGGACAGTCGCCGCAGCGCTATACATCGGGCGCGTCAGCAGCGTGAAGACCAGTGCCGCAACCAGCGCCAGCCCAATGATTCCTGCCAGCATGTAACGCTGGCGGAAGAGTATGCCTCTGATCATCGATAGACTGATCAGGCTGGCGGGCGCACCGGCGGAATCTCCATCATCGAGCAAGTAGTGCTCGTTAGGCGATCGGGTCAGGCTGGCGTTGGTCATTCCGGTTAAAACCCTTTAGAATTCTGTGCGCGATCGGTTCCGAGCGGGAAGACCATCAGAAGCGTGTGAACAGCGCGAAAGCAGGCAGCGACTTGATCAGATCCTGCCAGAACAGCGAGAGGCCCGAAGTGCCCACGATCACGCGATCGCTTGGCAGCAAGACCGGGTCCAGCATGGTGCCGGCACGCACTGCGCCATAGTCGAACTTGGCCACTGCGATACCTTCCTTGGTCTGCCGGAAGACCGCAACTTCGCTGAGCTTGGCTTCGCGCTTCAGCCCTTCGGCCAGTGCGATTGCACCGGTCAGGCGGGTGCCAGGCTTGAATGGGAACATGCCTGGCTTTTCAACCGAACCTTCGACCGTGACCAGATGCGAGCCGAACTGCATCACGTTCACCGAAACGCGCGGGTCGATGAGCTGGCTCTTGGCCAAGCGCTCGGTCACAGAACGCTCCAGATCACGCGTGGTCATGCCTTCGACCTTCAGCGAACCGACCAGCGGCAGCGAAAGCATACCATCGGCGCCCACCGGAATATTTTCGACCGAAAGGTCCGGCTCACGAAATACGGTGACCGAAACGACATCTGACGGGCGCAAGGTGTAGATCTCGGCCTCGTCTGCCGAAAAGTCCTGCTGTCCAAGCGACGCAACCGGTGTGTCTGCTGCCATGCCGATGCGAGCGGCAGGGCCAGTGCTGCATCCCGCAATTGTCAAAGCCGTTCCAACAAGGAAGGCTGTTCTTGCAGCGCAGCGAGCCATTGTAATATCCATGCCGGCTTTCACCTTGAAAAACTGCCCGAAAATTTGGCCGAAAAGCCAAGTATTGTTCGCATACCCCTCGCACACCTGCTGCGCAAGCCTAGGCTGGGGTCCAAAACCTGCCCGGTCCTGCCAGTTATGGACAGGCCTGTGCCACTTTGGCAGGAAGCGCGGCATGACCTATGCTGCATCGCAATAAATGCGGACATGCGCTGAGTGAGATTCGGGAGTTTAAGAAGACGATGTACAAATCGACCGAATTGCTGGGCCTTGCGGCGGCGGCGCTCTATGCGATCACTGCGATCATGGCGGCGCGCGCAGCCAAGGCTGCGCAGCCGGGGCCAAGAGTGCCGCCTTGGCATCGCACGGTCTGGTTGGCTGCAATCTTGTTGTTCACGGCTTGCGCATTCTCGCGCATCTTCGGCCTTGAGGAAGGCTTGCGTCTGTTGCTGCGTGGGGAACTGCGTGACGAGAACATCTACTCGACACGGCGCGAATACCAGTCGGTCATTGCCAGCGCGATCATCATTGCGGCCGCTTTGGCTGCGTTCTTCGGTGCAGCAAAGGTTGTCAGCAGCGGCGTGCTCAAATCCGGCGGTCGCTCGCGCGTTGCGTTGGCGGCTGGGATGGCTTGCGCTGTGATGGCGCTGCTCATCGTTGTGCGCGTGGTGTCGCTCCACGCGCTCGACGTGCTGATCTACCGTGGTCCGCGCCTCAACTGGATCGTTGATATCGGGGCAACGGCTGCTGTCGGAGCGCTGGCATGGACCTATGCCTCTCGCCAAAGGCATAGCCGCAGCAGGTGAGGGCGCTTCAGGCATCAAGCTTCAGCGCCTTGCGATAGGCGGCAATCAGAGGTGCGATCTGGTGGCCCCAGTTAAGCTCGGTTTCCACGCGCTTGCGGCCCAGCGCCCCCATTTGGGCGCGGCGGGCCGGGTCTTCGATCAGTTCGATGATCTTTTCAGCCATGTCGACGGGGTCGTTCGCCTTGGCATAGAGCGAGGCTTCCTGCGCCGAAAAGCGGCCTTCGGTCACGTCAAACTGCACGATGGCCTTCTCGAGGCTCATGTATTCCATGATCTTGTTCATGGTCGACTTGTCGTTCATCGCGTTCACCCGGTCCGGGTTTACGCCAACGTCCATGGTCGAGAGCACTTCGAACAAGTCCTGATCAGGTGCGCGTCCGGTGAAGTGGACGAAATCGGCCAGCCCCTTTTCGGCCACCAGGTCATTGAGCTTGGCAAGGCTCGGACCGCCGCCAACAAGACAGAACTGGATGTCGCTGCGCTGCTTGACGCGCACGATGTGCTCCACCGCGTCGATCAGCAGGTCGATACCTTCCTGATCACCCATCACGCCGACATAGCCCACGAGGTATTGGCGCCCGTTCTTCCAGCTTTCCACCGGAGGCACGCGCTTCAATCGGCTGAGGTCGGGGCCGGAACGCACGACGAAAACCTTGTCCGGGTCCATGCCTCCGCGCTCGATGGCGATCTTGCGGTAGGACTGGTTGGTGGCCATCGAAACATCGGCGGCCTTGAAGGTCAGCTTTTCAAACAGCACCATCAGCTTCCAGAAAAAGCCGCGCTTGTCGAACTTGGCTTCATAAAGCTCTGGATTGATGTCGTGGTGGTCGAAGATGTACTTCACGCCGAAGAGCTTCAGCGGCAGCGCAACGAGGAAGATCAGGTCGGGCGGGTTACAGCCCTGAATCACATCGATCCCGCGCTTGAAGAAGATCTTCCACGTAAGCACCGTTTCCCAGAACAGCGCCGCGCCATATTCCAGCAAGAAGCCCAGCGCCCCGCTCGCCTCGATCGGCAGGGGATGGCGGTGGATGTCGATGCCGTCGATCACCTCGAACCGCTTCTCGTATCCCTTGCCCGTGGGGCAGATGATCGAGACGAGCGCGCCCGCAGCCTTCAGTGTGCGCGCTTCCTGCCACACGCGCCGGTCAAACGGCAGCGGCAGGTTCTCGACCACGATCAGCACCTTTTTGCCTTTCAGCGGAAGGCCCGGAATCTCCGTGGGAAATTCGAAGTCAGATGCGGCGACGGGCGCGTTCATGCAATCGCGCTCACATCGACCACGCGCTTGCCTTCCACAGACAGGTCCTTGATCAGACGATTGGTAGCAACCACGACGGCATAATCACGCGCTTCGGCGGTCGCCTTGTCCACCAGCAAACCGTCAATGGTCGGCAGGATCGCATAGGCATAGCCAAGGTTCTGGCCAATAAGGCTTTCCGGCTTCAGTTGTGGATCATAGACGTCCAGCGCATAGCCTGCGTCGAGCAGCTTGCGGGCCATGTCCACCGCCGGGCTTTCGCGCAAGTCATCCGTATCGGCTTTGAACGAAAGGCCTACGAGCAGCACGCGCGCACCGGGTTGAAGCCCTTGGGTCGCTTGCAGGAACTGGTGGTGCTTGTGAGCATCATTGCTGCGCAGCAGCGAATCGACGAGGTGTGTCTGCGCGCCCGTGTCTGCTGCTATATGCTGCAGTGCGCGCACATCTTTTGGCAGGCACGATCCGCCGAAGGGGCCGCCCGGACGCGTGTAGTAGGGCGAGATATTCAGCTTCGTGTCCGAAACGAAAATCTGGTGAACCTGCTTGGCCGATATATCGAGATTCTGGCAAACCCGACCCACTTCATTGGCAAAGGCAACCTTTACCGCGTGCCAGGTGTTGTCGACGAACTTGGTGATCTCGGCCTCGCGGATGCCCACGTGGAAGATCGGCGCTTCGATGCCTTCGTGCAGCGCAACCATGCTCTCGGAAGGAGTGCCGTCGATGGTGCCCAGCACGATCTTGGGCGGATTGAAGTAGTCTTCAATCGCAGTGGCCTCGCGCAGGAATTCGGGATTGTAGACCAGTTCGACCAGCGAATCGCAGGCATCGCCCAGTGCGGTGCGGAAGATCGGCAGGATCATCTGCTCGGTCGTGCCGGGGCGCATGGTGGAGCGGTAAACGACCGTCAGCGCCTTTGCGCGGTCAGGCTTGATCGCCGATGCAATCGCGCGCGTTACCTGCACGATGTAGCTCATGTTGTGCGCGCCATCGACGCCACTTGGCGTGCCTACGCAGACAATGGCGATGTCAGCATCGTCAAGCTTGTCGCCGATCTCGGTTACAGCCTCCAGTCGACCTTCGGTCCGTGCTGTTGTGATCAGATCGTCCAGCCCCGGTTCGTAAACCGGAGAGCGGCCCGCGTTCAGCGTTTCCACTTTTGCTGCGCTTACATCAATGCCAAGAACATGATGCCCCTGGCTGGCGATGCATCCTGCTGCAGTGCAACCAACGTAGCCAAGGCCGAGAATGGCAATCTTCAAAGTGGACTCCTGTCGGCTATCATGATTTCCGCGTAACTTTCGGTACTTACTGATGGTAGGCGTCATGTGCAGAAGGGGCAGGGCGATTCACCGTGCAGTGCTCCTCCCGTTTCTTCCATTTTGGACCTAGCAAGCATGTTGAAATGGTGCAATGCGGCATAAGTGTAAATGCATATCCCCTTTTTGGCGGGAGACGTTTTTGCCTAGGCCTGAAGGGAATCGCATGGCTTTGAATGCGGACGTAGCGCGCGGGCGCGGCAAGGTCTGGCTCCGTCGCTGCGCCAGCGGTCTTGCAGCATTGGCGCTTTCTACTGCGATTCCCGTGAGCGCCGGCGAAACCTCGGACGAGGCAGTGCTCTGGCCGACGCGATTGCGGGCGGACATGGCTCGCGTAGCGCAGGTCGAATGGCGATTGCGCGATGCGGCAAGCGGGCTTTGCCCTGGTGTTGCGGCCGATATCGGCGTGGTTTTCGATGATCGAAGGGCGTACCGCAAGGCGGATTGGCCCGTGCTGGCCAGCACATTGGGCTTGGCCGACCGCCCCGTCGTCGCAGCCCTCGTGCCCGGTGGCCCTGCGGAACGCGCAGGGCTTGTGGTGGGGGACGAGATCGAAGCCGTCGGCGGATTCTCGGTCGACGCGATTGCCGAGCGGCGCAAGGCTGGCCCGCTGGTGGCCGAAGCGCTGCTTGAGGAAATTGCCACGACGTCGCCCGAACGCCTGATCGAAATTACAGTCCGCCGCCAGGGAACAAACCTTGCGGTCACCATCCTCCCAAAACGCCATTGCGCCGCGCGGCTGGTGCTTGAAGTGGATCGCAGCATTGATGCGCATAGCGATGCCCGCAACGTTTCGATCTCGGCCGGCCTGGTCACACTTGCGCAGAATGACGATGAACTGGCGATGGTCGCGGGGCACGAACTGGCGCACATCATTCATCGGGATCGGCGGGGAGGTGGCATCTCCAAGCGCCGCCGGATGGAAGACGCAGCGGATTCGCTCGGCATCGGCTTGATCCACTGCGCTGGTTACAACGCTGCTGCGGGCAGCGTCCTGCTTGATCGTTTGCGCAAACGTGACTGGCTCGGGTTCTTGCGCGCGCCGACCCATCGCTCCTTTTCCAAGCGGGTAGAGCGGTTGCAGGCGGAGATTCCCGGCCTGACCTGCCCGGCCACACCCAAACCTGTGGTCGAAAACCAGAAAGGCAGTCCGTCCGCGCAATCTGACTGACAGTGCAGAGATCAAAAGGCGCGATCGTGAACGAGGACGCTGGCGGTGTTGATGATGATTTTCAGGTCACGCCAGATCGTCCAGCCATCCAGATATTCAAGATCGGCCTGCAAACGATGGGCAAGATCGTTTTCGGTATCGGTCGCGCCGCGCAGGCCCCGCACCTGCGCCAGCCCTGTAAGGCCGGGTTTGAGCGAGTGACGCAGCCAGTAGCGATGATCGACTTCCCAGAACAGCTTGTCCCCGGCCAGTGACCCGATCGCGTGAGGTCTGGGACCAACGATCGACATCTCGCCACGCAAGACATTGAAAAGCTGTGGAAGTTCGTCAATGCTGGTGCCGCGTATGAAGCGGCCGATGCGGGTGATGCGGTCATCGTCCTTGCTGGCAGACCGGTTTCCACTGGCGTCCAGTTTTTCGACACGCATCGAACGAAATTTGAAGATCGGGAAGAAGCGGTTGCCGCGCCCGGTGCGCTTCTGCACGAAGAATACCGGACCACCGTCTTCCAGCTTGATCAGCAGTGCTACCACCAGCAGCAACGGCGCCAAAGCCAGCACAGCACCGCCGGCCAGCGCCACGTCCAGCGCACGCTTGATAGCGCGGGCGCGCAGGCCCAGCGGGCCCATCGCTACGATCAGCGCGCTGTAGTCGCGTTCACGCCGTGCGCCGATAACGCCAAGCGTTCGTACATCGGGATCAACGATTTCGCCTGAAACGTTGGCGCTCTTGAACACGAGCGCCCATGCGGCCCGTCGTTCGGACGGGCAGCTTACCAGAACCCTGTCCATATTGAGCATGTACAGGCCCAAGCGGTCCATCATGTGTGGATCGCCCAGGTCAGGTGCCAGATGATGTTCGCGGGCATCGATATGGAAGGCGTGCGGTACGCGCAGCGCCACGCCGCCATCGTCGATCAGAAGGGTGTTGGTTGCTGCCTCACCACAGCGGGCATGAACCAGCGGGCAAACCAGCGAGCGCAGCCACACCAGCAGGATCAAGCTGAGTGCGAGGCCGAGAATGGCCGAAACGCGGGAGAATTCATCCGTGCTCTTGGTGGCAAAACCAACAAACAGGAGTACTGCTTCCGCGCCGAGAAGCGAAACCACAGCACGCCCGCGCGCAAAGTTGATCCGGCGCAGCGACGTTAGCGAATAGACCTGCACGCTGAGTGCAATGGTCCAGTACAGCGGAATCATCACTTGCGTGTGAAGGATCGAATCGGCCTCGAAGAAATCCCCCAGGTACAACCATGAAGCCGTACCAAGCCCGCCGAAGATCGCCAGCGCATCAAATAACAGGAAAACAGCGTAAAGCTGCAGGCGTCGCTGCTCCAGCGACGGCGCAAGAGGCAGGGTCACTCTCCTGCGTTCCTGCGACATGCGAATTTCGCTTGCCGGGATGTGCTTCGTCATCGCTTCTGCTGCCCCTCATGCTTTGAATCACGTGTCAAGAATTGACAGGTGAACCGAAGCTCGAACTCGTGCTTGGTGCGACCGACCTATTGTTATTGCACTGCGCAAAAATACCTAGTGCGGCGGCGATAGCAAGCAGGTTCCTGTCCAGAAGTGAGATTCACCACACCGAACACCGGAAATCCGCCACAGTTTACCGCGCAGCAGCGCGTGCAATTTCTGCCAGACCCTGTGCAACTGCCAGCTCTCCGTTGCGGTTGTCCTCGATTAGGGTGCGGTGCAGCATCATGAGTCGTTCGCACAGTCGGGTGAGTCGGGCACCGCGCCAGCGCTTCAGTTGCTGCTTGAGGTCGGGTTTGTCCCGAAAAAACACGCTCTTGTCCTGCTCGATGAAACTGTTGACGTCAGTGCGGTCACCGATCCGGGCGGCGAGTTGAATCAGTTGTGCAGCGCGGCGTTCAAGCGCCAGAACCAGCCCTACGGGATTGATACCCTGTTCGCGCATTCGGGAAAGCTCGGAGGGAATTTTGCGCACTTCGCCGCTCAACACCGCGTTGACCAGCGGCATCATCCCGTCATCCTCGCTCACAGCGCAGATCGCGTCCAGCGCCGCAGCATCTGCCTGACGCGGGGCTTGTGGACTCGCATCCAGAAACAACGCCAGCTTCTCGATCTCGCTGCGTGCCATGCGTGTGTCGAGGGCGGTGGACCGCGCAATCCGTTCGGCCAGATCATCGCTGAGCCGAACGCCCACAGCATCGCCCATGCTCCGCACGGTCCCTGCCACGGAGCGCAGGTCGGGTGGGTAGAACATGCCCACCATGGCATCGTCGCGATTGTCCAGCAGCTTGGCGATGCGCGATTTGTCGGTGGCCGATGTGGCAACGATGATCACCGGCCAGCCCCCTACCGGGCTTTCCAGCAATGCTGCCACGGCATCGTGGGCATCGTCGCCCGTGGCGCGCACGTAGATGATCCGCTTGTCACCGAACAGCGAGACTGAGCGCGCTTCGTCGGCCAGCCGCACAGGATCGCGTTTCAATTCGCTGCCGCTCAGGTCAACCTTTTCGGCCTCACCCAGCGCCGCAGCCAGCATCGCACTGATTCGCGCTGCTGCGTCACTTGCGCCCGATTCGTCGGGGCCGCAGAAATAGAAGACGCGGCAATCCTTTACCGCGCGGGCGGCACTGCTCGCAAAGTTCTTTTGGGTAACCTTCACCGCGCCGTCACGGCGTGTCGCGCAGGCGGACCGAAACGCGGGTAATGATCTGGTCAGCCACTTCCTGCGACAGGTTTTCGAGCGCGGTCTGCTCGGCTGCAATCACCGCGTATTCGCTGTTCACCACATCGAACCCGGCATCGGACCCGGCGGTCGCATCCAGCAGGACTTCGCCATCCTGCTGATCGATCAGCTGATACCGCGCCCGCAAAGTGCGACGTTCGCGGGTGATCGTGTCGTTCGACAGCTGGCCCAACCCCTCGACCTTGTCGTCCAGCCGGATGTCGAGACGATAGCGCGTGCCATCGCTCTTCGCGCCAGCGCCCAGCCGGTCGGCCAGGGCATTGCGCACCAGCCAGCCCGATTGCCCCTCGATGGGAGAAATCGCGATGTCGGATAGCGCGCGCGCCACATTGCCAGTGCCACCGCCGGTATACATAGGTTGCAACCCGCACCCGACCAGCAGCAGCGGCGCGCCCAGCAGAAGCAGGCGCTTAGGCGACAAGATTCACCAGACGGTCAGGCACAACGATCACCTTTTTCACTTCCGCCCCTTCCAGCGCACGCTGCACTTTCTCGGACGCAAGGGCAAGGCGCTCAAGTTCTTCTTTCGGCGTGCCCTTGGCCACCGTCAGCGTATCTCGCAGTTTGCCTTTGACCTGAACGGCAACGGTCACTTCGTCATCAACCAGCAGCGCCGGATCAACCTCGGGCCAAGCCGCATCGGCGATCAGCCCGAAGTTTCCGAAGGTGTTTTTCGCCCATGCTTCTTCGGCGATGTGCGGCATCATGGGCGAGACGAGCTTGAGCAGGGCGCGGATTGCCTGGGTGCGGCTGGCCGAATAGCCCGCCTTCTCGATGACGCCGGTCAGCTCATAGATGCGCGCCACCGCCTTATTGAACGAGAGCGCCTCAATGTCCTTGGCGACACCATCTACGGTTTGATGGACTTTGCGGTCGAGCGCCTTGTCTTCATGCGCGTCTGCGCCCGCCCCGCCAGCGCCTTCCTGCCCGAACAAGCGCCACAACCGCTGCACAAAGCGCGCGCAGCCCTCGATCCCGGCTTCGGACCACGGCAGGTCGCGCTCGGGCGGGGAGTCCGAAAGCATGAACCAGCGGATCGCATCCGCCCCGTACTTGGCAACGATTTCGTCCGGGTCCACGACATTCTTCTTGGACTTCGACATCTTGATGACACGGCCCACTTCCACCGGCGCGCCATCAGCCTTCAGCGTTGCACCCTCGCTCGTGCGCTCCACTTCAAAGGGCGAGAAGAACACCGGCTGCCCGTTCTCGGGATTCTTCCGCTCATAAGTCTCGTGCGTCACCATCCCCTGCGTGAACAGGCTGCCGAACGGCTCTGTCACCTCGATCTTGCCGATCCGCGCTAGCGCCCGCGTCCAGAACCGCGCATAGAGCAGGTGCAGGATCGCATGTTCGATCCCGCCGATATACTGCTCCACTGGCAGCCAGCGCTTGATTTCTTCGGGATCAAACGGCCGGTCCTCCGGCTGGCTGGCAAAACGCAGGAAATACCAAGACGAATCGACGAAAGTGTCGAGTGTATCGGTTTCGCGCCGCGCCGGATGGCCGCACTGTGGGCAATCGACATGCTTCCATGTCGGGTGCCGATCCAGCGGATTGCCGGGCACATCAAACGTCACGTCCTCTGGCAAAGTCACCGGCAACTGCTTCTTTGGCACCGGCACCACACCGCAAACCTCGCAGTGGATGAACGGGATCGGCGTGCCCCAATAGCGCTGACGGCTCACGCCCCAGTCGCGCAGGCGCCACACGGTCTTGCCTTCGCCCCAGCCTTCTCCTTGCGCGCGGCCAATGACTGCGGCCTTGGCCTCACCCACGCTCATGCCATCAAGGAAACCGGAATTCACCAGCACGCCATCGCCAGCCTCGGCCTCACCCGCAAAGGGCTTGTCCGCGTCGGCAGGATCGGCGGCAACTACGCGCAGGATCGGCAGACCGTATTTGGTGGCAAAATCGAAGTCGCGCTGGTCGTGCCCCGGCACGGCCATGATCGCGCCGGTGCCATATTCCATCAGCACGAAGTTGGCGATGAAGACTGGCAGGTCCTCGGCCGTGAACGGGTGCTTGGCGGTGATCCCGGTGTCGAAACCCAGCTTCTCCGCCGTTTCCAGCTCAGCCGCTGTGGTCCCGCCCTGCTTGCACAGTGCAATGAAGTCCTGCGCGTCTGTTGAACCTGCCGCCACGCTCTGCGCAATCGGGTGATCCGCAGCCACGGCCACAAAGCTCGCGCCGAAAATCGTGTCGGGCCGGGTGGTGTAAACCTCCACCCGCTCGCCGTTCGAAAGATCGAACCCGAACTGCAGGCCCTGGCTCTTGCCGATCCAGTTTTCCTGCATCGTGCGCACCTTCTCGGGCCACTTGTCCAGCGTCGAGAGACCTTCGAGCAACTCGTCGGCAAAGTCGGTGATCTTGAGGAACCACTGGTTCAGCTTGCGCTTCTCCACCAGCGCGCCAGACCGCCAGCCGCGCCCATCGATCACCTGCTCATTGGCGAGCACGGTGTGATCCACCGGATCCCAGTTGACCGTCGATTCCTTGCGATAGACAAGGCCCGCAGCATAAAGATCAAGGAACAGCGCCTGTTCGTGGCCATAGTACTCCGGCTCGCAGGTCGCGATCTCGCGGCTCCAATCGAGCGCAAAACCCAGCCGTTTCAACTGCGCCTTCATGTTGGCAATATTGTCGCGCGTCCAGCCGCCGGGGTGGACACCCTTTTCCATCGCCGCGTTTTCGGCGGGCATCCCGAAGGCATCCCAGCCCATCGGGTGGAGCACTTCGAACCCGCGCATCCGCTTGTAGCGCGCAAGCACATCGCCCATCGTGTAATTGCGCACGTGGCCGATGTGGATGCGCCCCGAAGGATAGGGGAACATCTCCAGCACATAGCTACGGGGCTTTACGCTCGAATCATCGGCGCGGAAGGACTGCTCCTCGTCCCACACCTGCTGCCAACGGGTGTCGGCAATGGCGGGATCGAAGCGCTCTGGAGCGGTATTGGCGGGAATGTTCGCGGTCATGCGCGCTCCTCTAGGCAGCGCAGCCATGACACGCAAGATTCGCCTGTAGCGGAATTACCCCGCAATCGCCGCGCGGCGCAGATCACGCGCCTTGGTCAGGATGATGTCTTCCAGCTTCTGCACGGTGGCAGCCTGCACCGGAGCATCGACCCACTGGCCACCCTGCGAAATCTGGCGGCTGGCCGCCACGCGCAGCGCATCGGCGCGCAGATCCTGATCGACGATCGAAACCGTCACCTTCACACGTTCGCCGGGGCTCTTGGGATTGGCGTACCAATCGGTCACGATCACGCCGCCGTTGCTGTCGGTCTGGAGCAGGGGCATGAACGACAGCGCGTCAAGGCTGGCGCGCCAGAGATAGGAATTGACGCCAATCGTGGTGACCTGGCTTGCGGCGAGGTCGGCCTTGGGCCGCTCCTTCTTGCCGCAACCGCTGACGAGAACGGCCATGCTGGCGATGATCGCGCCGCCAACCAGCATCTTGCGGGTGTTGCGCCCAGTTTTGACAGTAGTGGTCACTACGAAACAGTCCTTGCTTGCAGCCATGTTGCCGCAGGTTTGCGCATCCGTGAACGGCGCGTGCTGAAATCGGCCTCTATCACCGCCGCGCACCATGCGGCAAGCGTGATGAAGGGGGACGCGATTGGCCCTCCAAACAACGAGCGCAATTGGCTTGCGCACGCGTGAACCTTTGCTGAATCCCAAGAGGCCGGGCAAGGCGCTGCATGAGGTTATCTTTTGATCCTGAATGTGGACATTGGGCCACACCTGACAGGGAAGTTTCTGTCAGCGGTAACAATACGGGGCTTGGTACTGGAAACTTTCACCTTTCATCCGTATTGAGGGTCATTGAATAAAGCGCTTGCATGGAATCGCTGAACCGCGAATGTGCAGGTGGGAGTAGGTAGACAGGGCGGCTTTGCAGGCTTCTGCAGGCTAAGCTCAAAATGGGGCGAAGGCGTTTTACGATGTTTGGACGGGGCAGAAAATCAGCGGAAGATGGCGCCATGCGTCGCCGCCTGCCCTTGTCTGGTGCGCGCAACCCGTTGATTCTTGGCGGAGCCATCGGTCTCGCGCTGCTCGTTGCGCCTACTGTTACGTCTGCTTTCTCCAGCGGTTTCGACAAGGCTCCTGTCAGCCTTGCAGCGCGCGGTGGCATCGGTTCGTTCACGCCTGCTTCGGTGGACGAACGACTCGCTGCACAAATCACGGTCCGCGCTTTGAAAAGCGGTAAGCTGTTCCGCTTCACGCCGGCCGGATCAGATGGCCGCCCTAATCGCTCGGTCACCGTTGCCGTTCGCGTTGATTCGCTCAGCGCACAGGGTTTTGCCGTCCGCAAAACGCTGGCTGATGCCTCGTCTGCGGCAGGTACTTCGCAAGTGCGCATCGCACCGATGGCGTTCAACCTTGGTCTTGCGCGCGGCTATGCCAGCTTTGCAACGCCGGCAGCTTCAGCTTCGCCGCTCGCGGATATGCAGCGGATCGATATGCCCGATCTCGCACAGTTCAAAGTTGCTAGCCCTGCGTCAAAGCCCAGCCGCTTTGCGCCCCGGATCGAAGCTGAAGGCCGCGATCAGGCTGGCCGCGCACCGCGCACGCTCGAAGGGCAAGGTGACTATCAGGTCGATCTCGGCGGCAGCTATCGCCTGACCCGCAATCTCAATGTCACCGCCGGCGTGCGCTACTCGCCTGAGCGTGACCGGCTGTTGCCGCTTACCGATGGCAAGCAGGACAATCAGGCGGTCTATGTCGGAACCCAGTTCCGCTTCTGACACTGATTTACGGAAATGCGCTCCAATTAAACGATCAATTGAGCGCGCGTTTTCTTTATCAATTTCTGTGTGATCTTATGTTGCTGCAGGTTGCTTTGCAGCAATTCGTTGCTGCACCTGCAGCATTTGCGTATTTGGTAACTTGTCGCATCCCCGTCATGAACCTACCGTAGCCGCGTGAGCGAATTTCGGGAGATTGTGAATGTCGCGAATTGCAGTAGTCACCGGCGGAACGCGCGGAATCGGGCAGGCCATTTGCATGGCATTGAAGGCGCAGGGCCGTACGGTCGTGGCCAACTATGCCGGAAATGATGAAAAGGCACGGGCCTTTACCGCAGAGACCGGCATCCCCGCATACCGCTTCGATGTGGGTGATCATCACGCAGCACTTGATGGCTGCGCCCGCATCGCTGCCGAGGTGGGCGAGATCGATATCGTGGTCAACAATGCCGGGATCACGCGCGATGGCGTGCTGCACAAGATGAGCTTCGATGACTGGAACGAAGTCATGCGCATCAATCTTGGTGGCTGCTTCAATATGGCCAAGGCTACCTTCCCCGGTATGCGTGAACGCGGCTGGGGCCGCATCGTGAATATCGGTTCGATCAACGGGCAGGCCGGGCAATATGGTCAGGTCAACTATGCCGCCGCCAAGTCGGGCATCCATGGCTTTACCAAGGCGCTGGCACAGGAAGGCGCCAAGTACGGCGTGACCGTCAACGCCATCGCACCAGGGTATATCGATACCGACATGGTCGCCGCCGTGCCGCCCGCGGTGCTCGAAAAGATCGTTGCCAAGATTCCGGTCGGTCGCCTTGGCCATGCCGAGGAAATTGCTCGCGGCGTTGCCTTCCTGACTGCCGACGATGGCGGGTTCGTTACCGGTTCCACCATGTCGCTCAACGGCGGCCAGCATATGTATTGATTCATGAATCGTGGGCGGAGTTTCGGTAGAAAGCTCCGCCCGTCAATTTCAATAGAGGGGGGGTGATGACGTTGATCCCTGTGGGCGACAAATTCGTCGCAAAGCACACCATCCGTAATACAACGAACGGGATCGATCCTTTCGACGATGTCCGTATTGGCTTCGTTGACGACAAAGCAATCTCGATCCACGTGATCAAGAAAGACGGTAGGTCAAAGCAGTTCGTTGTTCCTCGCGATGCCTTCGGAATGAATTTCGAGAGTGATCGTCACCACTTAGCCCCACCCAATCGCGGGTATGCCATGATGCAACATGCTCTCAATTCCTACAAATAGTCACTGTACCCGTTCTGCGGTCGGGACATCCAAGTCTTGACTCCACCCTATCACCCGCCGGTCAAACGCTCGGTGGAGATTGCCGGGCACAAGACCTCTATCAGTCTCGAACCGTTGTTCTGGGACATGCTGCGTGATGCGGCTGTGGGAGAAGGGGTGCCGGTCAACGCGCTTGTCGCGCGGATCGATGCGGAGCGCATCAGAAGCCAGGCGCCGCCCGGACTGGCCGGAGCGGTGCGCATCTGGCTTGTAACAAGACTGGTCGAAGCCGTCCCGGTTCAGGAAGCCGCAGGCGCTGGCGCACCCTGAGCCGGAACCGTTGCTTCGGGCAGGTCCGGCAGGTCCCGCTTGTCGAGCATTTCGGCCGCCGCATCCAGCGCGGCAGCCTCATCACGGGTAACCCCGCCGGGCTTTTCGTCAGCCGATCCGCAGCCCGCCAGTACGCTCAGCATCACACCGATCAACAGCGTGCGCACAGGCGTTCTGACGGGGATGGGATTGGCGCTCACTTTACTGTGCAGGCGCTTCGTCGCCTTCGGCAGCGGCGGCTTGGGCAGCAGCAGCGACAGCGGCAGCGTTGTTTGCCGTATCGCGCACGGCATCAGCTTCGGCATCGGCAGCAGCGGAAGCGTCAACCACAGGCGCGGGGGCAGGGGCAGCCGCCGAAGGCTCCATCGCAGGCAGTTCGTCCGCAGGCATTTCCACTGTGTCTTCTTCTGCTGCTTCGGATGCATCGTCCGATTTGCCGCAGGCGGAAAGTGCCAGCGCGGCGGCGGCAACAATGGCGAGGCTCGGGTATTTCTTCATCTCAGTACCTCTCAAGTGGCCCATAGGGGCTGATCCTGTAACCGCTCCATGGCGCAAAGCGCGCATTGCCGGTCTGACGGCGCTGTTCTATCGGCGGCCTTGACTCAACGCAATTGTTACATGCCGATTGTATGTGTTGCTAACAGATCATATAAAGCGATCCTTATATCCGTTGACACGTATAAAGTTTTCTTTATATCCCTTCTCCATGGCTATTCACGACGCAATCCGTGCGCTTGACGACCCGACGAGACTGCGCATCCTGCGTCTGCTGGCCAGCATGGAACTCGCCGTGGGCGAAGTTGCGCAGGTGCTCGGGCAAAGCCAGCCCCGCGTCTCCCGCCATATCAAGATCCTGTGCGATTCGGGCCTTGCCGAACGGCGCAAGGAAGGCGCGTGGGTGTTCCTGCGCAGTGGGTTGGGCGAAGGTTCGGACAATCCCCTGATCGCTGCCATCGCCCGCCTGCTTGATGTGGCCGAACAGCAGGACGCCGCCTTCGCCCGCCGCTGCGCCGAAGATCGCCAGCATCTCGATGCCATCCGCTCCTCGCGCCAGACCCACGCGCTCGAATGGTTTGCCCGCCATGCCGAGGAATGGGACGAGCTGCGCTCGCTCCACATCGCCGATGGTCCGGTCGAATCCGCGCTCACCGAAATGCTTCTGGGCCTTGCCGGAGAAACCGGCCTCGGCCGCCTGCTCGATGTCGGCACCGGCACCGGGCGCATCGCCGAACTGCTGTCCGCCCACGCCGCGCACGTAGTCGCCTTCGACAAAAGCCCCGACATGCTGCGCATCGCCCGTGCCCGCCTGCAGGATCTGCGCGCCGATAGCGTGGAACTGGTGCTGGGCGATTTCGCGCAACTCCCCTTCGCCGCGCGCAGCTTCGACACGGTCCTGTTCCATCAGGTCCTGCACTATGCTCAAGCGCCCGAAGCCGTGCTGGCAGGCGCAGCCCGCGTCACTGCACCCGGCGGCCGCATCGCCATCGTCGATTTCGCCGCGCATGATCGCGAAGACCTGCGCCAGACCCACGCCCACGCCCGCCTCGGCTTTTCTGATGCGCAGATCGAAGCGATGCTGCGCGATGCCGGCTTCGCCCCGCACGAGACCCGCGCGCTGGCGGGCCACGAACTCGTGGTGAAGCTGTGGACCGCCACAAGGCGCGAAGACAGCGTCACACAATTAGAACCGCGCCAAAGCCGGAAGGCCTGAAGACCCATGAACGCCAGCTACGATCAACTCCGCGAAGCCCGCACCGCGCTCGATACCCCACTGTTTGCCGGGTTGCCGGGCGACATCAACGTGTCGTTCGAATTCTTCCCGCCCAAGACCGACGCGTTGATGGTGCAGCTGTGGGACGTGGTCGAAACCCTCGCCCCGTTCGCGCCGCACTTCGTATCAGTGACTTATGGCGCGGGCGGCTCCACCCGTGATCGCACTCACGGTACCGTCGCCCGCATCATCAAGGACGCCAAGCTCCCCGCCGCCGCGCACCTGACCTGCGTCGATGCCACCAAGGCCGAAATCCGCGAAGTGGCCGAAAGTTATTGGGAAGCAGGCGTGCGCCACATCGTCGCGCTGCGCGGAGACATGGGCGCGCCCGGCGTGCCCTTCACCCCGCACCCCGAAGGCTATGCCAACGCTGCCGAACTGGTCGCTGGCCTGAAGACCATCGCCCCGTTCGAAATCTCAGTGGCGGCATACCCTGAATCGCACCCCGATTCGCCCAGCCAACAGGCCGATATCGACAACCTGAAGCGCAAGCTCGATGCCGGGGCCACCCGCGCCATCAGCCAGTTCTTCTTCGAACCCGAAACCTTCTTCCGCTTCCGCGACAAGCTGGCGGCTGCGGGCATCGATGCCCCGGTCCTCCCCGGCATCCTGCCCGTCTCCAACGTCGCACAAACCCGCAAATTCGCCGCCGCCTGCGGCGCTGCGATCCCGGCGTGGATGGATGGCCTGTTCGAAGGCCTCGACACGCACCCCGCCTCGCGCCAGCTCGTCGCCGCCACCATCGCCGCCGAATTTGCGCGCCGTCTCTATGCCGGTGGCGTGCGCGATTTCCACTTCTACACCCTCAACCGCGCCGAGCTGTCTTACGCGATCTGCCATCTCCTTGGCCTTCGCCCGACCCGCCCTGCGCTGGAGAAAGCCGCGTGATTCTCACACCTTCGACCGCCCGCACCGCCTTCCTTGAGCAGGCCAAGCAGCGCATCCTCATCACCGATGGTGCGTTCGGCACCGAGATTCAGAACTTCAAGCTGACCGAAGCCGACTATGCCGGCACGCTGGGCCTTGCCAAGGACCAGAAGGGCAACAACGACATCCTTGCGCTGACCAAGCCCGAAGTGCCAGAGTCCATCCACCGCGCCTATTTCAACGCCGGTGCGGACATTGCCGAAACCAATACCTTCAGCGCCAACCGCATCAGCCAGGCCGATTACGCCGCCGAACACCTCGTGCGCGAAATCAACGTGCAATCGGCGCAACTCGCCCGCCGCGTGGCCGATGAATTCACGGCAAAGGATGGCCGCCCCCGCTTCGTCGCCGGTGCCATCGGCCCCACGAACAAGACGCTTTCGCTCAGCCCCGACGTCAACGACCCCGGCTTCCGCGAGATCGACTGGGACCACTTGGTCGATGTCTATGCCGAACAGGTCCACGCGCTGGTCGAAGGTGGCGCAGACTTCATCCTGATCGAAACCGTGTTCGATACGCTCAATGCCAAGGCAGGCGTCATGTCCGTGCGGCAGGTCGAAAAGGAACTCGGCCGCGAAATCCCGATCATGATGTCGATGACGCTGACCGACCTTTCGGGCCGCAACCTCTCGGGCCACACGGTCGAGGCATTCTGGTACGCGATCCGCCATGCCAAGCCGCTGACCATCGGTCTCAACTGCTCGTTCGGCGCCACCCAGCTGCGCCCGCACGTAAAGACGCTGTCCGAAATCGCCGACACGCTGATCATGGTCTATCCCAACGCCGGCCTGCCCAACGAACTGGGCGAATATGATGAAATGCCTGCAACCACGGCGGGCCTTGTCAAGGAATGGGCCGACCACGGACAGGTCAACATCCTCGGCGGCTGCTGCGGCTCCACGCCCGCGCACATCGCGGCGATGGCGCAGGCGGTGCAGGGCCTGCCCGCCCGCGAGATGGCCGTGCCCGAAACGGTCACGTGCCTCGCAGGTCTCGAACCGTTCATCATGGCTGCCTAAACCGATCCTCCCCGCCAGCGGGGAGGGGGACCGCGCGAAGCGTGGTGGAGGGGGTTCTCCACACAGCGCAGCGCCGGAACGATAACCCCCTCCACCGCCGTACCGGCGGTCCCCCTCCCCGGATCGGGGAGGATGAGAAAGAAAGTAACATGAACACCACCACCGCTTCGGCCCCCTCCGGCTCCCGCTTCGTCAACGTCGGCGAACGCACCAACGTCACCGGCTCCGCCGCGTTCAAAAAGCTGATCCTCTCCGGCGATTACCCCAAGGCCGTCGAAGTCGCGCGCCAGCAGGTGGAAAACGGCGCGCAGGTGATCGACGTCAACATGGACGAGGGCCTGCTCGACGCGGTCGAGGCGATGACCACCTATCTTAAGCTGATCGCTGCCGAACCGGACATCGCCCGCGTGCCGGTGATGATCGACAGCTCCAAGTGGGACGTGATCGAAGCAGGCCTGAAATGCGTTTCGGGCAAGCCCATCGTCAATTCGATCTCGATGAAGGAAGGCGAAGAAGCCTTCCTCACGCACGCCCGCAAATGCATGGACTATGGCGCTGCCGTTGTCGTCATGGCCTTCGATGAAAAGGGCCAGGCCGACACCAAGGAGCGCAAGGTCGAAATATGCGCCCGCGCCTACGATCTGCTCGTCGGCATCGGCTTCCCGCCCGAAGACATCATCTTCGATCCCAACGTCTTCGCCGTCGCCACCGGCATCGAAGAGCATGACAACTACGGGCTGGATTTCATCGAAGCCACGCGCGAGATTAAGGCGCGCTGCCCGCATGTCCACATCTCGGGCGGTCTCTCGAACCTCTCGTTCAGCTTCCGTGGCAACGAAATCGTGCGCCGCGCGATGCACTCGGTGTTCCTCTACCACGCCATTCCTGCGGGCATGGACATGGCCATCGTCAACGCAGGCCAGTTGGACATCTATGACCAGATCGACCCGGTGCTGCGTGAAGCCTGCGAAGACGTCGTGCTCAATCGCCGCAAGGTGGCCGAAGGCGAACAGACCGCCACCGAACGCCTGATCGAACTGGCCGAAAGCTACAAGGGCAAGGATGTTGTCGCTGAAAAGGCCGCCGAGGAATGGCGCGGCTGGGATGTCGTGCGCCGCCTTGAACACGCGCTGGTCAAGGGCATCGACGCCTATGTCGTCGAGGATACCGAAGAAGCGCGCGTGATGATCGATGCACGCGGTGGCCGCCCGATCGAAGTGATCGAAGGCCCGCTGATGGAAGGCATGAACACGGTCGGCGACCTGTTCGGTTCGGGCAAGATGTTCCTGCCGCAAGTGGTGAAATCGGCCCGCGTGATGAAAAAGGCCGTGGCCCACCTCATCCCCTTCATCGAAGCCGCCAAGCAGCCCGGGGCCAAGGCCAAGGGCAAGATCATCATGGCCACGGTCAAGGGTGACGT
>NZ_NCII01000128.1 GCF_002256775.1 Novosphingobium sp. 17-62-19 | reverse complement strand
CGAAACTGACCGGACACTACAGCGCTTTATCGATTAGCGCGTGTCCGGTCAGCTTCGCTACCGGCAGAACCTACACCACGTACCGGGACACGACCCTTGAGCTTCACGAAACAGGTTTGACCGGCAAAGAAATTGCGCGGCAGTTGTTTATCCACGAACGCATGGTTTACCGCGTCCTGCGCGAGCATCGCGGAGGTTCAAACTAAAATGGTCAAAGGGTGGTTCCAGGGAAGCATGTACAAGCCCACTTCCGAGATTTACGTCCGAAACGTAACGCAGCGTTGATGCAATAGCCCGGCTCAGATCGGCGCGCAACTCTGGCCTTGGTCAATGCGAAGGAGCTCAACAGCCTACATGCCAAAGGCCCAAGGCATAACGTCCGAAACGATGTTGAGGAAAGCCAAGCATAAGTGCGCAGCCCGCGCTGTCAACCGATCAACCCGGCCCGCACCGCCGACGTCGCGAGAAAGGCAATCGCCGAAACCGCAGGGACAACGACCTTCCACGCCTTTTTCTTGGTCATGTAGGCCTGATAGGCAAGCAGGAGGTTCAGGACTGCACCCAGCACCGCCGCCACAACTTGCAGGATCGCATACATGCCCAGCGCTTCTCTCTGAAGAGAGTTTTGACTCAATCTGGGCCAAAACCTTGGATCACCGGCCTACATGCCCCAAAGGCCCAAGGCATACGTCCGAAACGTGTGGTGGCCGTGGCAGAATACGGCCAGCCGCGCCGATCGGCAAGGCTTCGAAAGCCGCGAACTTTTCCGGCCCGGAAAAGATAGGAAGCGCTCCGCTTTGGAGCGCCAAAAAACCGCCGACTTAGCAACATTGCCGTTCCACCCTCACTATGCGAGGAAGATATTGATTATATGGTATTTTTGGAGGTTTTGCATTTGATTTTAGGCCATCATGCGAAAGTTGGCGGAAAAAATTGAATTCCGCTTGTGAACCGGCCCATTTCCACCCCTTGCGAATGCCTCTTAAGCGGCGCTAAACAAGGCTTCAGAGGCCTTTTAGGCGGCACTTAAGAGGGGAAGGCGTTAACATCGGGAAAGTCGCCGAATTTGCCCTCAGAAGTGGGTTCCGCCGACTTTTTGCAGAAAGCATGTAGGAGCGGCCCGGCCTCTCAAAAATGCCCGATTTCTAAGGAAAAATCCCACCGAATGCCGGTAAACGCCAGCCGATCCCACGTCACCGCCTTCTTTGCAGAACCATTATTCCCGTCACATCGACGAAGCAATCCAGTGTCAGCGCAGCGGCGCTCTGGATTGCTTCGCTACGCTCGCAATGTCGAAAAAATCGGGCACGTGTTTGCAAGCGATATAAACCCCAAGAAAAAAGGGCGGGTGCCGTGTGGCCCCGCCCTTTTTGTTGTTCAGTTTCAGCCAGCCCTCAGGCCGCTTCTTCCTTGCCCTTGTGGACACGGACGGGGTCCTTGCGGCCTTCGACGACATCCTTGTCGACGACGACTTCGGCAATGTCGGTCTCGGTCGGCACGTCGAACATGGTGTCGAGCAACAGGCCTTCGACGATGGAGCGCAGCCCGCGCGCGCCGGTCTTGCGCGCGATGGCCTTCTTGGCGATGGCTTCGAGTGCGTCTTCGGTGAAGGTCAGCGTCACGTCTTCGAGTTCGAAGAGCTTGGCGTACTGCTTGACCAGCGCGTTCTTGGGTTCGCTCAGGATCTTGACCAGTGCTTCAATATCAAGGTCTTCGAGCGTTGCGATCACGGGCAGACGGCCGACAAATTCGGGGATCAGGCCGAACTTGAGCAAATCTTCCGGTTCTGCCTTCTGCAACAGTTCGCCCACCTTGCGCTTATCAGGATCGGCGACGTGCGCGCCGAAGCCGATCGAGCGCTTCTGGAGGCGATCCGAAATGATCTTGTCCAGACCGGCAAACGCACCGCCACAGATGAACAGGATGTTCGTGGTGTCCACCTGCAGGAATTCCTGCTGCGGATGCTTGCGCCCGCCCTGCGGCGGAACCGATGCGGTGGTGCCTTCCATCAGCTTGAGCAACGCCTGCTGCACGCCTTCGCCCGAAACATCGCGCGTGATCGAAGGATTTTCGGCCTTGCGGCTGATCTTGTCGATCTCGTCGATGTAGACGATGCCGTGCTGGGCCTTTTCGACGTTATAGTCGGACGCCTGCAACAGCTTGAGAATGATGTTCTCCACGTCCTCGCCCACATAACCGGCTTCGGTCAGCGTCGTGGCATCGGCCATGGTGAAGGGCACGTCGAACGTCTTGGCCAGAGTCTGTGCAAGCAAGGTTTTGCCGCAACCGGTCGGCCCGACAAGCAGGATGTTCGATTTCGAGAGTTCAACCTCACCACCCTTGCCGCTGTGCTTCAGCCGCTTGTAGTGGTTGTGGACCGCCACCGAGAGCACGCGCTTGGCGCGGTCCTGGCCGATCACATAATCGTTCAAGGTCTCGAAGATGTCACGCGGGGTGGGTACGCCGCCATCCTTCTTCCCGGCGATGCCGGCCTTGGTCTCTTCGCGGATGATGTCGTTGCACAGTTCAACGCATTCATCGCAGATGAACACGGTTGGCCCGGCAATGAGCTTGCGCACTTCGTGCTGCGACTTCCCACAGAAGCTGCAGTACAGAGTGCTCTTGGTATCCGATCCAGAAAGCTTGGTCATTCGTCCATCCCAGGCGCCCCTCCACGAGAGGCGGGTCCGGCTATCCTACTACCGCAAGGGCATTAATCAACCGGACTCGATAATGTGTATCACGTCCTTAGCGGCCAAAGCCTTTCGCAGGGCTTAAGACTTTGGCCACCGAAGGCATTCGATCAGGTCGGCGCGCCGCCCGAACCTGTTTCCTCGCCAACCGCATCGGTGGCCGGGCGCGATTCGAAAACCTTGTCGACAAGGCCGAACTTCAAGGCTTCTTCGGCTTCGAGGAACGTGTCGCGGTCCATTGCCTTCTCGATCTCGTCGAGCGTGCGGCCGGTGAACTTGACGTAGAGGTCGTTCATGCGCTTGCGGATACGCAGGATTTCGCGCGCCTGAATTTCGATGTCCGAAGCCATGCCGCGTGCGCCGCCCGAAGGCTGATGCACCATGATCCGCGCATTGGGCAGCGCGATTCGCATACCCGGCTCACCGGCGGCGAGCAGGAACGAGCCCATCGATGCGGCCTGCCCGATGCACACGGTCGACACGCGCGGGCGGATGTACTGCATGGTGTCGTAGATCGCGAGACCTGCCGTCACCACGCCACCCGGCGAGTTGATGTACATCGAAATGTCCTTCGACGGATTTTCCGATTCGAGGAACAGGAGCTGGGCGATGATCACCGAAGCCATGTGGTCTTCGACTTCGCCCGTCACGAAGATGATGCGTTCGCGCAGCAGGCGCGAATAAATGTCGAAGCTGCGTTCGCCACGGCTCGATTGCTCGACCACGACAGGAATCAGTGCGCCGGTCACTGGATCGTGGCTGAACTTGCCCTGGGAACCATAAACACTGGCGCCGGAAGCGCCGAACAGGTCGAGCATGGGAATCCTCATCTGGTTAGACCCCGCTATGTCGCGTGCCACGGCCAGATGTTCAAGGGCGTTAACCGCGAATCCGGGGATTTGCGTGGAACTGCATGAACACAAAGGTGTTATGAGGCGCTACCAACCACCCATCACTGCGATTTACGGGCAATGGGCACCCGTCAGTTCGATGCTGCGTCCTCGGCCTTGGCCATTTCCCGCAAAGCCTCAAGCGCTTCGAACTGCGCCTGCAACGCACGTTGGCGAGCCGCAGCGTGCACAGACGCGGCACGATCCGAGCCAGCGTTCCGCCGCCCGCCTCTCCAGCGGCCAAGCCTGTTGGCAACATGGCGCAACCAATCCCCGATGGCATCGATCAAGCCGCTGCCCCGCACCTGTGCGGGGGCACGGGATCGGGGCAGCGGAACGCCCCCTGCTTCCGGGGAGGCATTGCAGGGGGCTGGGGATGGGGGCGGTGAACTTGGATGAGACTCTGGCTGGATCGCCAGCGCGCGGTCGAGCAGGTCGATCGTGGTCATGGGCGCGGGCGCTTCCTTTGCGGCGGTTGCCGGGGGTGGAGTGTGCTTTGCAGTGGTCTTGCGCGGCTTTTTCCCGGCGCCGCCCTTTGCCTTTGGTGCGGTCTTCCGGCGGGTTGCAGCCTTTTGGGGCTTCTTTGGTGCAGTTTGGGCCTTCTGTTTTGGCGCTTCAGGCCAAGGCATGGTCGAGATCACCGCGCCACGCGGCGGCGGCACGATCAGGTGCGCCGGGAACGCTGGCGGATGGGCCGTGCGCAGCAAAAACGCTGGCTCCTTGCAGCGTGGCTTTCGGGTCTTGGACTTCGCCACCTTGGCGCCTGCGTGCGTGATGGGCGGGCGTGGGCGCGAGGCCACTCTATTGCGTACCGTGTGCATGGGCAGTCACCCTCAAGGAGGTTCCTTGCCGCAGGATGATCCCACAATGCGACTCGCACGCGAATCACCAGAATGATCGGAAGCCGAGGGATCGGCCCAATCCTTAGCAAAATACGCGTTCAAGCTGCGGGAGACTACGTAGTTTTGGCCTGCAAACGCCAACGGCCCGGCACGCAAATGCGCACCGGGCCGTCCGATATCCAGCCCCGTCGGGCCGGATCAATCCGATATGGAGATCAGTCTTCAGCCTTCTTCTTGGCCGGTGCCTTCTTCTTGGGAGCAGGCGCAGCTTCCTCAGCGGCAGCTTCAGCAGCCGGAGCGTCTTCAACCGCAGCCTTCTTCTTGGCCGGAGCCTTCTTCTTCGGAGCTTCCTCAGCCGCTTCAGCAGCAGGAGCAGCGTCCTCAGCCGGAGCTTCTTCCTTGGCAGCAGCAGCCTTCTTCTTCGGCGCAGCCTTCTTTGCAGCGGGCTTGGCTTCGGCGACTGCGCCTTCCTCGGCTTCGATCGCGGCTTGCAGCTCTTCCTTGGTCACTTCACGCTCGGTGACTTCGGCCTTGTCGAACAGGAAGTCGACGACCTTGTCTTCATAGAGCGGAGCACGCAGCTGGGCCGCGGCGAGCGGTTCGGAACGCACGTATTCAACGAAGCGCTGGCGGTCCTGTTCACGGTACTGCTGCGCCGCCTGGCGGATCAGCATTTCCATTTCCTGGGCCGAAACCTGCACACCGTTGGCCTGGCCGATTTCCGACAGGAGCAGGCCGAGGCGCACGCGGCGTTCGGCGATCTTGCGGTAATCGTCCTTCTCGGCTTCGATTTCCTTCAGCGCGTCTTCCGGGTTCTCTTCGTTCTGGGCTTCCTGCTGAAGCTGGGTCCAGATCTGTTCGAACTCGGCTTCGACCATCGAAGGCGGCACGGCAAAGTCGTGGCCCGCAGCCAGCTGATCAAGCAGCGCGCGCTTCATCTGGGTGCGGGTCAGGCCGGCAGTTTCCTGCTCAAGCTGGCCGCGCAGCAGGCCCTGCAGCTGCTCAAGGCTTTCAAGGCCGAGCATCTTGGCAAATTCGTCATTGGCTTCGAATTCGCCCGCAACCTTCACCGCCTTGACGGTGATGTCGAAGGTGGCTTCCTTGCCCTTGAGGTTTTCGGCCGGATAGTCTTCCGGGAACGTGACGGTGATGACAGTTTCGTCACCCGCCTTCACGCCAACCAGCTGCTCTTCAAAGCCGGGGATGAAGCGGCCCGCGCCGAGTTCCAGCGGGGTATCTTCAGCAGCGCCGCCTTCAAAGGCAACGCCATCGACCTTGCCGAGGAAGTCGATGATGATCTGATCGCCGTCCTTGGCTTCTGCGCCTTCGGGAGCGTCGGCGAAGGACTTCTGGCCCTGTCCGATGCGCTCAACCGCTTCGGCCACTTCGGCGTCGGTCACGGGAACGGTCAGCTTTTCCAGCTTCAGGCCATCGAGCGAAGGCGCTTCGATCTGCGGCAGAACTTCCAGCTCAACCGTCAGTTCGGCGTCCTTGCCCTCGCCATAGCCTTCGCCCATCGAAACGGCGGGCTGCATGGCGGGGCGCAGCTTGTTGTCGGCCACCAGCTTGTCCATCGCTTCGCGGATGGAGGTCTGCAATGCTTCCTGATGAAGCTGCGGGCCGTGCATCTTGCGCACGAGGTTTGCGGGCACCTTGCCGGGGCGGAAGCCGGGCATCTTGATCTGCGGCGCGATCTTCTTGACCTCACCTTCAACCCGCGCGGCAATGTCCGCAGCGGGGATGGTGACGGTGTAGGCGCGCTTCAGGCCCTCGTTGGTGGTTTCGACGATCTGCATCCTGATCCAACTTCCATGTCCTCGAACCCCCACATCTTGCGATGGCAGGACCTAAACCTGCTGCGTCTACCAGTTCCGCCACGCCCGCATCCGGCGAAAAGCGAGCGGTGCCCCTATCGCAGTGGCCGGAAAAGGGCAAGCGCCTTGGATTTGGACCATGCACACAACGATGGAACCGGGTATAGTCGCGGCGAGTTGGGGAAGAAACACCGCATTTCAGGAGCCGCACCATGGCCACGACCCCCGATTCTCCCCAGCCAGACCGAATCGAACCGCAATCCCCGCCCGAAAGCCCGCCGGTGACCGAACCCGATGGCGTGCCCCCGGTGATCCAGCCTGACGAGATGCCTGTGCTGGAACCAGACCGGGTGCAGCCGGGCGCACCGCAGGAAGTGCCCACCGCCCCCGACTGATTCGGGGCAGGGCCGCAGTTCGGAGCAGCAGTTCGGAGCAAAAGCCGAGCATCATTGCCCCCCGTTACCCGCTGTGCTTTACCCTGCGGCCATGACCGAAGCTGCCGAGATCGAGAAGTTCATTGCCGCCTGGCGCGATACCGGCGGCAGTGAACTGGCCAATACGCAAAGCTTCATCAACGGGTTGTGCCACCTGATCGGGCTGGATGCCCCCGCCGGCAGCCGCACGGATGACCGGCACAACGATTACGTGTTCGAACGCCGCGTGTTTCAGGACAATGGCGATGGCACGCAAAGCTTTGGCCGGATCGATTGCTACAAACGCGGCGGCTTCATCCTTGAGGCCAAGCAGGGCAGCGAGGCTGACCGGGCGGCAGCGGAAAAGGGTGAGGATGATCTCGACATCTTCGGGCAGACCGCCACCGCCCGCGTAAAGCGCGGCACCGCCCGGCGCGGCACGCCGGGTTGGGCCAAGGCGATGGTGCAGGCCAAGGGGCAGGCCGAACGCTATGCCAAGGCGCTGCCCGCAGACCACGGCTGGCCGCCGTTCCTGCTGGTGGCTGACATTGGCTATTGCATTGAAGTCTATGCCGATTTCACCGGCACCGGAAAGGCTTATGCCCAGTTCCCGGATCGGGCGCGCTATCGCATCATGCTGGAGGATCTGCGCGATCCTGATGTGCGCGAACGGCTGCGCGCAATCTGGACCGATCCCAAAAGCCTTGATCCCGCCGCCCGTGCTGCCCGCGTCACCCGCGATATAGCCGATCTGCTGGCAACCGTTGCCCGCAGGCTGGAAAAGCGCGGCTATAATGCCGAGACGACCAGCGGCTTTCTGATGCGCGTGCTGTTCACGATGTTTGCCGAAGACAGCGGGCTGATCCCCGAACGCAGCTTTACCACGCTGTTGAAGAACCAGCGCGCCCATCCTGAACATCTGGAACACCAGCTTTCCGCGCTGTGGGCGGCGATGGACAAGGGCGAATTTTCGCCCGCGCTGGGCGTGCCGATGAAGAAGTTCAACGGATACCTGTTCAAGGAACGTACCGCCATTCCGCTGGATGCGCAGGAACTGGAAGTGCTGATCCAGGCGGCAGAACACGTCTGGACCGAGGTGGAGCCTGCCATCTTCGGCACCCTGCTGGAACGCGCGCTGAACCCGAAGGAGCGGGCCAAGCTGGGCGCGCATTACACGCCGCGCGCCTATGTGGAACGGCTGATCGGCCCCACCATCATGGAACCGCTGCGCGCCGATTGGGACGGGGTGCGCGGGGCGGCGGCAACGCTGATCGAAGAGGGCAAGCCGGATGAGGCCAAGGCCTTTGTCGAGGCGTTCCACGCGCGTCTGGCGCAGACCAAAGTGCTCGATCCCGCCTGCGGCACCGGCAATTTCCTTTATGTGGCGATGGCCCGCATGAAGGAACTGGAAGGCGAAGTGCTGGACCTGCTGGTGGAGCTGGGAGACGACCAATATGTGGCCGAACTGACCGGGCACACCATCACGCCCGAAAACTTCCTTGGGATAGAGATCAACCCGCGCGCCGCCGCGATTGCGCAACTGGTGCTGTGGATCGGCTATCTGCAATGGCACTTCCGTGTGAACGGCGCAGACCGCGCTCCGCCAGAGCCGATCCTGCGCGATGTAAAAACCATCGAGAACCGCGATGCCCTGATCGATTGGGATGATCGCGTGCTGGAGCGTGACGAGACCGGAGCGCCGGTGAGCCGCTGGGATGGCGAGACGATGAAGGTCCATCCGGTGACCGGCAAGCCCGTGCCCGACGAGGATGCGCGGGTCGAAGTCTATCGCTATGTAAAGCCCCGCGCCGCCAAGTGGCCCAAAGCAGATTTCATCGTGGGCAATCCACCGTTTATTGGGAATAAGCGGATGAGGAAGCGGCTTGGAGAAAACTACGCGAAGGCTTTGCGAGCCGCATGGCCGAAGGTGCCTAAAAGCGTCGACTTGGTAATGTACTGGTGGGACCGTTGCGCCGAACTTACACAATCGGGCAGGTTGAGAACTTTCGGGCTGGTTTCAACCAACAGCATTAAGCAGGTCACCAATCGAGCCGTAATTGAGCGATGGCTGAAGGTCCGACCTGCGCTGAACCTTTCTTTTGCCATCCCCGATCATCCGTGGATGGACGATGAAACTACCGCTCAGGTGCGCATATCGATGACGGTCGCTTCGAGAGGCGGAAGAGTGGGCATCCTTGAGACGATCAAGTCGGAGAGCAAGGTAAAAGGTCAGCCAAATATCGTGGATTTGATTCCGCGCCTTGGCCAAATTCACAGCAATCTTACCATTGGAGCCAACATCACAGACTGCGGTCCACTAAAGAGTAACGACGCACTTTCCTTCATGGGCGTTATCCCTTCTGGTACAGGTTTTCGGATTTCTGCAGATGAGTTGGTGAAATGCGGTTGCGACCTTTCCAACCTTCCGTCGGTCGTCCGCACCTACCTTGTCGGTAACGAGTTAACCGACAACAAGGCCCCAGGCTTTATCATTGACTACTTCGGCCTCGACGAATCGCGGGCACGTAAAGCTTCACCTGCGCTGTTCCAGTTTGTGCTAAACCGGGTCAAAGATGGTCGAGCGGCAAGATCAGGCGACACGTCAGACTCGCAGCAATATGCTTCGGAATGGTGGCTCTTCGCTAAACCGCGACCGGGTATGCGAGCCGCCCTTCAAAGACAATCTCGCTATCTCGCAACGACCGAAACTTCAAAACACCGTTGGTTCACGTTTCTCCATTCCACTATTTTGCCAGACCAGAAGATTCGCGGCGTCGCGACCGAAGATGCCTTCCATTTGGGCGTGCTCTCAAGTCGAGTCCATAAGCTTTGGTCTGACGCCGCTGGCGGGCGGCAAGGCGTAGGCAATGACCCAGTCTACAACAACACGACCTGCTTCGAGCCGTTCCCCTTCCCCGCCGATGTCCCCGAACCGCTCAAGGCCAAAATCCGCGCCGAGGCCGAAGCGCTTGATGCCTTGCGCAAGCGCGTGCTGGATGCCCACGAAGATCTGACGCTGACCCGGCTTTACAACGTGCTCGAAGCGCTGAAAGCGGGCCGTGCGCTGACCGAGGCGGAGCGCGACATGCATGACCGGGGCCTTGTCACCCTGATCCGCCAGCACCACGATGCCATCGATGCTCTGGTAGCGCAGGCCTATGGCTGGTCCGCTGACCTGTCTGACGAGGACATCCTCACCCGCCTTGTCGCGCTGAACAAGGAACGCGCGGCCGAGGAAGCGCGTGGCCTGATCCGCTGGCTGCGCCCGGAATATCAAGCGCCGGACTATCAGGCCCCGATCACCCAGACGCTCGATCTGGGCGAGGCGGCGGCGGTTCTGCCCGACAATGTCATCCCCTGGCCCGGATCGCTGCCCGAACAGGTCAGCGCCGTGCAATCCATCCTGTCTGCCGCACAGGCCCCCCTCGCCCCGCAAGACGTCGCCCGCGCCTTCAAGGGCAAACGCGCCGCCACCGTCCGCCCGGTGCTCGATGCCCTTGCCAGCATCGGCATGGCCCGCAGGCTGAACGATGGCCGCTATGCCGCGTAAACGGCGGGGCCTTGCATGGAGAATACGACGTGCGTTCTGACAAACACCTCGCCCTGACACGCCGCGCCTTTGCCACGGGGCTGAGCGGATCATTGGCAGCATTGCCCGCCACCGCCCACGCGCTGGCTGATGCAAATCAAAAGGTTGATCTGAACGATCCAGACATGCGCGATGCCGCCCTGCGCGGCCTTGCCCGCGCGGGCGAACGCGGTGATCCGGTGCTGGCGGCAAAGGCCGAAGCAACGCTGGCCCGCTTGCAAGCCAGTGACCCGGAAGCCGCGATGCTGGTGCAGGTTTACAAGGCGTATGATGTGGACGCAGCGGTACACCGCTACAACACACTGGGCAGCGATTCTGCCGCCGCGCCCGCGTTGGCTTTATTGCACTCCGCAATACAGCACTGCCGCGCCGTGTCATTCCACTACACCGATCTGGAGGACCAACAGACTTCGCGCACTGCCCTGCCGCTGGCGATTGTCCACCCCGCACAAGGCATAAAGTTGCTGGCATGGTGCGAAAAACGCGGCGACATTCGCCAGTTTTTCGTGCGGTCAATGGGTGATCTGACAGTTGGGACCGCAGGTTTTGGTCCCCAGCGCCTGTCCCTGTTGCAAAAACTTGCAGACAGTGCCGCGTTGCGGGCCTGACGGAATACAACGAAACCCCCGCCAGTTTCCCGGAGAGGGTTTTATGAGTGCCCAGAAGGCCTAGAGCACGTTCCGACCAATCTGGTTCATCGTGATTGCGATAGGAAGCTCGCTGGCAAGGCGTAGCGTGCAGCAGGGGCTGGTTGCCCCTGCAAGCGATGCAACGCTGTCCAGCGAGCTTCCTATCACAACCGCAAAGCGGCGGGCCGAATTTGCTCCAGCGCAGCGTTGCTCGTTAGTCACAATGCCTCAGCATTGCTCCTTCCTCGCGCCTTGCCCTGAAATAAATTCGGCTCCGTCACGATGATCCAGATTGGTCGGAACGTGCTCTAACACCCGGCGCGGCGCGATTGTTGTCGCATCCTCTCCCAAGGCCGCGCCGGGCGACGTTGTGCGGGATTTGGGTTAGCGCGTTGTCAGGAGGGTGTCACATGGAGAAATTGCTGCAGTTGATTTTGCAGTACTCTGTTGCAGCATGGTCACACAACAGGCCTGGCGTTGAGGGGGGGGTTGTTGTTATGGTTGCGGGGGCAGGATTTGAACCTGCGACCTTCAGGTTATGAG
>NZ_NCII01000127.1 GCF_002256775.1 Novosphingobium sp. 17-62-19 | reverse complement strand
CCTTCGTAGATCTGGCGGCGACGAGACATCATCGTGTTTCCTGCGCGGCGCCGGGCGTTAAGTCCCGGCCGGAATTACAAAACCCCGGCAGCGGTGGAGGCGAATCCATCGCAAGCGCCGGGGCGTTCTCTTGGCCCATAGGCGAACGCGGCCCGAAGTGCAATTGGATGCAGGGCAGGGCGCTGGAATGGTGCGATGGCTGGCGGACTTATGGCAATTCATCCAGATTGGCTGGACATTCTGTCACGTAACGTGTTTGCTGCTGTGCGGGAGAGGATCCGGTTCTGATCAGCGTGGGAAACCGCGCCAGCGAGGTATCGTGATCCCGTGAGTCAACCGTCGGTTCTGTTCGTTTGCCTTGGCAACATCTGCCGCTCGCCCTTGGCCGAAGCGGCTCTGCGCGCGCGGGCGGTGGAGGCTGGCGTTGCCATCACCATCGATTCTGCCGGAACCGGGGACTGGCATGTCGGCCACGCGCCCGATCCGCGCGCGGTCGAGCTTGCCCGCAAGTACGGCCTTGATATTTCAGGCTATCGTGCGCGGCAGGTGCGGGATGAGGACTTTCACAAGTTCGGCCATATCTTCGCGCTCGATCCGCAGAACCTGAAAGACCTGCGCCGCATCGAACCATCGCGCCACATTGCCGAAGTGCGCCTGCTGATGGACCTTGTGCCGGGGCGCAAGGGCACGGCGGTGATCGATCCGTACTATGGTGATGAGCAGGATTTCGAGCAGGCCTGGGCCGATGTTTGCGCGGCAGCGGATGCGCTGGTAAAGCGGTATTCGGGTTAGATTGTCAGCCAAGCCCCGCAGCGGTGATGCGCGCTTCTGCCGCCGTTGCTTCTTCAGCCAGAACACGCAGCGCTTTTGCAGCGTCTTTCAGAAGGCCGGGGCCAACGGGCCGTTCGCCAGAGATGAAGCGACGGATCGCGCGTTCATCTATGCCCAGGCGGCGTGAAGCGGCGGTTGTTCCGCCAAGAATCTGAACGCAGTGGGCAAAGTGCTCGCACAATTCTTCTGCTGTGAATGAAGCGGTCATCGTTTCCCCTTTTGCCACCACAGGTTTCCATGGCGATTTCGCCACGCCATGTCCTATAGGGCAAAAAATGGAAACCCCCGAAGATGATCATGTGCTGAGCAGGCCGCAGCGGCGTTTGCTGCGGCGGATTTACAATGGCCGCACGGTGCCAATCATGGTTGATGGAGCGGCTTTCCTGACCTTTCGGCAAGCAAGCCAGTATCTGCAATCCCTTTCACCCGAAGCCCGCGACGCGGCCTATGCTGCGATGAAGGATCAGGGGCGGTAATCAAACCACCACCAGCTTCACCCCCGCGTCACGCAAACCCTGCGCCGTCTTGGGCGCGATACCGCTGTCGGTGATGATCGTGTCGATCTCGTCCAATCCGCACACGATGGTGCCCGATTGGCTGCGGAACTTGCTGCTGTCCACCAGCAGGATTACGTCCTCGGCCCGGTCAATCAATCGGCGTTCTGCGGCGACTAGGACGGGATCGGCCTGCATCACACCTTGCGCGCCGATGGCAGCAGCCCCCATGAACAGACGAGGTGCGTGGAAGCGGGGCATCGATTCCTCGCCCGCCGGGGCAAGGATGATGTTCTGTTCCCGGAACACCGCGCCCGATGGCAGCAGGATGCGCGTGCCGGCCTGTGGCAGCAGCGCGTTGACGATATGCAGCGAATTGGTGAGCACCTGCAGGCCCAGCCCGTCAAGGTGTGGGCACATCTGCAGCGTGGTGGTGCCACCATCGATCATCACGCCTTCACCGGGCGTACAGAGCGCGGCAGCGGCCTTGCCGATGGCCTGTTTGGCAGACAGGTTCTGCGTGATCGACTGGTCGAACGGGGTGCCCATCAGGCGCGGGGCGCTGGCGTCCTCGCCCTCGGGCAGTTTGGCCCCGCCGTGGACGCGCACGATCTGGCCAGCGTCTTCCAGCCGGGCCAGATCTCGCCGGATCGTGGCAGGCGAGGCATCGAGCAGGACTTCAAGATCGCGGTAGCTGACAAAGCCGGTGGGGCGCAGCGCCTCGAATATCCGTCGTTCCCGTTCCTCAGCGTGCATTTTGCCAGTCTTCCCCTTGCGCGGCGCTTATGCACCGGCGCTGAGCATGTTGCCAGCACCTATCACCACGGTAGCGCCCACCAGCAGGCCGATTCCGCTGAACACCAGACGGCGCGTGCGGGCCGAGGCTCCGGCCCATTCCTTGAGCGCAAATCCCCAAAGTGTGGAGAACAGGATGATCGAGGCCATGTGAAGCGTCCACGAGGAAAAGCCATAAGCGCCCATCTGGCTTTCGCCCATCGTGTAGAAGAAGAACTGGCCGTACCATAAAGTGCCGCCCAGCGCCGCCAGCAGCCAGTTGGCAAGGAGGTTGGGCTTTTCTCCTGGGGCGGCATCGGTTGAGGCTGCACCGAAGAACTGGCCGAAGCTCTGGTTCTTCCACAGCAGGTACGCGCACCACAGCGCATTGGTCGTAAGCCCGCCTGCCAGCACCACGCAGAGCACGGGTAGCCCTTGGCTGAGCGGATCGGTTCCGGCGGCCAGCGTCAGATCACGGATCGGCTGCCCGGCGGCAAGGCCCCATGCAAAGCAGCCTGACATTATGCCCGAGAAGGTGGCGATCAGCAGGCCCTTGCGCAAGTTGAACTCGGCCACGCCTTCAGACTGCGCACCGCCAAGGTCCGCCTCTTTGGCGCTGCCCGCGCGGGCAACCACCACGATGCCGACCAGCGTGATGACGATGCCGAACAGGGTGAGTTTGCCGCTGGTCGTCGCCGCGATCTGGCCCAGTGTGCCTTCGAAGATCGGCGGCCCCATTGTGCCGATCACGGTGGTGAGGCCCAGTGCCACCGCCATGCCGAGCGACAGGCCTAGATAGCGCATGGTGAGACCGAACGTCAGCCCGCCAAATCCCCACATTGCGCCCCAGAACCAGCACCAGATCAGCGTTTCGCGCGGCGTGGCGGAGAGCACGCCGAGCAGGTCGTTGGTCTGGACCGAAGCGAAGAACCACGGGGCGATCAGCCACGAAAACAGCCCGCCCGCCAGCCAGAACACTTCCCAGGACCACAGCTTGATACGCTTGTACGGCACATAGAAGCTGGCCGAGGAAAAGCCCCCGATCCAGTGGAAAAGTACGCCCAATGCGGGGTTCGCGCCCATCGATCCTGTCCCTTGTTTTTATGGCTTTACGAGTATCGAGCTGTCGATCTCGCTGATGGTCTTTACGCCGGTCAGCGTCATGGCGACCCGCATTTCCGCCTCGATCAGGCGCAGCATGTGTTCGACCCCGGCCTGCCCATTCGCGGCCAGCGCAAATACCCAAGCCCGGCCCAGCAGCACGCCTTTGGCGCCCAGCGCCAGCAGTCGCACCACATCAAGGCCGGACCGCACGCCGCCATCGGCCAGCACAGTCAACCGGTTACCCACGGCATTGGCGATAGCGGGCAGGGCGCGCGCGGTGGACGGCACGCCATCCAGTTGCCGTCCGCCGTGGTTGGAAACCACTATCCCGTCTGCGCCAAGATTTGCGGCTTCCACCGCGTCTTCGGCATCGAGCAGGCCCTTGATCACCAGTGGCCCTTTCCATTCCGAGCGGATGAAATCGAGATCGCGCCACGAAATCGAGCTGTCGAAATTCTCGCGCATCCACGCGAAGAAATCCTCGATCCCGGTCTTGCCTTCCAGCTTGCGCGCCACGTTGCCCAGCGCATGGGGGCGGCCCATCACGCCCACATCCCAAGCCCAGCGCGGCTTCATGGCGCCTTGGAAAGTGCGGCGGATCGCGCCGGTCATGCCCGCAGCTCCGGCAAGGCCCGAATGGTAATCGCGATAGCGGCTGCCCGGAACCGGCATGTCCACCGTGAACACCAGCGTCGAGCATCGCAGTTCCACCGCTTCCTGCAACAATTCGCGCACGAACCCACGGTCGCGCGTCATGTAAAGCTGGAACCAGAAGGGCTGCGTCGCCGCCTTTGCCACTTCGGAAAGCGAGCAGGCCGACACCGTGGACAGCGTGAACGGAATCCCCGCAGTTTCCGCTGCGCGCAGGGCCTGACATTCACCCCGCCGCGCATTCATGCCCGCCAGCCCGATGGGGGCGAGCGCAACGGGCAGGCGCAGCTTTTGGCCGAACAGTTCGGTGGAAAGGTCGAGGCCCGACACATCGCGCAGCACGCGCTGGCGAAGGGCAATGTCGCGCAGATCCTCGACATTCCGCTTCAGCGTCGTTTCGCTGTACGATCCGCCGTCGATATATTCGAACAGGAAGTGCGGCAGGCGGCGGCGGGCGAGTTCGCGGAAATCGGGGATCGAAGCGGCGATCATGCGGCGGTTCTTTCGGCAGAGGCGGCAACCTCGGCCTGCCAGCGGTTGCGGTAAGTATCGAGGTCGGCGTCAAGCGGTTGCACACGGACCAAGTGGCCTTGCGGTGTCAGCGTGGGGTCGATCAGCCGCAGTGCGCCGAACGATACGTCGTTGTGCGCGTTGGCGGTGTAAACGGTCATATCAGGCCTGAGCGATGCCAGCGCCCGGACGAAGACTTCCGCTTCGGCAAAGCGGCCTTCCACGAGCAGTCGCTCAGATGCGCCGATCAGGTCCAGTGCGGTATCGGCAACCAGCGCGGCATAGAGGCAGGCCGCCGCACGGCGTTCGAACCAATCCTCTGGCCGGTTGATCCAGCCAAAGCACCCTTGCGGATATGGCCCGAAGCCGCGCATCAGCGTGGGCAGGATCATGCGGCCCTGGCGCAGCACTTCGGGCACGGCGGCGAGCAGCGCGGGTTGATCCGGCTTGATATCCACGCGGCGGGTATCGATCTCGATCAGCGTCTCGATCTCGCGCCCGCCCATGAACCGGGCAGAAGGCACCGCCCGTCCGTGAACGTCCACATTGACCAAGCAATCACGCGCTTCGGGCAGGGTAGCGGTGTCAACCGGAGTGGCAGGAAGGCGCATTCCGATGAACCAGGTGCCAGTGGACAGCACGGTGGCTTCGTTGTCGGCAATCTCGGCAAATCCGCGCGCGGCCAGCAGGGCGGCGTTGGAATCGTGCAGGCCCGCCAGCACCTGAACATCGGGCGAAAGGCCGGTTGCGGCGGCGATCTCTGGCCGAAGCGTGCCCACGACATCGCCTGCGTGCCGCAGCGGAGCAAAGCGGCTTGCCCAGCCTAGGCGCTTTGCCATGGGCGAAAAGTCGGCAGCTTGCGGGCACCACAAGTCCGAATGACAGCCAAGGCTGGTAACTTCGCTCACTGCCGCGTCGGTGAGGAACCACGCCCAGTATTGCGCCCACGGCAGCAGGGTGGCGGATTTCATGATGTCTGGGTGCAACTGGTCCAGCCAGTAAAGCTGGCTGCCGAAGTTCAGGCCATCGGGTAGGGCAGGCGATCCGGTCTGCGCGAAGGGATCACGCTGCGCGCGATAGGCTGCCAGAACGGCGTCAGGGATCGGTTGTTCGTAATCGAGCGGTGGGAAAGCCAGCGCGCCGTCAATCAGTGCGCAGACGCCCGCCCCGTGGCCCACCGGCACGATCCGCGAAACCGGCACAGCCGCAAAGCGCCCAAGCGTTTCGAGCAGCCATTGGCCGATGGCCGAAGCATCAAGACGGCGTATTCCCCCTGCTTCACACGGAATGTTCGCGCGAACATGACGATCCAGCACACGTCCGCCCGCATCCCACAGGCTGACCTTGCTCAGTGTCTTACCAAGATCGATGACGATTGTTGCGCCCGAGCCCAAGCGCGCTCTCCCAATGTTCTCAAAACGATCAATAGCAATCAACTATAATCGTTTCCAGTAAAAACGTGGGATCAAAATACCGCATGATCCCCGCGTTCGGGCGTTGCGGCGCCATCGATTACGGCACGGTAGTATGCGAACAGGGTGTCGGTGCCGGTTGAAGGGGTTGCCGCAGCGTCGTAGCGCCCGGTTTCGGGATCAAGCATGAGCATGGACTCGCTGGCATAATAGCGCCCGATACGGGCCAGTTCAGCCTTCGCTGCCAGCCCCGGAATGACCTTGCCAAACAGCCCCAGCGCGGTGCCGATGGTATCGAGGATCGCGAGCGGAACCGAGCGGAAGCGCGGCGGCTGGCCCAACATGGCGAACAAGGCTTTGCCCTGTTGGCGAGGGGTAATCGCCTCGCCCGGTCCGCCGATGGGCAGCACGCGGTTCCAGCAGGTGTCATCGGTCAGGCAGGCCACGATGTATTCGGCCAGATCGCGGTCGCTGATAGGCTTGCATGTGACCTCCGGCGCTGATTGGCACGGTTCTCCAGTGCTACGTGGCACCGATGACGAGGGTGCTTCGGGCCGCCTCGACCACATCGTCTGTGATGGCGG
>NZ_NCII01000027.1 GCF_002256775.1 Novosphingobium sp. 17-62-19 | reverse complement strand
GGATACGCTTCGCGGCCCGGAGGACGACGCAGCAGCAGCGACATCTGGCGATAGGCCACGGCCTGCTTGGAAAGATCGTCGTACACGATCACGGCGTGCATACCGTTGTCGCGGAAGAATTCGCCCATCGTCGCGCCGGTGTAGGGTGCGAGGTACTGGAGCGGAGCCGGTTCCGAAGCGGTGGCGGCCACGACGATGGAATATTCCATCGCGCCGTTTTCTTCGAGCTGGCGGACGATCTGCGCCACGGTCGAGCGCTTCTGGCCGACAGCGACGTAGATGCAGTACAGCTTCTTGCCTTCATCGGTGCCCGCGTTCGGGCCTTTCTGGTTGATGAAGGTGTCGATGGCGACGGCGGTCTTGCCGGTCTGGCGGTCACCGATGATCAGTTCGCGCTGGCCGCGGCCGACGGGCACGAGAGCGTCAATTGCCTTGAGGCCGGTCTGCACGGGTTCGTGCACCGACTTGCGCGGGATGATGCCCGGAGCCTTGACTTCCACGCGCTGGCGGGTGGCGTCAACGATCGGACCCTTGCCGTCGATCGGGTTGCCCAGAGCATCGACCACGCGGCCCAGCAGACCCTTGCCGACGGGAACGTCGACGATGGTGCCGGTGCGCTTGACGACATCGCCTTCCTTGATCTCGGCGTCCGAGCCGAAGATCACGACGCCGACATTGTCAGCTTCGAGGTTCAGGGCCATGCCCTTAACGCCGTTCGAGAACTGGACCATTTCACCGGCCTGAACGTTGTCCAGACCGTGGATGCGGGCGATACCGTCAATTTCAGCGGCGCGGATTTCCATTTTCAGCCTTTCACAGAGCCTTGAGGCTTCAAGCCTTCATCGCCGTAGCGAGGGAATTGAGACGGGTGCGGATCGAGCTGTCGATCATCTGGCTGCCGATTTTCACGACAAGGCCACCGAGAATATCGGGATCGACGTTGGTCTTGAGCTTGATCGACTTGCCGGTGCGCGCCTTCAGCTTTTCAGTGAGGGCAGCGATCTGGGCATCGTCGAGTGCGTGTGCGCTGGTCACTTCGGCAGTGGCCTCGCCACGGCTGGCAGCCGCGATCTGCGCAAAAGCGCGGATCACATCGGGCAGCGCCGAAAGGCGGCGGTTGGCGGCGAGTACGCCAGTTCGAACAACGCCGAAGCGTAACGCCCTGACAAGCTGGCCGTAATGCCGCCGGAAATCTCCACGCGCCGAGGTTCCTTCATCCAAGGATAAGCCGAAGCAGACCATTGCCCGGTGACGAACACCGAGTGGCCTGCAGACGGGGCGCGCCTAGCAACGTCACGCGCTTATGACAAGATGCGACTTGCCTTCTCGTGCATAGGTATGACCGTGTTTTTTCGCGCGCAGGCTGCAATTACCCGGCTGGCTGGCAGTTATAGCGCATCCGCTCGTTGGGTTCAGGCGGCAAAAGCGCCTTGATCCCTTGCTGGCTCCGGCCAAATTGCAGCGCAGCATCCTCGCCCGCACCGCAGGCAGGCGCGTTCAGTTTTGCACGCTCGGTCCGGGCTTTGGTCATGGTATCCAGGTCCACCAGAAAGCGCTCAACGGTGTACGTGCGCGTCTGCGGATCATACGAATTTACTGACACCGCCTCTTCCTGATTGGGCACAAGAATCCGGCTCCAGCCATCCGGCGCCACGCCATATTGCGTCTTGCCGTTCATGCAGCCGCCCTCGGTCCACTCGATCGGCACGTCGGTTATGTCTGACACGGTGACGCGGCTACGCTGCGGATCGAGCACGCAGATCATCTTGCCAGCACCCGATTTCGCTGTGGCGATTGCCGATGCGCTTGCGCTCGGCTCCGGCTCGCTCAGCATTTCCTTCGCACGGCTGTCTATCGATTCGAGCGAAGGGCGCAGGAACCACACGGCCACCGCCGAAACCAGCAGCGCACCTGCGCCGAACAGATGTTTGCGCTGAAACCGGCCGCGTCGTTTGGACGCCTGAACCATCCCCCAGCCACCTGCGCCCAACGCGCCAACAAGCAGTAGCGCGGCCAGCGCCATGCCGTTGTCCCGCTCCGAAAACACCGCGCGTTCAGCATCGCGCTGAGCCTTGTCCATGGCCTTTTCCCGGGCCTCAGCCTTGGCCGCGTTCGCCGCCGCCAGCTTTGCGCCTTCGCCGACAGCGCGTTCTGCTTCGGCGCGGTTCAGGTCCGCAATCGAGCGGCAAGGCAGCCCGCTGCTGTGCACTTCCACATTGGCGCGGCGCAGAAACGTGGAAAGTTCGCGCATCGAAATTGCAAAGTAGAAGGCCGAATCAGTCCCATTGTCGCTGATCGTGCCGAACGAGTTTACCCCGATCACCCGGCCACACGAATCGAGCAGCGGCCCGCCCGAATTGCCAGAACCCAGCGGCGCGGTGTGCAGCAGCGTATCGAACGAGCGTGACGAGCGCCCTCCTGACAGATAGCCGCGCGTCTTCACCGCGGCTTGTGGCGTCACCAGATCGGCCATCGAAAGCCCCTGCGCCAGATCGACGTTGCCCGGATAGCCGACGGCATAGACCTCCCCGCCATCGCCCGGCACGCCCGGAAACAGCGTGATAGGCGTGATCGATCCGCCGCCCTCGATCTTCAGCAGGGCAAGGTCGTTCCCCGGCGAATAGGCCACCAGCCGCGCCGGATAGCCATTGCGCCCCTCTGCCGGGACGACGCCCGCGATCAGCGAATCATCGCCGCGCAGTTCTTCGACCACGTGGGCATTGGTGACGATCAGATTGGGCGTCACCGCAAAGCCGGTGCCGTGGGTAATCAACCGCGCCCTGTCACCATCGCTTTCCACGATCACCACGCGCACGACAGAACGGCTCGCCGCCGAAATGTCTGCCGGGTCAGCGTGCAGGGTAGTGCCTGCAAGCAAAGCAAATAGGGCAGCGAACAACACGATTATGGGCTTGGCGACACGCATGGCCTGCTTCTTGCGCCCTTTCGCTTTGACCGCAAGGTGCGGGACGCGCATGTCATCGGGAATTGGCATGGTCTCTCCACAGCCCCGGAGTTGTCCTATGCCTGATCGACTGCACACTTGCCCTGCGCGCGGGGCTGACTATCCCTCGCAGATAATGCACACGCCGCCGATCCCCGATGATGAAGCATGGGCCGCCGTCATGGCGCGTGATCGCGCGTTTGACGGGCGCTTCGTCACCGGCGTGCTTACTACAGGTATCTACTGCCGCCCCTCTTGTTCCGCCCGCCATCCCCGGCGCGAGAACGTGCGCTTCTTTGCCGATGGCGCGGCAGCGCGGGCGGCGGGTCTGAGGCCTTGCTTGCGTTGTTCGCCCGATGACGTCTCGCGCGATGAGCGTGCAGTTCTGGCTGCCATCGAGGCGATCAAGGCCGCCGGGCAAACCCCGGCGCTGGCTGATCTGGCGCAGCGCTGCGGCTATTCGCCCACGCACTTTCAGCGCGTGTTCGCCCGCCACACTGGCCTGTCCCCCGCCGCCTATTCCCGCGCCTTGCAAAAGGAGCGCATGGCGCAGGCCCTGACTTCAGCAGAAAGCGTGACCGATGCCATCTATGACGCGGGTTTTTCAGGCCCTTCGCGGTTCTATTCTGCAGCAGAGGATCGGTTGGGCATGACACCTTCAGCATGGGCCAATGGTGGGCAGGGGGTGACAATCCGCTGGGCTGTGGTGCCAACCTCGCTCGGCGCGATGCTGGTTGCCGCCACCGACAAAGGCGTGTGCCGCCTGTCCTTCAACGAGGACGAAAGCGCTTTGCGCACCCGCTTCCCCAAGGCTGCGCTGGAACAGGGCGGCGAAGCTTTCGGCGCGCTGCTTGCCGATGTGGTCGCAGCTGTGGAGGCGCCGGGCGATTTTGCGCACATCCCACTCGATGTGAAGGGCACTGCTTTTCAGGAGGCCGTATGGCAGGCGCTGCGGAAAATCCCGCCGGGCGAGACGCGCTCCTATGCGCAGATCGCCTCCGAAGTGGGCAAGCCCGGCGCGGTGCGTGCGGCAGGTTCGGCCAACGGGGCAAACAATGTGGCAGTCCTGATCCCGTGCCACCGCGTGATCCGCTCGGACGGCTCACTCGGGGGCTATGCCTATGGGCTTGAGATCAAGCAGCGATTGCTGAACAAGGAACGCGAAGGCAGCGGGGGATGATTGTGGACGATGTGCAGCAGGCTAAGCAGGGGACACTGCGGCGGATCATTGTCTTTCCGCTGACGTTGCTCATCGTCGAATTTCTCGCAGTAGGATTTGTGGCTTCGCTGGCGTCTGCGCTGCTGACCCCGTTTGTCGATGTCGATGGCGTCACCGGATTGCTGGGTGCGCTCGCAGTAGCGGGCCTCGCCATTGCGATCTACCTTGCCTGCCGCCGCTGGATCGAATGGCGCGCGAACGATGAACTGCCCCCCGCGGCCTTTTTGCGCGATGTGCCGCTGGGCCTGCTGATCGGGGCGGGTCTGTTCACGCTGATGACCGGAATCGTAGCGCTGATGAGTGGCATTCGCGTGGAGCGGGTCAACGGCATGGGCGCTCTGTGGGGAATGCTCGCCATGGCGGTCACGTCGGGCACGATCGAGGAAATCCTGTTTCGCGGTATCCTGCTGCGCCACATCGAATCGATGCTTGGCACATGGGCCGCGCTGCTGATCACCTCGGCGCTGTTCGGTGCGGCCCACCTTGCCAACGAGGGGGCCAGCCTGTTCGCCGCCTTTGCCATTGCGATGGAAGCGGGCATCCTGCTCGGAGCGGCCTATCTGTGGACGCGCCGACTGTGGGTGCCCATCGGCATCCACGCCGCGTGGAATTTCACGCAAGGCTGGGTGTTCAGCGTGCCGGTGTCTGGCGGCGATGCGCCGGAAGGTCTGCTTGCTACCGTCCGCGAAGGGCCGGATTGGCTGACGGGCGGCCTGTTTGGGCTGGAAGCCAGCGTGATCGCAATGGCGGTGGCGACCGGCGCGGGGCTGCTGCTGCTGGTGCGCGTGGTGCGGCAGGGTGGCATCCGGCCGCCGATGTGGGTGAAGGGCTGAAATGTACATCCCCACCCCCAACCCCTCCCGCCTGCGGGAGGGGAGACGAGAGGATCGTTTCATGCCCTCCCGCAGGCGGGAGGGCCGCGAGACTTATTGAGCCGGAGGCGAAATTAGTCGCAGCGGGGTGGGCAAAAGCGCTGCGCCGTCAATTCCGCGCCCAACCAGCTTCAGCAGGCTCCAGCGTCGCCAGAAAAGCCTCCGCGCTTTCCAGATACTCGGCGCGCTTGCCCTCGCTCATCCGCCGCCATGTGGCATAGGGTTGCGCCAGCCGGTGATAACCCGCCAACTTCGTCTCATTGCGCGCCAGAAAGTGCCAGTACAGCGCGTTGAACGGGCAGGCCCCATCGCCGGTCTTCTTCTTCACGTTGTAGGCACATTGGCCGCAATAGTCGCTCATGCGATCAATATAAGCCCCGCTGGCGGCATAGGGTTTGGAGGCCAGCCGCCCCTTGTCCGCGTGCAAGACCATCCCGGCCACGTTGGGCAATTCAACCCACTCGAACGCATCGGCGAAGACCACCAGATACCAGTCAGCGACATCCTGCGGTTTCAACCCCGCTAGCAACGCAAAGTTGCCAAGCACCATCAAGCGCTGGATATGGTGGGCATAAGCGTTTTTCTGCGTCGTCCGCACGCAATCGGCAAGGCAGCGCATGTCGGTTTTGCCGGTCCAGTAGAAATCAGGCAGGGGGCGCTGCGCATCAAGCCCATTGGCATCGGCAAGGCCCGGCATTTCCAGCCAGTATATACCGCGAATATACTCCCGCCAGCCGATGATCTGGCGGATAAAGCCTTCCACCGCTTCAAGCGGTGCGCGCCCTTCACGCCATTCGGTCTCGGCGCGGCGGCACAGGTCCAGCGGATCGAGCAAGCCGATGTTGATCGCGGGTGAAAGCACGGCGTGAAACAGGAAATCCTCCCCCGCCACCATCGCGTCCTGATACTTTCCGAACAGCGGCAGGCGGTGTTTCAGGAAATCGTCACGCGCCGCTTCTGCATCGGCACGGGTTACTGGCCAGCCGAATTTCTCCAGTGATCCGAAGTGCTTGCCGAACCGGTTTGCCACGAGTTCCAACACCTCACAGGTAACCGCATCGTGTTCGAAGGCGGGCAGAGAAGGCGGCTGCAATCCCGCTTCCGGTCCTCCCCGGTTTTCGGCATCGAAGTTCCAGCGCCCGCCTACCGGCTTGTCGCCCTCCATCAGCAGTCCGGTCTTGCGCCGCATCTCGCGATAGAACCATTCCATGCGCAGTTCCTTGCGCCCTGCCGCCCACTCATAGAAATTGGGCAAGGGACAAACGAAGCGCGTGTCTGGCACGATGCGCAACCGCACCGGCAGGTCGGTACGCCACTGGTCCATCGCCTGCCGAACACGCCATTCGCCGGGCTCGGCCACCTGCACGCCGCGGACCTTGTGCCGTTCAACCGCGCGCGCAACTTCGCCCGTGAAGCTGCCGCTGTTCTCGGGATCATCCAGTTTGATGTAATCCACGGTCCAGCCCACCGCGCGCAATTCCTCGGCGAAGTGGCGCATGGCGGAAAGGATCAATGCGATCTTGGCCTTGTGGTGGCGCACGTAAGTCGTCTCCTCGGCCACCTCCATCATCAGCACCACCGTGTCGTCCGGCGTGCGGTCAGCAAGGCTGGATATATCGGGCGAAAGCTGATCGCCAAGGATGGGGACGAGGACTGGACCGGTCATTGTGGGTGAATGGCCGAGCGCGCGAATGGTTCAACCTTCCCGTTCGGGTCAGACGAAGCTGTAAGGATCAATATCCACAGCCACACGTACCCCCGGCGGAAAGCGCAAGGGATCGAGCCATTCGCGGATCACACGCTGGATTTCGCTGGACCGCCGCGCGTTGATCAGCAGCCGATAGCGATAGCGCCCGCGCAGCAGTGACAGCGGCGCTGGCGCAGGGCCAAGGATCAGCACGTCCTCCAGCCGGGGCGCGGTGCCGCCGATGCCGCGCGCCGCATCGCGGGCTTCGGCCTCGTCCTCGCTCGATACGATGATCGCCGCCCAGCGCCCGAACGGCGGCGCTCCGGCATCGCGGCGGGCTTCGGCCTCGGCGGCGTAGAAGGCATCACGGTCACCGCTCGCCAGCGCTTCGATCACGGCGGCTTCGGGGTGGCGCGTCTGGATCATCACCACGCCCGGCTTCACCCCGCGCCCCGCACGCCCGGCGACTTGCGCCACTTGCTGGTAAGTCCGCTCCGCCGCGCGCAGATCGCCGCCTTCCAGCCCCATGTCGGCATCGATCACGCCCACCAGCGTGAGTTCGGGAAAGTGGTAGCCCTTGGTCACAAGCTGCGTGCCAACGATCACATCGATCGCCCCGGCGCTGGCCTGTTCGACGAACTCCGCCGCTTTGGCGGGGCTTGTCAGCGTGTCCGAAGTCACCAGCGCAACCCGCGCATTTGGCAGGATTTCTGCCACTTCATCGGCGATCCGTTCCACGCCGGGACCGCAGGCGACAAGACAGTCCGGCTCGTGGCATTCGGGGCAGGCATCGGGCGTTGGCACCTCATGCCCGCAGTGGTGGCAGGCGAGGCGTTTGCTCAGGCGATGCTCCACCAGCCAGGCCGAGCAATTCGGGCACTGGAAGCGATAACCGCAAGCGCGGCACAGCGTCAGCGGCGCAAAGCCCCGGCGATTTAGGAACAGCAGCGATTGCTCACCCTTTTCCAGCCGGTCTTTCAGCGCTTCGACCAGCGGCGGGGCGATCCAGTGGTTGCGTTCGGGCTGGTCCACCCGCAAATCCAACACCTTGATTTCGGGCATCGTCGCACCGCCGAACCGGGCGGGAAGGACCACGCGTTCATAGCGTCCCGCCTCTGCCATCTGCAGACTTTCAAGCGCGGGTGTGGCGCTGGCCAGAATGACAGGTGTGGACTCGAACCGGGCGCGCATTACCGCCACATCGCGGGCGTTGTAGCGCACGCCATCGTCTTGTTTAAACGAGATTTCATGCGCTTCATCGACCACGATCAGGCCCAGATTCGCAAAGGGCAGGAACAGGGCGCTACGTGCACCTACAAGCACCTGAGCGACACCTAACGACACCGAACGCCACGCCCGGCGCCGTTCCGACGCCTTCAATGAGCTGTGCCACGTCACCGGCGGAACCCCGAACCGTTCCTCGAAACGCTTGAGGAAAGTTTCCGTCAGCGCGATCTCTGGCAGCAGCACGAGGACCTGCTGGCCCGCTTCGATGGCAGTGGCGATGGCTTCGAAATAGGTCTCGGTCTTGCCCGATCCGGTCACGCCGTCGAGCAGGAAGGGGCGGAATTCCTGTGCCTTTACAGCTTCAACGAATTTCGCTGCAACTTCAGCCTGTTGGTCGGAAAGATCAGGCACGGCGTGGTGCGGATCAGCGGCAGGGTAGGGGCGGTCCGAATCGACCACCACCGCTTCCAGCAATCCGGCATTGACCATTCCGCGCAGCACGCCATCGGAAACGCCAGCGATTTCAGACAGTTCGCGGATCGTGGCTTGCTGATCGTGCAACAGATCGAGCGCGATCAGGCGTTGCGGGGTCATCCGGCCCGGCTCGCGCCCGGTCAGGCGATATTCGGTGATGGTCCCGCCGCCCTGCAACGCCGCGTTGCTCGACAGCGCCATCCGCGCGACCGAGGCGAGGGGGGCGAGGTAATAGTCCGCCGTCCATTCGATCAATCGTCGCAAGGGGGCGGGGAGCGGGGGGACCGGAAGCACCTGCAGCAGCGGGCGCAGTTTGTTTTCAGGCACTTCCGTGGCAGGCAGGCGTTCTGCCTCCCATACCACGCCGATGATTTGGCGCGGACCGAGCGGGGCGAGCACGACGCTGCCGGGTTCCACGTCCATCCCGGCGGGCACCCGGTAATCGAGCGGGCCGAGCGCGGCATTGAAAACGAGGCATCGGACGCGGTTCATGTTAGCCCGTCTATATGGCGCGCAACTGCTGTGGGCAAAGCCCCGGCGCCAAGGAACTGAGGAGAAAAGATATGGCGCAGGTTTCCAACGTGCTGGGGCGGCGGGCTGTGCTGGGCGGCATGGCGTCAATCGGCGTGATGTCAGTGGCAGGCTGCGCCACGTATCCGGCGTTTTCGCTGGAGGAAGCGGTGCGGCGGTTGCTGTTCCTTTCAAGCGACCGCGCCTTTGCACGATTGCTGGCTCCGGGCGGCTTCTGGGACGATTCTGTCACCCGGCTGGCTCTGCCCGAATCCATCGGCAATCGCGGTGGCGTGCTGGCGCGAATCCTCACCGGGCCGCTGATGAAGGACCGTTTGAGCCGCGCTTTCAATGACATGGCCTATGACGCTGCGGAACGTGCCGCGCCGTATGTGGCCGACACTGTGCGCACCATCGGCGTGCGCGATGCGCTGGCCCTGATCCGCAGCAGCGATCCAATGGCGGCAAGCGCCTATCTGCATCAGGAAATGGGCACGAGCCTTGTCGAGATCATGGTCCCCGAATTTGGCGATGCGATTCGCGTCAGCCGCGAGCCATTGATCGGCGAAGTGCTGGGAGCGCTGACCGGCGTGGACATTGGCGGGATTGCCAATTCGCTGGCCATTCAGGCCGACAATGCCATCTTCCGGGCAATCGGGCGGGAGGAAGCGGCCATCCGTGCCGATCCGCGGTCAACCAACGATCCGGTACTGATGACGGCTTTCGGCCTCAAATAATCAGACAAATTATCAAGCATCAAGCCTGACAAGCCCGGCAGCTTTGCTTATAGGCGCAGGGAATCGTTTCCCCCTCCCTTCGGAAGGCCAGACCCATGAAGTTCTTTGTCGACACTGCCGATACTGCCGATATCGCGGATCTTGCCGCCACTGGCCTGCTCGATGGCGTGACCACCAACCCCACGCTGATCGCCAAGGCCGGCAAGGACTTCATCGAAGTCACGCGCGAAATCTGCGGTCTGGTCGATGGTCCGGTTTCGGCTGAAGTCGTCGCGCTCGACCATGCGGGAATGATGCGTGAGGCCGAAATCCTGCGCAAAATCGCGGATAACGTCTGCATCAAGGTGCCGCTGACCATCGACGGGCTGAAGACCTGCAAGGCCCTGACCAGCGACGGCACTCAGGTGAACGTCACGCTGTGCTTCTCAGCCAATCAGGCGCTGCTGGCTGCGAAGGCGGGCGCGACGTTCATCTCGCCTTTCGTGGGCCGTCATGACGACAATGGCTTCGATGGCATGGATCTGATCCGCGACATCCGCCTGATCTATGACAACTATGCGTTCGAGACGCAGATCCTCGTCGCTTCGATCCGCCACGGTGTGCATGTGCTGGAAAGCGCGAAGATCGGTGCTGACGTGATCACAGCACCGCCCGCCGTGATCAAGGGCCTGTTCAAACATGTCCTTACGGACAAGGGTATCGAAGGCTTCCTTGCGGATTGGGCGAAGACCGGCCAGAAGATCGGTTGAACTTGAGTTGGCCCGCCTGAGGCCCCCGCCTTCGCGGGGGCGCTCGCTGAGGGGCCAGAGGTATTGAAGGCAGGCATTGGCTGACGAATCCCCCCTTGACCGTTTTCGTGCGGTGCTGACCGGCACTGCGCGCGCCATTTCGCTTGATCCTGAGGTGGAAGTGGCGTGGACGGCCGATGCGCCGGTGCAGTCTGGCCAATCGATGCGCGTGCCGATGCCGGGGCGCGCGCTACCTGCCGATCAGGTGGCCGAGGCGCGGGGCCACGCAGATTCGATGGCGCTGCGGTTGCGGCACCACAATGCGGCGATCCATGGTCGCAATGCTCCGGGTGAAGCACTTGCCCGTGCCTGTTATGACGCGGTCGAACAAGTGCGTTACGAGGCGCTGGGCGCCAATGCCTATGCGGGGATGCGCGGCAATCTGAACGCAGCGGTGGCCATGCGCACGGCGTCCGACCCGATTGCCCGTGCGGCAAAGCCCGAAGACGTGCCGCTGCCTACCGCGCTTGCACTGCTGCTGCGCGAAAAGCTCACCGGGCAGGAAGCGCCTGCTTCGGCACAAACCGGCATGGCGATGGTGCGCAGCTGGATCGAAAGCAAGGTCGGCAACGACATGGAGGCGCTGGCGCTGTCGCTGGATGACCAGCGGGCGTTCCAGCAGCTTGCGCTCGACATGCTGCAGCATCTTGACCTGACCCAGTCTGCCAGCGAGCAGAACGAGGAATCGCAGGACGACGAGGGCGAGGATCAGGAAGACGAGGGCGAGGAAGAGCCGAGCAGCTCTGACGATCAGGAGCAGCAGCCGTCTGAAATGGCGGGTGATACCAGCGAGGGCGACGAGGATTCGGAGTCCGAGCAGGAGATTGAGGACGACGATTCCGCCGATTCCGACATGGCCGACGAAGGCGAGGAGGGCATGTTGCCCACGCGTCCGAACCGCCCGTGGACCGATCTACCAGAGAACTTTGACTACACGGCCTATACCAGCCAGTTTGATGAAATCATCGCGGCGACCGAACTTTGTGACGAGGAAGAGCTGACGCGCCTGCGCGCCTATCTCGATACGCAGCTGAAAGGTCTGCAAGGGGTGGTCACGCGGCTCGCCAATCGACTCCAGCGCCGGTTGATGGCGCAGCAGAACCGGTCATGGGACTTCGATCAGGAAGAAGGCCTGCTCGATGCCGCGCGGCTGGCGCGTGTGGTGATCTCGCCCGGCCATTCGCTGTCCTACAAGATCGAGCGCGATGTGGAGTTCAAGGACACCATTGTCACGCTGCTGATCGACAATTCGGGTTCGATGCGCGGGCGGCCCATTTCCATCGCAGCGATCAGCGCCGATATTCTCGCGCGCACGCTGGAGCGGTGCGGCGTGAAGACCGAAGTGCTCGGCTTCACTACACGCGCATGGAAAGGTGGCCAGAGCCGCGAGGCGTGGCTGGCAGGCGGCAAACCCGCACAGCCGGGCCGCCTCAACGATCTGCGGCACATCGTCTATAAGAAGGCGGACGAGCCGTGGCGGCGCGCGCGCAAGAACCTTGGCCTGATGATGCGCGAAGGGTTGCTGAAGGAAAACATCGACGGTGAGGCGCTGCTTTGGGCGCATAGCCGCCTGCTGGCACGGCCCGAAGACCGCCGCATCCTGATGGTCATATCCGATGGCGCGCCGGTGGATGATTCGACGCTTTCGGTGAACAATGCGGGCTATCTTGAGCAGCACTTGCGCAAGGTGATCGACTGGATCGAAAAGCAATCGCCGGTCCAACTGGTGGCTATCGGCATCGGACATGACGTGACCCGTTACTATCGCCGCGCGGTGACGATCATGGACGCCGAACAGCTTGGCGGCACGATTATCGAGCAGTTGGCGGACCTGTTCGAGGACGAGTAGCGAGCGCTTGACGGCGAGGGGTTAACTGGGCAGTTAATCGCGCATGAGCACCATGACAGTCAGCGAAGCCGTTCTATCCCGCCGTTCGATCCGGGTGTTCAAGCCCGATGCGGTGCCGCTCGAAGTGTTGCAACGTGTGATGGACAAGGCGCGGTGGACTCCTTCGGGGTGCAATTTCCAGCCGTGGGAAGCCACGATCCTGACCGGGGCACCATTGGCCGATTTGCAGGCGAAGATGCTGGTTTCGCCAATGCAGGATCCGATTGAATATTCGTGGTCGCAGCCTGAAGTGATCCCGGAATGCAAGGCGCGCCTGCATCAGGTGGGTGCAGCCATGTATCAGGCGATGGGCGTGGGCCGCGGTGATGGCGATGCGCGAGCCGATTTCGTGCGCAACAACGTGACGTCGTTTGGCGCGCCGGCGGTGCAGATGTGCTATTTTGACCGGCGCATGGGATCGCCGCAATGGTCTGATACCGGCATGTGGTTGCAGACGATCATGCTGCTGCTGCGCGAGGAAGGGCTGGATTCCTGCCCGCAGGAATTCCTTGCGATGCACGCCCGGCTGATCAAGGATTTCATCGGCGTATCGGACGAAACGCACATCTTCTTTTGCGGCATGGCCATCGGCTATCGCGTGGAAGATGCCAGCGTGAACGGTTTCCCGCGTGAGCGTGAACCGGTGGACGGGAACGTGCGCTTCCTGGGTTTCTGATCTTTCGCTCCACTGCCGTGCAGTTCCGCATTGGCAGGGCTGCAACAATCCGCCTATGCTTTGGGGCGAGGCGCAAAGGCGCTCGCACGGGTTCGCAAAATCTTCGGGGGTAAGGCTCGCGCTTTGGCGGCGGGCCTTTGAGATATGCGAATGGGGGGCGAAACATGCCTTGGCGTAATAAGGCGGCAGAAGCGGGCGCGAGCGAGATTGGCCGCACCGCAATGCGCGGGCTGGGGCAACTGGGCGTGCAGCGCACGGTGGTGGCGCTGGGGCTGATTGCGGTTGCGCTATTCATTGCGTTCAGCAGTTGGCGGCTTCCCTTGCTGCGCGATGCAGAGGCTGCGCTCTATGATTTGCGGGCTGCCAATTTTGCGCTGCCTGCTGACACGGACAAACGTGTGACGCTGGTGGTTTATACCGCCGATACCAATCGCGCGACCGGGCAGATTTCGCCAGTAGATCGCACCATTCTGGCCAAGGCTTTGACGGAAATCGATAAGCTGGGTGCCAAGGGCGTGGGCATCGACGTGCTGTTTGACAGCCCGCAGGACGACGATGACGTGTTGCGCGCTTCGCTGAAGGCCATGCAGACGCCGGTGTATCTTGCCTATGCCGACAATCGCACAAACCCCGAAGCGATCACCTATGAGCAGGAGCAGGATCTCAAAGCCTTTCAGCAGAGCGTGCGGACGGACAAGGTTGGCCCGGCGTCGATCCTGCTTGAAACGGACTCCGATGGTGTGGCGCGGCGCTGGCCCAAGCAGTATCCGGGGTTGCCGACTTTGCTTTCGCTGGCATTGACCGAACAGGGGCCAGATGCCGATGCGCGCTTTGCCACGTTCACCGGGCCAATCCGCTTCCGCGTTCCGACAGCGACCGACCGTCCGGTGTTTGACAAGATTCCGATTGATCTGCTGGCGGACCCGGAAACCGCGCCCTTTGTGGCTGATGTTATCAAGGGGCGCTATATCCTGATCGGTGGCGATTTTGCGGACTTTGACCAGTTCGACACGCCGTTCACCCGCACCGGAAATCCGGTGACCGGCGAGACGCGGATGATCGGGGTGGAAGTTCACGCATCGATGCTGGCGCAACTGCTGGACAAGGCGTGGAAAGCGCCGCCCGCCGTGTGGATCAAGCTGCTCGCGGCCTTGCTGGCGGTTGGCCTTGGCGTGGCTACGGCGGTTGTGCAGACGCGGACGTGGGTTCTGGCGCTGGCGGTGGTGGCGCAGTTTGCGCTGTTCCTTGCGGTGCCGTTTCTGGTGGAGAGGGCGGGCTATGACACGCTGGACTTGCCTGCAACGGGCTGGCTGATCGGCTGGCTGATCGCGTTTACTGCGGTGAGTTCGGGGCTGCGCGCAATCAACGCGGCGCAGCGCGAATTTGCGCAAGGGGCGCTGGGCAAATACCTGCCGCGATCGGTGGCGGCAGAGATCATGCGCAATCCTGAGCGCCTTTCGTTGCATGGCGAGAAGCGCGAAATTTTCTGCCTGTTCAGCGATCTGGAGGGCTTTACCAAGCTGACGCACGCGGTAGAGCCGGAGATGATTGCGCGGCTGCTGAACGATTACCTCGACCGGCTGAGCGCGGTGGTGCTGGAATATGGCGGCACGCTCGACAAGTTTGTGGGCGATGCGGTGGTGGCGTTCTGGGGCGCGCCGATTGCCTATCCTGACGATGGCGAGCGGGCTGTGAAGGCGGCGTGGGCGATGTATCTGGCGGGCGAGGACTTCCGCAGGAACGTGCCCGAAGGCGTGCCGAAGATCGGCCGCACTCGCGTGGGCGTCCATTATGGCGAGGCAGTGGTGGGCAACTTCGGGGGCGAGGGGCGCATCCAGTACACCGCGTTGGGCGATGCGATGAACACCGCCGCGCGGCTTGAAGGCGCGAACAAGACGCTCGACACCAAAGTGCTGGTGAGCCGTGAGGCGGTGGAGCGGTCGGGGCTGGACTGGTTCAGGCCCATGGGCGAAGTGGTTCTGCGCGGGCGATCAACGCCGGTCCAGATATTCGAGCCGGTGCCGGAGATGCGGATGGAACAGCGGCAGCTTTCTGCCGACTTGCTCAGTGCCCATTCAGCGGGTGACCGGGATCGTGTGCAGACCCTCACAGACAACCTGCCCGATTCGGCGCAGGGCGATGAGGCGATGATGAATTTGATCGAAAGACTGCGCGAGGCGCACGAGGGAGAGAACAATGGGCTGGGTTGATCGCAAGCTGATCCGCAAAGGTGTTGCCGGAATGGCGGCGCTGGCCGGAATGGCAATCGCAGGCAGCGCGATGGCGCAATCGGTCGTTGTGCGCTCTACCGGGCCTTCGGCGGGGGCCTATCCGCAGGGCAAGAAGTTGCCTGCGCACGCCACGGTCGTGCTGAAGGGCGGCGATCAGGTGACGGTGCTGGACAAGGCGGGCACCCGCGTTCTGGCGGGGCCGGGCACTTTCACGCTGAACGGTGCGGTCAACCGCGATGGCGGCGGCGCGACGGCGCTGGCCTCGATGATGGCGCGCGGCGGCGGGGCACGGACGCGGACCGGGGCTGTGCGCGGGGCCACGGCGGCTCCTGTGGTCGCGGCTCCCACTGCGCCAGAGAATGTGTGGCACATCGATGTGAGCAAGGGCGGCACCTATTGCGTGGCCGATCCTGCCGCGCTGGTGCTGTGGCGGCCAGACAAGACGCTGGACGGCACCGGCACGCTGCTTTCGCAGGATGGCAGCACCGCCGATGTGAGCTGGCGCGCGGGCAATCCGCTGAAAGTCTGGCCATCGGCGACCGTGCCGGTGGTCGATGGGCAGACCTACACATTCAGCAGTCCGGTGGGCGGGCCGGTGAAGATCCGCACGATGGTGCTCGCCACGGTGCCGACGGACGAGGTGGAGATTGCAGGCACGATGGCGGAAAAGGGCTGCACCGCGCAGCTTGATCTGCTGGCCAACCTTGCTAGCGCCACGCAGGCGGGGGGCTGAACATGCGGCGCACGGTCCTGATAGCAGCGGGCGCGTTGATGGCTGCTGCCGTGTCATCGGAGACGATGGCGCAGGCGGTGGTCGTCCGCTCTACCGGGCCGACAGCGGTGAACTATCCGAAAGGCAAGCGGCTTCCGGCCAACGCCAGCGTGGTGTTGAAGGCCGGGGACGTCGTCACCGTGCTCGACAAGGCGGGGACGCGCGTTCTGAAAGGCGCGGGGACTTTCGTGATGGACTCTGCTGTGAATCGTGATCGCGGAGCTGCTGCGCTGCTGGCCCGGTCACTCAGCAATCCGGCTTCGGTGCGCGCAGGAGCGGTGCGTGGTGCGGTGGCTGGTGACCCCGAGGTGGTGCTGCCCGTCAGCATCTGGATCGCCGATACCAATCAGGACGGCAATGTCTGCGTGCCGCGTGGCAGTGACCTTTATCTGTGGCGTGGCAAGGCTGACGCGCGCAGCTTCACCTGGCTGACCGAGAGCGAGGGCGGCGAGATGGTGCGAATGCAGTGGCCGCCCAAAACGGCTGGCATCGCTTGGCCCAAGACCATGCTCGCCCCGCAGGAAGGCCGCACCTACCGCATCTATGACGAAACCGCGCCCGACAAGGCGGCAGAGTTCCGCATCGTCACGCTGGAGCCGGAAGCGGTGCCCGCCGATGCTGCCGCGCTTGGCACGCTGTTGCTGGACAATGGGTGCAAGGCGCAGTTCGAATGGCTGGCCGAGGTTCTGGCCGACAGTCCAGCCGAATGACTTGACCGAAGGCAGGGGCGCGGGGCAATGGCTGGCCCATGTCAAACGCTCCCGCGCCGTTCAGCCCGTCCACCCCGTTGAAGCTGTTCAACAGCCTGACTCGCCAGTTGGAAGAGTTCCAGCCGGTCCATCTGGGCGAGGCGCGCGTCTATTCCTGCGGGCCGACGGTCTACAACTACCCCCACATCGGCAACATGCGGGCCTATGTCTTTGCCGACATTCTGGGCCGCACGCTCAGCTTCAAGGGCTACAAGCTCACCCACGTCATCAACATCACCGATGTCGGCCACCTGACCGACGATGCCGATGCGGGCGAGGACAAGATGGAGAAGATGGCGCAGGCCGAGGCGCGTTCCATCTGGGACATCGCGCAGCACTATACGCAGGCCTATTGGGAAGACATCAAGGCGCTGAACATCCGCCAGCCCGCCCGCTGGACGATTGCGACCGAGTTTGTGCCGCAGATGATCGCCTTTGCTGAGCGGATTGCGGACAAGCACTGCTACGAACTGGACAGCGGGCTGTACTTCGACGTTTCGACCGTGGCCGATTATGGCCGATTGGCGCGTGCGCAGACCGAGGACGGAGAAGGCCGGATCGAGGCGGTGGAAGGCAAGCGCAACGCCGCCGACTTCGCCATCTGGCGCAAGACTCCGGCGGGCGAAAAGCGCCAGATGGAGTGGAATTCACCGTGGGGAAAGGGCGCTCCCGGTTGGCATCTGGAATGCTCGGTCATGTCGGGCGAAGTGCTCGGCTTTCCGTTCGACATCCACACCGGCGGCATCGATCACCGCGAAATCCACCACCCTAATGAGATCGCACAGAATCAGGCATTCTGCTGCACGAACGGGCTGGACCTGCCCGCCAATTCCGGCGCGCGGGTGTGGATGCACAACAACTTCCTGGTCGAACGCTCAGGCAAGATGAGCAAGTCTTCGGGCGAGTTCCTGCGGCTGCAACTGCTGATCGACAAGGGCTATCACCCGCTGGCCTACCGCATGATGTGCCTGCAGGCGCATTATCGCAGCGAGCTGGAGTTCAGCTGGGAAGGGCTGGGGGCGGCGCTGACGCGGTTGAAGCGGATGCTGATGGCTATAGAGAAGATCAAGTTAAGCAAGTCCGATACGCTCATAGAAAAAGAAAAATTGGATATTGGGATAAAAAGAGCTCTTATGAAATTTGAAGATAGTATCTCAAATGACCTAAATACGCCAGCCATTTTAGATTTTCTGGGTGCAATTTTGTACGAGAAAACGGTCCTGTTTGATGTTGCAGATCTTCCACGGGATTTAACAATTAAAGTTGTGGAAGGGGTGGATTCTGTCCTTGGTCTTGATCTCCTGAATCTTACTCGGGAAGATATGCGCCTCCGCCCCAAGACAGCCTCCATCACCGAAACCGAAATCGAATCCATGCTTGAAGCACGCAAGGCTGCCCGCGCTGAAAAAGACTTCGCCCGCTCCGATGCCCTGCGTGACGAACTTGCCGCAAAGGGCGTCGAAGTCATGGACGGCGATCCGCTCGGCTGGGACTGGAAGCTCGGCTGATCTTGCAACTTCGTTACTCGGTGTGTATATAGTTGCGCATGGAGCACGATAGCCGCCAGATCGTCAAGCGGCTGCTCGCCGAGGGTTTTGTGCCTGTTTCGGTCAAGGGATCGCATCACAAGTTCCGCCGTGATGGTGTGACTGTGATCGTTCCCCACCCGAAGAAGGACCTGCCGCTTGGCACCGCGCGCAGCATCGCCCGAATGGCAGGTTGGCTATGAAATACTTCTACGCAGTGGTTCACAAGGACGCGGACAGCGCGTTCGGCGTTGCATTTCCCGATCTTCCCGGCTGCTTTTCGGCGGCAGACGAGGTGGAGCAACTTGTGCCCAATGCCTGTGAGGCGCTGGAGCTTTGGTTCGAGGACGAGCCGCAGGACATTGCGCCGAGCAGCCTTGAGGATGTGCGCGCGCGTGTTGCGGCTGATCTGGCAGAGGGTGCGTTCCTGATTTCCGTGCCGCATATCCGGCGCACCGGGCGGCAGGTGCGGGCCAATATCTCGCTGGATCGCGGGATGCTGGATGCGATTGATCGTGCTGCGGCGGACCGGAATCTTACGCGCAGCGCGTTCCTTGCCGATGCAGCGCGGAATGAGATCGAGCAAAGGCGCCCGTCATGACCGTCCTTGTGATGAACGCCATGGCCGCGCCGCTGGTCGACGGGCGCTTGCCCGACTGGATCGAGCCGCGCTTTTTCCGCAGTGCCGAAGAACTGTTCGAACTGGCACCTGAGGCCGAAATCGGATGGTTCGACCTTTATCAGCCGGGTGGCATGGACAAGGCGATCCGGCTGGCGACCCGGCTGAAGTGGCTCAATTCGGTCTATGCCGGGGTGGATTTCTTCCCGCTCGATGTGCTGCGTGAACGCGGCGTGATCCTGACCAATGGCACGGGCATCAACGCCATCACCATCGCTGAATACGTGGTGATGGGAATGTTGACTGTGGCCAAGGGCTATCGCGAGGTGGTGCGCGCGCAGGACCGGCACGAATGGCTGCTGGATTCTCCCGGCAAGGTGGAACTGGCAGGCAGCCGCGCGCTGATCCTTGGCTATGGCGCGATCGGTCAGAAGGTCGAGCGGATGTTGCAGGGCTTTGACGTGGAGGTGGTGAAGGTGCGCCGGTCCGGGGGTGAAGGCGCGCTGGGACCGGATGAATGGCGTGCGCAGTTGGGCACGTTCGACTGGGTGATCCTTGCCGTGCCAGCCACGGCGGAAACCGATGGCATGATTGGCGCGGCAGAACTTGGGGCGATGAAGCCGGGATCGACCGTGATCAACGTGGCGCGCGGCAGCGTGGTAGATCAGGATGCGTTGATTGCAGGCCTGAAAGCCGGACGGCCGGGCCATGCCTTCCTTGATGTGGTGACGCCCGAACCGTTGCCGCCAGAGCATCCGCTGTGGAGCGTGCCCAACGCGCATGTCACCAGCCACCTGTCAGGCCGCGCGCAGACGCGAATGTTTGAACGCTCGGTGTCACGCTTCCTTGCGAACATCCCGCGCTTTCACAATGGCGAACCGCTCCAGCCGCAGGTTGACCTTTCTTTGGGCTATTGAAACCGGCGCGTGACTCGCGCGGTTGGGTTTGTTAGCCCATGCACCAAGGGGCAGGTGCGGGGGCCATAACGACACGCACCGGATTTTCGCCCTGAACGGTCGCAGCCGAATTGGGGAGGGGAGCGCCGCGTGGCCGCGTGTTCCTGATTGATGGAGCGACCGAAAATGGCCGACGGCAAGAAAGCATCCGACGTATTCATTGAATGCCTTGAGGAAGAGGGCTGCGAATACATCTTTGGCGTTCCGGGCGAAGAGAACCTCGATTTCCTCGATTCGCTGTCACGCTCCACCAAGATCAAGCTGGTCCTGACCCGGCATGAGCAGGGCGCGGGCTTCATGGCTGCGACATATGGCCGGCATACTGGCAAGACCGGCGTGTGCATCGCTACGTTAGGGCCGGGAGCGACCAATTTCGTGACCGCTGCTGCCTATGCCACTCTGGGCGGTATGCCGATGCTGATGATTACCGGGCAAAAGCCGATCAAGAAATCGAAGCAGGGCCGGTTCCAGATTCTCGATGTCGTGTCGATGATGGGGCCGATCACCAAGTTTACCCACCAGATGCAGTCTTCGGACAACATCCCCAGCCGGGTGCGGGAAGCCTATCGTTTGGCCGAAGAGGAAAAGCCCGGCGCGACGCATATCGAACTGCCGGAAGACATTGCTGACGAACATACCGATTCCCGGCCGCTGAAGCGCAGCCTTGTTCGCCGTCCCAATGCCGATGCAAAGTCTGTTATGCAGGCCGTTCACGCGTTGCAGAACGCCAAAGCGCCGGTTCTGGTGATCGGTGCGGGTGCAAACCGGAAGATGACCGGCAAGATGCTGGCCGAATTCGTGGAAAAGAGCGGCATTCCGTTTCTGACCACGCAGCTCGGCAAGGGCGTGATCGATGAACGCCATCCGAAGTTTCTGGGCTGCGCCGCGCTTTCATCCGGGGACTTTGTCCATCGCGCGGTGGAAGACGCCGACCTGATCGTGAACGTCGGCCATGACGTGATCGAAAAGCCGCCGTTCTTCATGCGGAATGGCGGAACGCCCGTGATCCACGTTTCGACCAAGACGGCAGAGGTCGATCCGGTCTACTTCCCCAGTATCGAGGTGATCGGCGATATCGCCAATGCCATCTGGCAGATGAAGGAAGCGATCACGCCCAATCCGGCATGGAACTTTGACCGGATGCTGTCCTATCGCGCCGCTGAAGTGGCACACACCGCACCCTTGGCGGCTGATGCGCGCTTCCCGGTGTTCCCGCCGCATCTGGTGCAGCAGGTGCGCGATTGTATGCCTGAGGACGGGATCATCTGCCTCGATAACGGCGTGTACAAGATCTGGTTCGCGCGCGGCTATACCGCCTATCAGCCCAACACCGTGCTGCTCGACAATGCGCTGGCCACAATGGGGGCGGGGTTGCCGTCTGCGATGATGAGCGCGATGCTCTATCCCGATCGCAAGGTCATGGCGATTTGCGGCGATGGTGGGTTCATGATGAACAGCCAGGAAATGGAGACTGCCGTCCGGCTGGGTCTCAACCTCACGGTCCTGATTCTCAACGACAATTCTTATGGCATGATCCGCTGGAAGCAGGCGAACATGGGCTTTGCGGACTTTGGACTGACCTACAACAACCCCGATTTTGTGATGTATGCGCAAAGCTATGGCGCGAACGGTTACCGGGCGGAGAGCGCTGCTCATTTGAAGGAACTGCTCGCCCACTGCCGCGATACGCCGGGCGTCCATCTGATCGAATGTCCGGTGGACTATTCGGAGAACGACCAGATTCTGAACAAGGACATCAAGGAACTGTCGAAGGCGCTTTAGGGTTATTCAACCAGAAATGTCGTCACCCCGGACTTGATCCGGGGTCCCGCTTTTTCCTCGCGGCGGTGCAATAAACAGCGGGATCCCGGATCAAGTCCGGGATGACGTGGAGTTTGATTTCGTGACCCAGTTGAAAGACGTCTACCCGCTCTACCTCAACAACAAGGCGGTGCAGCCCAACACCGATCTTGCGGTGACCGACAAGTTCACCGGCGAAGTCGCCTTCCGCACCGCGCTTGCTACGCCTGATGTGATCGATGAGGCCATCGCCGGGGCTGTGCGCGCGGCAGAGCCGATGGCGGCGCTGGCAAGCTACGAAAAGCGCGACGTGCTGGACCATTGCGTGAAGCGTTTTGCCGAGCGCAAGGACGAGCTGGCCTATGCCCTGTGTGTAGAAGCCGGAAAGCCGATTGCCGATTCCGAAGGCGAAGTAGGCCGTTTGATCGACACCTTCCGCATCGCGGCAGAGGAAGCGACCCGCAACTATGGCGAGGTCCAGCCGCTCGACATTTCGCCGCGCGCCAAAGGCTATATGGGCATGTGGAAGCGCGTGCCGATCGGGCCGTGCAGTTTCATCTCGCCCTTCAACTTCCCGCTGAACCTTGCCGCGCACAAGATCGCGCCCGCCATCGCCATGGGCTGCCCCTTCGTGATGAAGCCCGCCAGCCTCACCCCGCTGGGCGCGATCATCATGGGCGAAGTGCTGGCCGAGTGCGATGTCCTGCCCGAAGGCGCGTTTTCGATCCTGCCTGCCAGCCGCGATGGCGCAGACTTGTTCACAACGGACGAACGCTTGAAATTGCTCTCGTTCACCGGCTCGCCCGGCGTGGGCTGGGAATTGAAGGGCAAGGCGGGCAAGAAGAAGGTCGTGCTGGAACTTGGCGGCAATGCGGCCGTAGTGGTCGACAAGGACGCTGATCTGGACCACGCGCTCGCCCGGATCATCTTCGGCGGGTACTACCAGTCGGGCCAGTCATGCATCCATGTGCAGCGCGTGATCATCCACGCCGACATCTATGACCAGTTCCGCGATATGCTTGCTGCCAAGGTCAAGGCGCTGAAGTCTGGCGATCCCAAGAATCGCGAGACCTTCATCGGCCCGATGATCTCGGCCAAGGAAGCACAACGGCTCAAAGGCTGGATCGACGCGGCGGTTGCAGGCGGGGCAACCTTGCTGGCAGGCGGCAGGTGCGAGGGCAACATGCTCGAAGCCACGCTGCTCGAAGGCTGCAGCCGCGACATGGACGTCTACACCGAAGAAGCGTTCGGTCCGGTCGTCATCCTTTCGAAGTACACCGATTGGGCTGCCGCGCTCGACGAGGTCAACGACAGCAAGTTCGGCCTTCAGGCTGGCCTTTTTACGTCCGACATCCAGAGGGTGATGGGTGCCTGGGACAAGCTTGATGTGGGCGGAATCGTCGTCAACGACGTGTCATCCTACCGCGTCGACAACATGCCCTATGGGGGCGTCAAGGATTCGGGCCTTGGGCGCGAGGGCATCCGGTTTGCGATGGAGGACATGTCCGAGATCCGCAATCTGGTCATTCGCAGGACGTGAAGCCAAGCATATCCTGACAAACTATTGCTGAATTGTGTGCGAAAGGACGTTTAGCCACTTGAACCTAGCTCGGTTGGTGGCCTAGGCTCCGGCATAAGGGGTCGCATTGCAGCACTTCCGGTTCGGAATTCCGCGATAGACGAAACGTCGGGCGGCTTTCCTGCCGGTGGGGACGAGGGGCAATGCAGGGCATTTTCAAGGGAATAGGGCAGCGCATGGCTGTGCTCCGGGCGACATCTCGTTCGGGTGCGCTGGCTATTGCGGCGTGTCTGGCGATGGCTGGGGCAGCACTGGGTGCGTCCTCGCTGCTCGGCCCCGATTCTGTCCGGGCCGAACCCTCCTCCGTTTCTGCGGGCCAATCGTTGCGCGGGCACATGGGTGTTGCCTCGTGCGCGGGGTCTACTTGCCATGGCCGCAGTATCGCCGATGGAGCGATGGTGCGTCAGGACGAGCTGCTGCGCTGGCAGGAGGAATCCTCGCCCACTGGCGCACACAGCCGCGCCTGGCGCGTGGTGCAGGAACCACGCGGACAGGCAATTTTGCGCCGCCTTGGTCTGGATGCCGCTGGCGCCCAGCGCGATTGCGCGGGCTGCCATGCTACTCCCGGCGCAACACGCGTCGCCGATGGCGTTGATTGCGAGGCTTGCCATGGAACGTCCGGCGGCTGGCTTTCCACCCACTATACCGTCGGCGCAAGCCACGGGCGCAACGTGGCGCAAGGCATGACCGATCTGGTCAACCCGGCGGTCAAGGCGCAAGTCTGCCTCGATTGCCACTTCTCGGGTGATGCACGCGGCCAGTTCATCGCACACCGCATCATGGCAGCAGGCCATCCGCGCATCTCGTTCGAACTTGACCTGTTCACCACGCTGCAATCGCACCATGACGAGGATGCCGACTACGCCCAGCGCAAGGGTGGCAAGACCAACGCCATGCGCATGTGGGCGGTGGGGCAGGCAGAAGCGGTCAAGCGTAGCCTTGAACTGTTCAGCCAGCCGAGCCGCGCGGTCGATGGCATCTTCCCCGAATTCACCTTCTACGATTGCCATTCCTGTCACCGCCGTATCTACGATGGCGAAGCGGGGGCTAATGTGACGGCGGTGCCCAATCCGGGCCGTCCGCTCGATCTCGGCACGCCGCCTTATAACGACGAGAACATGATCATGCTGCTGGCTGCGGCAAAGGTCGTCGCGCCCGATGCAGCAGCTACGTTTGATGCGCGGGCCAAGGCCTTCCATCGCGCGATGCTGGCGGGCAGGGCTGAAACCGTAGCCGCAGCGCAGGCGCTTCGCCAGTCGGCAGATGCCCTGTCCAGTCGCTTTGCAGCGACCAGTTTCACCCGCGACCAGACCTTTGCCATCATGGATTCGATTGCCAGCGATGCCATTGGGGCCCGCTTCACCGACTATGAGGGCGCGGTGCAATCAGTGATGGCGGTGGACACGCTGCTGGGTGGTATGGTCAATCAGGGCATGGTCTCTACCGCGTCGGCAGCCAACCTTCGCGTCCAGATTAATCAGGCCTATGCCGCCGTGCGCGATCCCAACGGCTTCCAGCCGATCGCCTTCCGCCGCGCTCTGGGCGGGGCAGTGCGTTCAATTCGGAGCCTGCGCTGATGCACCTGCCGCTGGCTCTTCGTCAGACCACTGCCTTCGCCTTGTCGCTGTCGCTGGTGCTTGCCGGATGTGGTGGGGGTGATTCCGGCTCCGGCGATACATTCACGCCAACGCCTACTCCCACCGCATCCTCGCGCTTCTTTGCCGATCCCGCGCAGGAATCGTTGAGCGTAAACGAAGTCCAGCAGATCATCGCGCAGGCCGTGGGCGAGGCGCAGGCGCGCAACAAGCCTGCAATCATCAGCGTCGTGGATCGCGTGGGCAATGTGCTGGCCGTGTTCCGCATGAATGGCGCACCAACGCGCATGGTCACCAGTCGCCGCACTGCGACGGGCCGGATCGCCAACCCCGGCATTGATGCGCAGGGTCTCGAAGTCGAGGCAACGATGGGCGCGATTTCCAAGGCGATAACCGGCGCTTACCTATCCTCCAGCGGCAACGCCTTCACCACCCGCACGGCCAGCATGATCGTGCAGGAACATTTCCCGCCCGCGCCCAATACACCGGGCCTTGAATCCGGCCCTCTGTTTGGCGTCCAGTTCAGCCAGTTGCCCTGTTCGGACCTCAACACCCGGTTCGTCACCGGAAACGCCGGAGCAGGCGCTTTCATCGGCCCGAAGCGTTCCCCGCTCGGCCTTGCTGCCGATCCCGGTGGCCTGCCGCTTTACAAGAACGGTGTGGTTGTCGGCGGTATCGGAGTGATGGCCGATGGCGATTATGGCTACGATCCAAACGTCACCGACATCGATGAGGACGATGAGGAATACATCGCACTAGCTGGCATTCAGGGCTTTGCGCCCGCCGCCGACATTCGCGGGGACCGCATCACCGCCGACGGCACCACGCTGCGCTTTGCCGATGCGCAACCGGCAAAACTTTCGGCGCTGCAGACCAGCTTTGCCGCAATTAACAACGTGCGCGGCACGCTGATTCCGGTGCGTGGCTACTACGATGGAACTGCGGCTATCGCCGGGACGCCTTATGGCACCGAACGCAGCGGCATACGCCGCGTAAGTGGGTCGGAGTTCTCGCTGGCTGACGCCTATCTGCTCACTGACGGTGCAGGCAATCCCCGCTACCCGGTGAAGCCCGGCACTGACGGAGCGGTTGTGGGGCAGGCGCTGACCGCTGCTGAATCCCGCGCTGTGCTGGAAGAGGCCTTCACCGTGATGACCCGCGCCCGCGCGCAAATCCGCCGCCCGCTCGACAGCCGCGCACAAGTGACGGTCACCGTGGTCGATACCTTCGGCGAAGTGCTGGGGCAGGTCCGCAGCCCCGATGCGCCGATCTTCGGCACCGACGTTTCGCTGCAAAAAGCACGCACTGCGGCATTCTTCTCGAACCCGCTGGCCGCACAGCAAATGCTCGCCACACCCGGAGCCGATGCGTTCGTCCAGCGCGTGCGCGATTTCCTGGGCGACCAGACCGCGCTTACCGGTGGCAAAGCCTTTGCCGACCGTTCTGGCGGCAACCTTTCGCGGCCGTACTTCCCCGATGGCGAACTGGGCCGTCCTCCCGGTCCCTTGTCACGCCCGATTGACGATTTCAGCCCCTTCGCCACTGGCTTGCAAATTGCGCTCGTTGCCGGGAATGTGGTGCAGCACGCAGGCTTTGTGCAGGGTGCAGGTGCTGACACCCCGCAGACCTGCTCGTCCGTGCCGGATACGCCGACCGGCAAGAAGCGCCTTGCCAACGGAATCCAGATTTTCCCCGGTTCCGTGCCGATCTATCGCGGCAACAAGCTGGTCGGCGCGATTGGCGTTTCGGGTGACGGCATCGATCAGGACGACATGATCTCGTTCCTCGGCCTGCACAATGCGGGAGCCAAAGTCGGCGGGATTGGTAATGCCCCCAAGGACATGCGCGCCGATACCATCGTTGTTGCAATTGGTAGCGGCGTGCGCCTGCGCTATGTGAACTGCCCCTTCGCCCCGTTCCTCGATACGAGCGAACAGAACGTCTGTGAGGGCAAATGATGCAGCAGGTGATCGCCCTGATTGCACCGGCTTTCGGTATCAGCCAGCCGATGCCCATGCCGATGATGCCGTTTCAGGTGCTTTCCGCAAGTGCTGCGGCAACACCCGGCGCGGCGGAACCGCAGCAGGCGGCTACACCCGCAGCAGACGGTGCATCACAACAGGTCGATCCCAACACGACGGCACTCCCCGGCGGAGAGACCGAGGCCGACGAAGCGCTGATCGATGGCCGCCGCCGCCCCGGTTACAACAAGCAGCTTCCCGACAAGGTGGAGCAGGACAATCCCGGCGCGGTCAACGCCCCGCCGCCCGAAGCCTTCTACGACAAGTACGATGGCGAGGGCCCAATGAGCAATCTGGGCCTGCAAGTCGGCGTACCCGATCGCTGGCGTATCGTCTCTTCGCTGTGCCCGCAGAAAGACAAGCTTTCGGGCAAGATTGATCGTTCGCTCTATACATTGTTCCCCCGGCTGGAGCATGTCTGCCACTCCTCGCTCGACCCGTTCCACCACAGCCTGCTCAAAGGTGACCGTCCGCTGGCGCGCGGCAAGCGCCCCGGTTTTCTGAAGGGGGATGACTGGTTCCTGATCGCAGGCGCAGTGTCCGACACGATTGTCGAACCGCGCAGCTTCCCGATTCCGGTCGGCAATCAGACCACCAGCGATCCCAACCAGATCGACGTGTTCGGACGCAGCAACAGCCTTGTGCTAGCGCAGACCTTCATCGCCAGTGTGTCGCTTCTGAAGGGCATGACCGCGTTCAAGCCGCCGACGATTGAATATCGCATCGCAATTGCGGGCAATATCAATCATGTGCAGGTGCCAGAGCGCCGTGTGCTGTTCGTCGAGCCGTCCAAGGGCACGCGCCGCACCGATGGTTTCGTGGGCCTGCAGGAAGCCTTCGTCGATTATCACCTCGGCCAGTACGATTCCAAGCGGTATGACTTCTTCTCGGTCCGTGCAGGCATCCAGCCCATGCAGTCGGACTTTCGCGGTTTCCTGTTCAACGATAACCAGTTGGGCATCCGCTTCTTCGGCAACCGCGACAACAACCGCTTCCAGTTCAATCTGGCGGCGTTCTGGCGTCTTGAAAAAGACACCAACTCCGGCCTGAATGACATCACGCAGGCTCCGCGCAACGATTTCCTGCTGATGGCCAATGTCTATCGACAGGACTTCCCAATTGTCGGCCTGACCAGCCAGCTTTCCGCCACGTGGAATATCAACCGCGAACGTGGCGAAGTGGCGGTCGACAAGAATGGCTTCCCGGTACGCCCAGCGCTGCTGGGCGATCTGCGCGGCCGCAACTATGACGTAGTCTATCTCGGCTATGCCGCCGATGGCCGCATTGGCCGCATCAACCTGACCGCGCAATTCTATGGCGCGCTGGGGCACGACAGCAACAATTTCCTGACCAGCGGCCCCGCCAGCATCCGCGCCTTCATGGCGGCGGCAGAACTGAGCTATGACATCGACTGGACGCGCATTCGCCTGTCCGGCCTCTATGCCAGCGGCGACAAGGACCCCTACGACAAGGTCGAAGGCGGGTTCGACGCGGTGTTTGAAAATCCGCAGTTTGCAGGCGCGGATACCAGCTACTGGATCCGCCAGACGATCCCGTTCGCAGGCGGTGGCCGCGCGATCTCGGTCAATGGCCGCAACGGCATTCTCAATTCACTGCGCTCATCGAAAGAGCAGGGCCAATCGAACTTCACCAACCCCGGCACGATGCTGCTCGGGGTCGGCACCGATTTCGATCTGACGCCCACCGTGCGCGTTTCGACCAACGTCAACCATTTGTGGTTCGAAAACACGAAAGTTCTTCAGGTGCTGCGCAACGAAGGCTCGATCCCCAAGGATATCGGTTGGGACGCCTCGGTCTCGGCCATCTGGCGGCCCAATGCCTCGCAGAATCTGGTGTTCCGCCTGTCGGGCGCAGTGCTTGAACCGGGGCGTGGCTTTGACAATCTGTTTGCGCAACAGGGCAAGGCCAGCCGCTTCTACTCCGTCCTCGCCAACGCGACTCTGGCCTTTTGATGACCCAGCCCATGACCCTTACGCGCCGCATCCGTTCGCTTCCGCTGACATGGCTGATAGCGCTGTTTGCCGCGCTTCTGGTGCCAAGCGCCCTGTTCGCGGCGGGCGAGGAACCGGCGCAGAAGGTCAAGCACACGCGCGCGCCTGCTGCCCCCCGTGGCCAGCCGGGCGAAACAGCGGAAGAGCAGTGGGCCTTTGTCGACAAGCAGAACGCGGGCTGCGTCAGCTGCCACACGCAGAGCGATCACCGCACGATGCACGCCAGCCCTGCGGTGGTGCTGTCGTGCGTCGATTGCCATGGCGGCGATACCAAGGTTGTGGCGGACCGCTCGTGGAACCACAATTCGATGGAATATGTGGGCGCGATGAAGGATGCCCACGTGCTGCCGAAGTATCCGGTGGCTTGGGGCTGGCCGTCCTCGGCAAATCCGAAGCGCTCCTACGCGCTGCTGGCCAAGGAAAGCCCTGACTTCATTCGCTTTGTAAACCCTTCGGACTATCGCATTGCGCGCGATTCCTGCGGGGCGTGCCACATGTCGATCATCGAAGCGTCCGAACGCTCGATCATGTCCACCGGTGCGATGCTCTGGGGCGGGGCGGCCTATAACAACGGCATCGTTCCCTTCAAGAACTACATGTTCGGCGAGAGCTTCACCCGCGCAGGTGAACCGGCACTGCTCAAGTCGGGCTCGAAGGAAATCGGCCCGGATGGCAAGCCGATGTGGGGCACCGTCACGCCGCAGGAAAAAGCGCGTGGTGCGCTGCCGATCCTCTATCCGCTGCCGCGCTGGCACCAGATCCCGCCGGGCGACGTGTTTCGCGTGTTCGAGGATGGCGGCCGCACGATCAACCCGCAGTTCCCTGAAATCGGACTGCCCAATTCGACCGGCCTGATCCAGCGTCTGGACGAGCCGGGCCGCCCCGACCTGAAGCAGTCCAACCGTGGCCCCGCAACCGGCCTGCGCGTCGCAATTCCGGTCCTGAACATACACAAGACCCGCCTGAACGACCCGTTCCTGTTCCAGATGGGCACCAACGACCAGCCGGGCGACTACCGTTCGTCTGGCTGCGCATCATGCCACGTTATCTACGCGAACGACCGCGAACCGCGCCACTCGCTGAACTACGGCAAGTGTGGACGTGACGGGCAGACGGTCACGGCGGACCCCACCATCAACACATTGCGCGAAGGCCAGCATCGCAAGGGTGCCTATGGCACTTACGATGCTGCAGCCCATGAAGCGCACGACAAGGTGCGCGGCACTGTGCTTGGCGGACAAGGCAGCTACGTTGGCGGCGACAAGTCCGACGCGGAAGCCTCGCACGACATGGCAGCCGATTGCGCCCGCGCGATTTCGGCGGCCGAACAGCTTGTCTATTCCCCGGCTAAGGGTGTGGCCCCGCATGGCACAATGGACCATGACAAGATGGACCAAGCCTCGGCCCACGCCACCGCAGGCCTTGATGAAAAGGGCCATGCGAAGAAGGCCGCTCATGGCAGCAGCCACGGCGATGACTCGCACGAACCCACTGGCCCTGTCGCCATGCAGGATCGTGAACGCGGCCACCCGCTGGTCCACGCCTTCACCCGCGCCATTCCCACCGCTCAGTGCATGAACTGCCACATGCACCAGCCGAACATCTTCCTGAACAGCTACCTCGGCTATACGATGTGGGACTATGAGTCTGACGCGCCGAGCATGTGGCCGGGGCCGGAAAACCGCGCGCCCAAGCCTGCCGAAATGTCGGACGCCGACTACGAAAAGGCCTACAAGAAGCAGTTTTACCCGAACATCGATGAACAGCGCGAAGTGCTGGACCGCAACCCCGAAGGCGCATCCACGCGCGGGCTGTGGCGCGATGTCGAATTCCTGCGCAACGTCTATGACCTGAACAGTCAGGCCAAGGACACCCAGTTCGCCGACTATCACGGCCACGGCTGGAACTTCCGCGCCATCCTGAAGCGCGACCGTCGCGGCAACCTGCTCGACGATGATGGCGACATGAGCACTTACGGCACCGACACCGCGCACATCATCGACCCGAACGACCCCGAAAAGTTCCGCCAAGGTACCGAGGGCAAGTTTGTCGACGTCGGCCCCGACAATCCCGGCAAGAGCGTCCACATGATGGACATCCATGCCCAGATCGGGATGCAATGCGCTGACTGCCACTTCGCGCAGGACAGCCACGGCAACGGGTTGATCTATGGCGAAGTCGCCAACGCCGTCGAAATCGGCTGCAAGGATTGCCACGGCACGCCCGACGCCTATCCCACGCTGCTGACATCGAACCTTGCCGCGCCCGAAAAGGGCAACAACCTCTCGCTCCTGCGCAACTCCGATGGCCAGCGCCGCTTTGAATGGTTCAACGAATCCGATGGCCGCCGTGTGCTGATCCAGCGTTCGATCATCGATCCGAACCTGTCATGGCGCGTGAGCCTCGTGAAAGACTCCGTCGACGCCCGCTTCGCCGGCAAGATGGACAGCGCAGGCGCGCCGATCTTCAATCCGAAGGCCGCGCGCGCCAAACTGATGGCCAAGTCCGCCTCGGACGATGGCGATTACAAGTTCGGCACTGGTGTGCCCAAGGAAGCGCGTGCCCACCGTGATGACGACATGGCCTGCTTCACCTGCCACCTTTCGTGGACCACATCGTGCGCAGGCTGCCACCTGCCGATCGAGGCGAACTGGAAATCGGCCACCCACAAGTACGAGGAAGATTTCACCCGCAACTACGCGACCTACAACCCGCAGGTAGCGCGTGACGACATGTTCCAACTGGGCAAGCACCAGCGCAACAAGTCGTCCGGTTCCGATCCCGTACAGTTCGATGCGGCGGGCAATCCTGTCAGTGGCAAGGCGATCACAGCGCCGATCCGCTCAACGTCGGCGCTGATCCTCTCCTCGACCAATATCAACCGCGAACGCATTTACGTGCAGCAGCCGCCGATTTCCTCGATCGGCTACTCGTCACAAGCCTTCGCGCCGCACTTCCCGCACACCGTCCGCAAGAACGAGACCAAGCAGTGCACCGACTGCCACGTCGCCCAAGACGAGGACAACAACGCGGTCATGGCGCAGCTCCTGCTGCTCGGCACCAATTACGTGAACTTCGTGGGAATGAACGCGTGGTTCGGCCTTGAAGGCGGCTTCGAAGCGGTCCGCGTGACCGAATGGGATGAACCGCAAGCCGTGATCGGCTCCTATCTCCATCGCTACGCCTATCCCGACTACTGGAAACTCCACGTCGAGAAGAACGACCGCGAGCTGAAGAACTGGACCCGCGGCAAGATCTTCGACAAGAAACTGTCAGGCGAAACCACCGGCCAAGAACAGTTCGCCAACGTCGTCGAAGGCACCAAGGACGCGGTCCGCTGCCTGCAAATGCGCGGCGAATACATGTTCGTCGCCGAAGGCAAGGGCGGTTTCCGCGCCTATGATATCGCCGCGATTGGCGACAAGGGCTTCTCCGAACGCATCGTCACCGCGCCATTCTCCTCGCTCGGCCACGATGCCCATGTGAAGACGAAGAACGCCACCTGCATGGCCCTGCCCACCAATCAGGCCATCGCGCCCACACGCAACACGCCCGAACTGCGCGACCTCAATCAGGAGCAGCCGTTCTCGCCGATCTACAGCTATGCCTTCGTTACCGATGCAGTCGAAGGGCTGATCGCGGTCAATGTCGATACGCTGGCCGATGGCGAGTTCCGCAACAACTTCTTTGACCGCAGCTTTACCTTCAACCCCGACGGCGTGCTCACGGGTGCACGGCACATCACGCTGGCGGGCGACTATGCCTATGTCGTCACCGACAAGGCGCTGGTCACCGTCTACCTGACCAAGCCGTGGTCGGCGGAGAAGCCCTGCGAAATCAGCGCAAAAAAGGGCGGCGAAACCTGCCTCGACCCGCGCGTCACTTCGGTGGTGCCGCTCAGCGATCCGCGCGGCACCGCGTTGCAGTTCCGCTACTTGTGGGTGACGACCGCCAATGGCCTTGAACTGATGGACGTGACCAATCTGGCCGACCCCAAGGCTGTTGTCGGAGCCACCGTCCCGCTGGCCGATGCGCGCCGCGTCTATCTGGCGCGCACATATGCCTATGTCGCCGCCAAGGGGCAGGGCCTTGTCATCGTGGATATCACCGCCCCCACACGGCCTTCGATCTTCACCAGCTACACTGCCGACGGAAAGCTGACCGACGCCGAGGATGTGATCGTAGCCTCCACCAACGCCTCGCTTTTCGCCTATGTTGCCGATGGCCGGAACGGGGTGAAAGTGCTGCAACTGACCAGTCCGGGCAGCCAGCCGAACTTCTACGGCTTCTCGCCCGAGCCGAAGCCCGAATTGATCGCCTGGGCACGCACACCCACACCCGCCCTCGCGCTGTCAAAGGGATTGGACCGGGATCGTGGCGTCGACGAGACCGGGGGGCAGATGGCGGTGTTCGGTCGCCTCGGCTCACGCCCATTCACCCGGCCAGAGATGGAAGAGCTGTTCCTCAACGCGAAGGGTGAGGTGTTCCGCGTGACCAACACGGTGGACATGAGCCATTGGGTTGGCGCGAAAGCAGCACCAATGCTCGCCAGAGGTAACTAGTGGATTGATTTTGACATTTGCATCCCCTTGCGGTTGGGATGGGTCTGCAAATGTCAGAATCGTAAAATCCACTAGAATCAAAAGCTTCTAGTGGTCCGAAAAGATTCTGACATTCGAACGCCGCCTAACCTTATACGGTACCGAATGTCAGAATCG
>NZ_NCII01000126.1 GCF_002256775.1 Novosphingobium sp. 17-62-19 | reverse complement strand
CTTCGAATACTTCATTGAAGAGAAGTACGAGGCGGGCATCTGCCTGACCGGCACCGAGGTGAAGTCCCTGCGCTTTGGCGAAGGCTCCATCGCCGAGGCCTATGCCGAAGTGAAGAACGGCGAGGTCTGGCTGGTCAATTCCAACGTGCCCGAATTCAGCCATGGCAACCGCAACAACCACGTGCCCAAGCGCCCGCGCAAGCTGCTGCTGAAGGAACGCCAGATCGCCAAGTTCCACGGCGCGGTAGAGCGCAAGGGCATGACGCTGGTCCCGCTCTCGATCTATTTCAACAGCCGCGGCCGCGCCAAAGTCGAACTCGCGCTGGCCAAGGGCAAGAACAACGCCGACAAACGCGCCACGATGAAGGACCGCGATTGGAAGCGCGACAAGGCCCGGATCATGAAGGATCACGGATAAGGCATTCAAAAGTGCGGCGCTTCACCTCTCGGAAAGCGCTAATAGTCTAGATGCGATCCCAAGGCCCGTGGCGGGGCAGGCGGTAAACGGGTAGAAGCAAGCGCACCATGTTCAAACGGATCGTCAAATGGGCGCGGGCCAACATGCCAACGCGCGAGCAGATGGAGCACAACCGCTTCGCTCGCCCGCTGGCCGCGCGCCATGAATTGTGGCGGTTTACAAGGCGTTCGGTGCCGCGCGGTGTGGCTGCCGGGCTGTTCATCGGCATCTTCGCACTGATCCCCGGTGTGCAGATCGTCGGCGCGGCCTTGATGTGCGTGCCATGCCGAGGCAACATCCCGCTCGCCGTGCTGATGACCTTCATCTCGATCCCGCCGACCACGCTCTTCGTGTTCCTTCCCGGTGCCATCGCCGTGGGCAACAGCTTCGGCTTCCACGCCGATTTTGCCACGGTCAGCAAGATGGTGACGGACGGGGCCAGTGTGAATGATTGGCTCGTCTGGCTGGGATCAGACGCCGCACCCTCGCTGGTGATCGGCCTGTTCCTGATCTCGGTGGTAGCGGCTGCGCTGGGTTACATGATCTCTGCGTTCGCGTGGCGCTGGTGGACCGCGCACAAGCGCAAGTCGCGCCATCTGCGCTTTCAGGCGCGGGACTTCCCCGACTGATGGCGGCACTGGGGGGCGAGGCTGACACGACCGGGGTGCAGGCGGCACCCTTGCGCGACTGGCTCCTGCTTGGCGGCGCGGTGATTGCCAGCGCTGGCGCGCTCTGGGCGGTTTCGGGGGAGCCGCTGGTTGTTGGCGGATTCCTTGGCGGCGTGGGCGTGATCGGTGCGGCGCTGCGGCTGGCCTATCGCCCGGCGCGCGCTGCTGTGACCCCAGATTTTGCCGCGCCCGACTGGTCCGTCACCAACGCGGCCATCGAAAGCACCGACACCGCCATAGCTATCACCGATCGCGCCGGAAGGCTGGCTTGCGCCAATGCCTTGATGGGCGAATGGTTCGGTACCGGAGCCGCGCCTCCGCGCTTGTCGCTCGACAAGGCGTCAGTCGAGGCTCTGGACGATGCCCTGCGTGCCGCGTGGCGCGATGGCAGTTCCAGAGCCGATGCGCTGACGTCGGCAAAGGGCACGTGGCGCGTTGAACTCAGCCGGGCCGGGCGGGGTGAGGACTTTCTGATCTGGCGCTTCATGCCAGTGGTCACGCAGAATCTGGTGGCGGACATGGCCGCGCATGTGGGTGGAAAGCTGGGCCGTGCGCTGGCACGTGAAAGCTTGCAGGCGGCGGTGGTGAACCCCGAAGGTACCGTACTCGCCGCCAACTCTGCCTTTGCTCAGCGCGCGACGGGCAATGCTGCCAGCGAGATGGCGGGCACCGACTTCGTCTCCTATCTTGCCAGCGACGATTCAGAGCGCGTGTTCTATGCCCGTGAAGGTGGCAAGGGCACGCCGGTGCGGCTGGTCCATTTGCCGGTGGCCGACCCGGACGGTATCGCCAATACAGACCCGGCGCGCACTGCATCGCTGTTCCTGTTGATCGACAACCAGCACAGCGTGGGCGACATCCGCGCTGGCCTGCCGCAGATCGAGGCGCTGCTCTCGCGCCTGCCGCTGGGTCTTGCCATGGCCGACCGCGACGGGCGCTTCCTCTTTGCCAACGCGGCGTTCCTGCGCGCTGCGGGGCATGAGGACACGATCCCGCCGCCGTACCCTGCGGACCTCGTGATCAAGGAAGACAAGGGCGCGCTGGTCGATGCGGTGCGCCGTTACGCGCAGGGGCAGGCGACGGCGGGAGACGTGGCGGTGCGGCTGCGCGCTTCGCCGGAAGAGCCGGTATCGCTCAGCCTTGCCGGGGTGCGCGGGCTGGGCGATGGCGCGGTACTGCTGAGTCTGAAAGATTCGTCGGAAGAGACCCGCCTCAAGCGCGAGATCGCGCAGGCGACCAAGATGCAGGCGGTGGGCCAGTTGGCGGGCGGCGTGGCGCACGATTTCAACAACGTGCTGACCGCGATCATCGGCTATTGCGACCTCATGCTGATGCGCCACACGCCGGGCGACAGCGATTATGACGACATCCAGCAGATCAAGGCCAACTCGAACCGCGCGGCATCGCTGACGCGGCAGTTGCTCGCCTTCTCGCGCCAGCAGACGCTGCGCCCGCAAGTGCTGCAACTGCCCGATGTAGTGGCTGAGGTTTCCGCGCTGCTCAAGCGGTTGATCGGCGAACGGATCACGCTGGAGGTGACGCACGACCGCGATCTGGGCTTTATCCGCGCCGACCCGACGCAACTGGAGCAGGTGCTGCTGAACCTTGCCGTCAACGCGCGTGATGCCATCAACGACAAGCTGGCCGCCAGCAGCGGGAAGGGTGCAGCGGGCGTCGTCAAACTGATGACCCGCCGCGTGACGGCGGCTGATGTGCGCGCGATGAAGAGCGAGATCCTGCCCATCGGCGATTACACCGCGCTGATGGTGGAGGACAACGGCCACGGGATCAAGCCGAACCAGATCGGCAAAATCTTCGAGCCGTTCTTCACCACAAAGGAGAAGGGTAAGGGCACGGGGCTTGGACTTTCCACCGTCTATGGCATCGTCAAGCAATCGGGCGGGTTCATCTTTGCCGAAAGCGAAGTGAGCAAGTTCACGCGCTTCAGCATATACCTTCCGGTCCACCATCCCGACGCTGCCGAAATCGCGCAGGCGGCCAAGCCAGTTGCGGCGGAACCTAAGCGGCAATGGTCGGGCGGGGGCAAAGTGCTGCTGGTGGAAGACGAGGACACCGTGCGTGCCGTGGCCGAACGCGCGCTGGTGCGGCAGGGTTTTGAAGTGACCACGGCGTCTGATGGCGAGGAAGGTCTTGAAGCCATCGGGCGCGGTGAATTCGACGTGGTCGTCTCTGACGTGGTCATGCCAACGATGGACGGCCCGGCGATGGCCCGCGAAATCCGTGCACTGAAGCCTGACCTGCCGTTCCTGTTCATGTCAGGCTATGCCGAGGAGCAGCTTCGGCGCGAGATCGACATTCCGAACATGCACTTTCTGGCCAAGCCGTTTTCTGTCCAGCAGATCTGCGAGGCGGTGGAAATGGTGCTGCGCGGGCGGTGATTTTGTTCAGGAAACGGGACGGTTTCCTGAAGGGGGTTTACACAGTTTACACAGTCCTGAGAAAGTAATTCAGGGGGCTTTGAGGGCGTGGTTTGACGCGCCTCGACCCGGCGGAAAGCACCGGGATTGCGAGGGTTTGCGCAGGCGATTGACGGTTCAAGGAGCGGCGCGGAGCCTGCCTTTGAACGCGGCTTGTAGGACAGTCGATTTACAACCGAAATGGCGGGACCGGCTGGGCCATGCCAGTGCGCGCCGCCTCTGCCGCTGCTTCCACCACAGCCATCACGGCGAGCGATTGTTCCGGGGTTATGTGCAATGGCGCGCCATCGAGTGCGGCGGCGATCCCGGCGTAGTAGCGGGGGTAATCGCCGGGCATCAGTTCTAGCGGATGGGCGGTACCTTCCGCATCGTGGCGGGTGACGGGATTGGCCTCGCGCCCCCAATCGGGCGCGCCGGGGCGCAGGCCGCTCAGCAACTGGCCTTCCTGCGGATCGAGGCCGTGCTTGATCAGGCTGCCTTCGGTGCCGTGGATGACGAAGCGAGGGGAGCCGCCCGCCACCAGCATTCCGGCGTGGAGCACGCAGCGCTTGTCAGGGTATTCCAGCACGACATGCGCCCAGTCATCGGTCTGCGCGCCGTCGCGCAGCGCGCCGAGGCTCGCCATCACGCGCTCTGGCAGGCCGAACAGGCATAGCGCCTGATCGACAAGATGCGGCCCGAGATCGGCCCAGACGCCGCTGCCGGGGCCGGGGTTCTCGCGCCAGCGATCGCGCACCGTGGGGCGGAAGCGGTCGAAGTGGCTTTCGAAGTGGGCGACTTTGCCGATCAGGCCTTCTTTGATGGCATTGGCGATGGTGAGGAAATCGCCATCCCAGCGGCGGTTGTGGAACACGCTGAGCAGCGTGCCGCGCTCACCTGCGTGGGTGGCGATCTGGCGGGCTTCGGCAAGCGTGAGGGCGAGGGGCTTGTCCACCAACAGCGCCTTGCCTGCGTCAATTGCGGCGTGGGCGAGGGGGGCGTGGCTATCGTTAGGCGTGGCGATGACGACGAGGTCTATTGCCGGGTCGGCGAGGACGGCGGCGATGTCTGCCTCAACGCGCATGTCGGGCAGGTCTGCGTGGACCTTTGACGGATCGCGGGAGACGACGGCGGCGAGGTTAAGGCCGGGTTCGGCCTGAATCAGTGGGGCGTGGAAGGTTTTTCCGGCGTAGCCGTAGCCGATGAGAGCGACGTTGTGGGGCAAGCTATGGTCCTTCGATCTTGCTAAATCGTAGTGCAGAAATGCAAGCGCCGTACACCCGCCCCCAACCCCTCCCTCAAGGGAGGGGAGCGAGACTTGCGCTTGGCTTGCCAAGCGTTAGTCGCAGCGGGGAGGGTTTCCAACGCTGTCGTATTTGCGATCCGCGTGGTCCGCTTAGAAGGTCAGCGTCAGCGCAAACGCTTCACCCTCGATCACCCCTTCGGCCTTGCGCACAGCGGCCTTGATGGGGACGATCCAACCCTGTTCCTTGCTGGGAAACGCCGAAGTGCGCCATGCGGTTTCGCCAACTTGTACGCCCAGCTTCACCGACCCCCAGCCCGAGCGGCGACCGGTTTCCAGACGGTGCATCAGCGCGGTGGCAGAGAGCGCCTCGCCTGCATCGCCATCGATGGTGACGAAGAACCAGTCGGTAGCATTTGGGCCGCCGGACCAGCGCCAGAGCGTGGCCTTCAGATCATAGGCAGTGTCGCTCATTTGCGGCGGCGGATGGGTACGGGCACGTTGCAGATGTCCACGCCGCCTGCGGGCTGGATGTAGAACGCATCGCGGCGATTGGCGCGGGCATCGGCATAGCGGGCGAAGCTGGTGCTTTCGGTGCCGAGATATTCGAACGCTGGCAGATCGGGCACATCGGTGCCGTTGCGGATGGAGCGGATCGGCGTGCGTTCGGGTGCGGTCTTGTAAAAGCCCAGATCGCCGGTGCCGCGCGGCAGGGTGGAGAGGTGCTCCATCCCCTCGATTACCCGTCCGACGACCGCAATGTTGCGATCAAGCTGGCGCGGGGCATGGCCGATAACGGCATAGAGTTCCGCGCCGGTGCCGGTGTCCGGCGGTTCGTTGCGGCCCACGCCGACGGTGCCGTAGCAGTGGACGGGCCAAACCGATGTGGGAACGCTGAACATCGCAGGAAAGCTTCGACCAGTCCGGCTGTCGGTAGTCATCTCGTTAACGTTCGCCAACGTCATGCCGACAGGAAAGCCGCCAACAAAACTGAATGCCTTGGAATATGGATCACTGAAACCATTCCAATTTGCGGGTGGAGGAGGCACTGGTACAAATTGATATTTTGCGTCTCTAATTTCTTGATCCCACCGCTTGGCAAACAATCCAACGGAATATGGGACTACATATTCGGACTGTGCAATGACCGACAGACTTCGAGGTAGCCGCTTGGCCTTCGTTTTGTCCTCGCCATCGGGGTCGCCCCACTGCACGACATAATTGTCCTGCGCGCGGTTGATCGAGGTGCCATCCCACCAGTGCGCGGCGGCGAGCTTGCGGATATTGCCGACCCACCCTTGGGAAAACGGCGCCGGCAGCAACTGGATCACCACGCGGCGCGGACGCTGTGCGGCATCGGGCGCAAGGTCCATCACAAGCAGATCGGCAGGGGCAATCGCCACCCAATCCGCAATGGGTGCAGCCTCCACGATCTGGGCAGGAGCAAGCGCCTTGGCAGGCGGCGTGGCAGGTTCGGGCGAGGCCGCAAGAGCGGCGAGCAAGGCGAGCAGCGACATATCTTCATCATTGCAGGAACCGACGCCTTGCGAAAGCAATCTTGTGCGGCTAGGGGGCCACTTCCAGAGCGTTTGGTTGATGCTCATGCGGAGCGGTGGCCGAGTGGTCGAAGGCGCACGCCTGGAAAGTGTGTATGGGTCAAAAGCTCATCGTGGGTTCGAATCCCACCCGCTCCGCCATTACCTTTTCCCGATCACAAACGTTTCCCAAAACCTTGAACGGAAAGGATAATTCAGGAGTTCGAACACCCTCATTCCAGTCGTATTCCAGATGAGAGTCTAGGACGAGCTTAAGCACTATGCGCCCTGCATACGCGCCCTCATCCGGTTTTTTGCTTGTTCCCCATTCTTGCGGCGAGCTTGTTCCGCCACGCTTGCGAGCAAATGCTCAACAAGCACGCTATCGCCGATCTTGCGCTCGCGCGTTCCGAACAGAGCCAACAGCGATTTTACAGCATGTCATCGCAGATCAGAAGCGAGCGCAATCGCTACTACGATATGTTGGAAGCCACCCAGAAAGGCAGCCTTGACGTAACCGCTTGGCTGCAATGGTTTTTAGATTGCCTTGAACGCACCATCGACCTTGCGGAGGAAACGCTTGCTGCGCGGCGACAACTACGATGGCCGGTTGAGCGGCGACTATGATGGCCGGTAGGATCGGTTGTCTGGTCTGATCGTAGGGAGGGGCGCAGCCCCGAC
>NZ_NCII01000125.1 GCF_002256775.1 Novosphingobium sp. 17-62-19 | reverse complement strand
CGCTGCGCGAGTTGGAGGGGCTCCGCACAGCCCCTGCTGCATCAGAAGGTGACATTTCTATCTGGCGGAAATAGGGACTTCTCTACTTTGCAGAAACATGCATATTTTACCGGCGGTGTTTGTCGCAGTCGCTTTACGCTGCGGTTCTGTTGACCTTGACCCGCCGGTCGTCGGCCCCGGCACCGCAAGCCCGATCCCCGTCAGTTGACGTGAACCGCTATCCTCGCCACTGATGGGCAAATGCGGCCTTCGGCATAGACTTGGCCGCCAACCGGCTGTAATTCCTAAAGCTCAGGCGACGAGGCAGATGCTCAGTAGAAATCCGACTGTCCAGCCTGAGATCAATTCGATCAAGGCCGAGGTCGACGAGATCAAACGTCGGCGGATTCTCGAAGAAGCCATCGGGCAGTTCTTCGATAAGGGCTATGAGGCGACCTCGCTGGAATCCATCGCGGAGGGCCTTGGGGTCACCAAGCAGTTCATCTATTCGCGGTTTCGCAGCAAAGCTGAACTGCTGGTTGCCATCTGCCATGCAGGGGCCGCGGCTGCGGACCAGACAGTAGCATTCAGCGCCACGCTGAGCGGAGATCCCGCGCAACGTTTGGCGCAGATCATCCGGTACTTCGTGCGCCTCCAGATTGAGCACCGCCGCGAGGTAGCGCTCTATTTCCGTGAAGCGAAAAGCCTTCCCGCCGACGAAGGTCTGGCGATTGATTCCTCAAAACAGCGCTTTCACCGCATGTTGCGCGGTCTGCTTAATGAAGGAAAGGCCAGCGGCAAGTTTGATATTGCCGACGCATCGCTGGCCGCATCGGCACTGGGCGGCATGGCATCGTGGGCGTTCACATGGTTTCAGCCCGAAGGGCGCTGGGTTGCCGAATCCGTGGCGACGGAGCTTGCCGCGCTGGCCCTCAGGACGGTCGGCGTGCCCGATCCGCTCTCTTACCTCGCCGACGAACCTATATAAGAGTCGGTCTTTTCGACCTGAGTCGGCGCGTATAAACTCCTGATTTCTTTATATTTTCCTGCATCGTTTCGAGATTTCGGATTTGCGCCGCGGTGTTGTGCCCGCGTCGCAGACTGGACAGATATTCTCCTAAACCCATTTAAAACCTTGACAGGATATATATATTCTCGTGAGTATATATGCGACGCGGCGGCATGAGCTGGCTGCCGGACTCCAGAGGTGTCTTTTATGGTTGTTGGCGAACACAAGCCCGATTTCGATGCTGTGGTGATTGGTGCCGGAGTGACCGGCATCTACCAGACGCACTTGCTCGAACAGAACGGCATGTCGGTGTGCGGGATCGAGGCGGGCGCTGATGTCGGCGGCACGTGGTTCTGGAACCGCTATCCCGGTTGCAGGCTCGATACCGAAAGCTATGCTTACGGCTATTTCGCACTCAAGGGCATCATCCCTGAGTGGGACTGGAACGAGCGCTTCGCCTCGCAACCTGAAATGCTGCGCTATGCCAATAGCGCGGCCGATGCGATGGATGTACGCAAACTATACCGGTTCAACACGAAGGTTGCCGCCGCCCACTATCAGGAAGCGGGCAATGTCTGGGAAGTTACGCTGGGCAATGGCGAAACCCTGACTTGTCGCTACCTCCTTTCGTGCACCGGCCCGCTTTCCGCCACACGAATGCCCGACATCAAGGGGATCACCACGTTCAAAGGCGAAGCCTTCCATTCCTCGCGCTGGCCGGTTGATGAAAACGGCCTCCCCCGCGAGATCGATTTCTCCGGCAAGCGCGTCGGCATTATCGGAACGGGTGCCACGGGCGTCCAGATCATCCCTATCGTCGCAGAAAAAGCGGGCCAGTTGCAGGTATTCCAGCGTTCGCCAAACTGGTGCACGCCTCTGGGCAACACGCCGATCAGCAAGGACGAGATGGAGGTCATCCGCAAACGCTATCCGAACATTCTGGAATATGTGAAGATCACCGACACCGCATTCCCCTATCACCGCGATCAGCGCAAGGCGATCGACGTGCCTGCGGAGGAACGCGAAGCCTTCTTCGAGAACCTGTACAACCAGCCCGGCTATGGCATCTGGCTCAGCGGGTTCCGCGACCTGCTGGTCAACAAGGAATCCAACAAATTCCTTGCCGATTTCGTCGCAGACAAAATCCGCTCGCGCGTGAAGGATCCCCGTCTGGCCGAAAAGCTGATTCCCAAGGATCACCCTTTCGGCGGCAAGCGCGTCCCGATGGAAACGAACTATTACGAGGCCTACAACAAGGACAACGTGCACCTCATCGACATTCATGAGGCACCAATTGTCGAAATCACCGAAAGCGGCATTCGCACGGCTGACGCCTTCTACGAACTCGACGTGATCATTTTCGCAACGGGCTTTGATGCGGTGACCGGATCGCTTGACCGGATCGACATTCGCGGCAAAGGCGGCGCCCGTCTGAAGGAAGTGTGGGCAGACGGACCGACGACATTCCTTGGCCTGCAGGCGCGCGGCTTCCCCAATTTCTACACGCTTGTCGGACCGCACAATGGCTCGGCATTCTGCAATGTCGGGGTTTGCGGCGGGCTTCAGGCAGAGTGGGTGACCCAAATGCTGGTCTATATGGCCGCCAAGGGCCTGAGTTTTGCCGAAGCATCGCAGGCAGCAGAGGACGAATGGACAGAATCTGTCTACCGCGACTTCGCCCGCACCTTGCTGGCCGAAGCCAATGCATGGTGGGTCAAAACCACCACGAAGCCGGACGGCGCAATTGTGCGTAGGACGCTGGTCCATGTTGGCGGCGGCCCGGAGTACCGCAAGCGCTGCGAGCAAGTCGCTTACATGGACTACGCAGGGTTCGAAATGGCCTGAACCGGCATACGCGCCGCACGTCTATCAACATATGCGTTGACAGACGTGCGAGATCGCATCATTTCTAAAAACAACAAAACATTGGTGCGGGGGAGTATCGCCTTGACGTTCACGGAGTGGTCCGAGGTTTGCCCGCTGGCAGACTTGCTGGTGCGCAGCGCCACGCGGTATCCTGACCGCAACGCACTGGTCATGCCAAACTTTGCCCTGACCTATGCCGAACTGCGCGATGCCTCGGTCGAGATCGCGCGCGGCATCATCGGCATGGGCCTTCGCCCCCGTTCCCACGTCGGCATTCTGGCCAATAACAGCCGCGAAATGGTGACCGCGCTGTTCGGTGCGGCGCTGGCCAACTGCGTGGCGGTCCCGCTCAATGCCCGGCACAAGAGCCGCGAACTTGGCTACATCATCGAGAACGCGGACCTTGCGCTGATCCTGACGACGGCTGCCGATACGCGCTTCGTCGATTTCCGCGAGGTGCTCTCCACTGCCCTGCCAACGCTGGGCGCAAGCCCGCACGGCGAGCCGCTATCGCTGGCCGAAGCGCCGCAACTGCGCGGCATCGTGGTGCTGGAAGGCGACGCGCCGGCCGGATTCCTTTCGCGCACGGCGTTTGCGCAAGCCGCCCAATCCGTGCCTGCCAGCGCCGTCGATATGGCACGCCGTGCAACCCGCCTGCGCGACACGGCTCTGATCATCTACACGTCGGGCACAACTGCCAATCCCAAGGGCTGCCTGCTAAGCCACGAAGCCGTTACCCGAGGGCCGGTAGAGCGGGCCAGCAGCCGCTTCCGCGCGTCTGACCATGACGTGACATGGGGTGGCGGGCCACTGTTCCACATCGGCTCGTTCGCGCCGTTTATTGGCACGATCGGGACCGGCGGCACCTACGTCACCGACGTGTTCTTCGATGCGGGCCGCGCGCTCGACCTGATGGAGCGTGAGCAGGTAACCGTGGCCTGGCCGTGGTTTCCCGCCATCCTGCAGCCGCTGCTCGATCATCCTGCGTTCGATGCGAAGCGTCTGGCAACCTTGCGCAAGGTCTTGCTGATCGCCCCGCCCGCGCTGGTGGACCGCGCCCAGCGCACCTTCCCCGACGCCGAATTCATGCAAGCATGCGGGATGACCGAAACCGCCGGGATCTTTGCCCTGTGCGCGCCCGACGAAACGCCGGAGCAGCGAACCATCAGCCAGGGCAAACCCGTGCCCGGGATCGAGGTAAAGATCATCGCACTGGATAGCGGCGAGGAAGCGGCGCCTGATGCCGTGGGCGAAATTCTGGTACGCGGTTATTGCGTGATGGACGGCTACCATCGCTCGCCCGAAAAGACCGCAGAAGCGCTGGACGGCGAAGGCTGGCTGCACACCGGCGATTTATATGCGCGCGGCGCGGACGGCCAATTGACCTTCCACGGCCGTGCCAAGGACATGCTGAAAGTGGGCGGCGAAAATGTCGCCGCGATCGAGGTCGAAGCCTATATCTGCAGCCATCCGGCGGTGAAGCTGGCCGAAGTGGTCGGCCGGCCCGATCCACGGCTGGATGAAGTGCCGGTTGCGTTTGTCGAACTTCGCCCGGGCCACACCGCCACGGAGCAGGAGCTGATCGACTTCTGCCAGGGTCGCATTGCCAGCTACAAGGTGCCCCGCGCAGTGTTCTTCATGAACGACGGCGAATGGCCAATGTCAGCAACCAAGGTCGACAAACGAGCCTTGCGCACGCGGCTGTGACGTCGCGTTAGCGTTTCTGCATTCCGCTGAAGAATATTTCGCAAAACGAATCAGAAATTTCCTGTGCAGAATGTGCGCCACCCGGTTGATACCAGCGGTGCGTCCAATTCAGCATTCCGAACACCGCATTGGCGGCCACCGAAACGGCAATGTCAGACCGCATTTCACCCTTGGTGATCAATTCGCTGATCAAGCTGAGAACGATGCGTTCGAACGTGCGCGTCTTGGCCACGATCCGCTGTGCCCACTCGCTCTTCTCACCAGTAACGCGGCTCATCTCTTCCTGGATATAGACGTACATATGCGGGTAATACTGGTCATAGGCGGACATCAGTTGAGTGATGACAGCGCGCAGTTTCTCAGCTGATTCAAGAGCATCGTCTGCAAAGATGGCCTCGCACGCCGCGATATTGGCTTCGACGCCAACGCGCAGGCATTCCCGGAACAGTTCTTCCTTGCTGCCGAAGTAATAATACACCGTGGCGCGATCCAGCCCCGCCTCAAGCTCCGGCGCCAGGGCACGCAGGGCATTTGCGACGCCCTCGACGGTCTCGCCGTAGCGCGCATAGGGGACGCATTCCCCGCGCCCCACATGGCTACCATGCCGCAGCTGCGCGACCACCACAACCGCTTCGGTCTTCGAGCCGCGGGAAATGGTGAAGGTTCCAGCGATGGGAAAGCGCTCGATCTCGACCGTGAGGGATGGCATATTTCGTTAACGCTGTGGGCCTGTTGAAGGAATGGCTGGACCGCCGCCCGGAGGGCCGGCGGTTTTGCACCCTCGACGCGGTTCGGCGGGCCGAGTATGACCATGGTGCTGCGCACACTCAAGCGCGGTCGTTTTCCGGAGACCTGAGTGGCCAACGCCTCGCTCCTCGATGTCACGCCCGCCGATGGCCGCTTGATGGTGGTCGGGCGCGGCCTCTGGACATCGGATCGGGCGGACGATCTCGAACATCTCGTGGACGAGGCCACCAGCGCGCATCCCCGCGCCGGCAATGTGGATATCGACCTTTCCGGCATCGAGCGCATGGACACCTTCGGCGCCCTGCTGCTGGAGCGCCTGCGGCGCGCCTGGGCGGTGGACGGGGTGGAACCCGAGGTGCGCGGCCTGAAGCGCCGGTACCGCGTGCTTCTCGAAGAGATGAAGCGCACCGGGCTCGAGGCCCAGCCGCCGGTGCGGCCGCATGATTCGATCCTCGAGCGGGTCGGCCGCGAAGTGGTGTCGATCTCCATCGACGCCATGCAGCTGCTGAATTTCATTGGCGCCTCGATCGCCGCCGGGCTGCGCATGATGGGGCGCCCGCGCACGTTTCGCTTCACCGCCATGGTCAATCAGGTCGATCGCGTGGGCTTCCGCGCGGTGCCGATCATCATCCTCATCACATTCCTGATCGGCTGCATTCTCGCCCAACAGGGCATCTTCCATTTCCGCCGGTTCGGCGCCGACATCTATGTGGTCGACATGGTCGGCGTGCTGGTGCTGCGCGAACTCGGCGTGCTGATCGTGTCGATCATGATCGCGGGGCGCTCCGGCAGCGCCTACACCGCCGAACTCGGCTCCATGCGCATGCGCGAGGAGGTGGACGCCCTGCGCGTGATGGGCTTCGACCCGGTGGAAATCCTGGTGGTGCCCCGCATCCTGGCCCTGATCATCGCCTTGCCGCTGCTCACCTTCATCGGCTCCATGTCTGCGCTGATCGGCGGCGGGCTGGTGGCGTGGGCCTATGGCGGCATTGCGCCGGACGTGTTCATCGACCGCCTGAAGGATGCGATCTCCATCGATCATTTCCTGGTGGGCATGATCAAGGCGCCGTTCATGGCCGCGGTGATCGGCCTCGTGGCGTGCCTGGAAGGGCTGAGCGTGGGCGGCAGCGCCGAATCGCTCGGCAACCACACCACCAAGTCCGTGGTTCAGTCGATCTTCCTCGTGATCGTCATGGACGGCGTGTTCGCCATGTTCTTCGCCTCGATCGATATGTGAGGCGCGATGAACTCCAGCACGCTCGAA
>NZ_NCII01000026.1 GCF_002256775.1 Novosphingobium sp. 17-62-19 | reverse complement strand
GCCGATGTAACCGGTGGGGATGGCGACCGACAGGCCAATGCGCAGGCCATGAGGACCGGCTCCCGCGATCCAGTCCGAAAGTTGTCCGGCCAGAACCGGATAGCTGCCGATCTCGCGCCCGAAATCGGTGCCGCCGAACTCCGGCGTTGTCGCGCACGGAACGTTGGGCTGGCAGCGGTTGTCGGTCACGCCATCGATGTAGAGCAGGTTGTAGGTGGCGGTAACCGGCCCCACCCCGAACGAGGCAAAGGCATTGCCGCGCCATTTTGAAACCGTGCCGGGCGCGCGGTCATAATTCGACAAGCCCGCTGCATCGTAACCGGGGCTGAAGGTCAGGCCCTCATAAACGAAGTCGGAGAATGTGTATTTCAGAACGTGCGTGGCGTTCACGCCAAAGTCCACTTTCACGCCACCCACTTCGCCCTGGTAGTTCAGCCCGAAATCGAGGCCGCTTACGGTCGAATCCGGGCCGTTCACCGTCTGGCGGCGGATGCGCGAAATATCGAGGCCGATCGTGCTGGCGGTGCAGACGCCGCCTTCAAACACCACGAACTGAACAAAGGGGCTGGCACAGTTGACCGCCTGCTGCCCGTTGGTGCCACCCGGCGCTACCAAGGCCGCAATTGCCTGCACGGGCAAATCGGTGAACCGTCCCTTGAACTTGTAGGTCCAGTAATCGGCTGTGAAGGAGAAGCCCCCCGCATCGATGATTGCACCGATGTTGTAGGTCAGCGCCGTTTCCGGCTTCAGATTGGGATTGCCGCCCGAATCGATGGCCTTGAAGTTGTTGCCCAGCACGTTGATCCCCGCAACGGCACTGGCGCCATTGGGTGAAAGATCGCCCGGCAAAGGCCCACGGAAGGTATCGCCCACCGATCCCCGCAGCGCGAGCCAGTCTGTCATTTGCCAGCGCGCATTCAGCTTGGGATTGAAGGTCGATCCCACCGAGCCGCCATAGTCCTCATAGCGGACCGCGCCGTTCAGTTCGAACCCGGTGAACGGGATGATCTTGGCTTCGGCAAAGATGGCATAGACGCTCTGACTTTGGTTCGCCGTGGGATACTGGCCAAGGAAAATGAACGGCCCTGTGGGGAAATTCAGATCATTGGGATCATCCAGACAGGTGCGGTCCCCTTCGATTGCGCAAGGCGTTACTGCCGGATCGTTGAAGCTGTTGATGCCACGGCTGACGAAGTTGGTGCTGCGATACTGCGCGCCAAACGCATAATCGAACGGTATGCCGATGTTGAACGAGCCGCTGAACACCAGATCGACGATGCGTTGTTCTTCATGCGCCTTGGTACCGTTCTTGGCGCGCATCCATTCGACCAGCGCCGCGCTGTTTTCGTTGCCCGGAACATAGAGCGGATTGTCCAGGCCCAGCGCGGGATTCCCCGGCCGCGAATTGACGAAGGGGTTGAAGTACTGGCACCCGTTTGCTCCCGGCGTAGTACCGGTGCAGTTCGGTCCGCCAAGGCCGTTGAGCGCGTTCTGCAAGCGGCCGCCCAGAATGTCGAATGAATAGGCGGTGCGATGGCTGCGCAGGAACGTGCCGTAAAGTTCGGCCCGGAAATTGGGGCTGAATTCCTTTTCGAAGCCTGCCGTCACCCGCCAGGCGTTGTTGTAGGCAGCGCCCTGCCCCGATCCTTCGGGATCGAGCGGATTGCCCGTCAGCCCGAACGGACGGAAGAACAGGATGCTGGAATATCCCGAAAGATAGGCCGGGTTTCCGGCAGGAAAAGTCTGCGCAAGGAATGTGTTGTAGCCGGGGTTGGAGCGCGGGACGAAGAACGCCTGCGATGATCCCGGCCCGCGCGGGCCTGACGTCGGCGGATAGCTGGGCGAATAGCCGAGCGTCGGCACATCGGTGTGCGAATAGAGCACATCTGCCACGAAACGCAGACTGTCCGAAAGATCGACGTCCAGTTGCGCATAGCCCTGATAGCGATGCTCTTCCTCGATCAGGTTGACGAAAGGAATGAACGAATAGCGGCAGACCGGGAAGTTGGACGCGCCAGACGGGAATGTGCCAGCCAGTCCGCCAATGGCACCGCAGGCATTGGACAGTTGCCCATCAACCCCCAGCCCCAGTGAACGCCCTGCAACGCCCTGTGTGATCGAGCCCAGCTTGGGAATGTAGCTGCCCACATCGTTGAGGAACGACCAGCCCGAGGGATTGACCGCATAAGGCACATCGGTGAAATCGCGGTCGCGCGTGCTCAGTTCCGAACGGTGCTGATAGCCGAACCCGACCATCAGGTTCGCCGTGCCGAAATCATGGCCCGCCAGAATGCTGGCCTGATAGTTGCCCTTCGATCCCCGTACGAACTGGTAGTTGCCCGAAACTTCGACGCCGGTAAAATTCTTGCGTGTGACGAAGTTGGCCACGCCTGCAATCGCATCGGAACCATAGGTCGTCGATGCACCGTCTTTCAGCACTTCCACGCGCTGCAATGCGAACATCGGAATGAGGTTGGTGTCCGAAGCGCCATCGCCCGGTTCAGGAAAGAAGCGGCGGCCGTTCATCAGAACGAGCGTGCGTTCGCGCCCCAGTCCGCGCAAGTTGATCGAACCCACGCCCTGGCTACCGCCTGCCGCATACTGGTTGGATTCCCCCAGCGTGATACCCACCGAAGGCAGCGTGCGGATGAATTCGAGCGGGCTGTCGATGCCGCGCTGCGAAAGTTCTGCGGTGGTATAGACCTCGACCGGGAGAGAATCGTTCTCCGACGTGCCGCGAATGTAGCTGCCGGTTACGATGATCTGGCGTTCCAGCTCCTGCACATCCTCGCTGGTTTGGGCCTGCGCTTCCTGCGCAACTGCCGCACCACTGGCCATCACTGCCAATGGCAGGGCAAGCATTGTCCCCAACATGTAACGGGTCTTTCTAGCCATTCCCTCTCTCCCTTTTTAGGTATTCATATTTTTCAGTCTTTTACCGCACATTCTGGTGTCGCTTCGACCTGCCGTCACTCCGCTGCAGCAGGCCCGTCAGGCATGGCGAGGCCGCTTTTCATGGCTGGGCCTGTGCTGCCGAAAACCGCCGTTTCGCCCTCTTTCCCGAATGGCTTCCACGCAAAGCCGTTGGCGCAATCAAAGGTGCGCGCGCCCTTGGCCATGCGTGCAAAGGCCACCCAGCAGCCGTTCATCTGTTTGGCCAGCGCGCGATCCGCCGCATCGGCCTTGGCCCCGCCCCAGCTTGAAAGATCAATCGAATCAAAGGTGAACATCAGTTCAGCCGAATGGATCGGCCCGCTTTTCCATTCCGATGCCCGGAACGCGGGCACATGATCGAAACGATAGAGGAAGGCCGGCGCGCCGCTGTCTCCGGCAAGGCTGGCAAAAGTCCGCGCTGCTGCAAAGCCGCGCTCTCCCTTGTTCGATCCCACCAGCAGCGGCACGTCGAATTCGGTGCCGTCCTTCAGCGCGGCGATGGTCGAGCGCGGTTTGTAGCCCTCATCGCTGGTGAAGAAAAAACCGCTGCGCAGCGCGGTCGATGCGGCAAAGGTCTGGGCCGAAATCGCCCGCAGATCCTTTGCCTTAGCCGTTTCGCTCACACCAATTGTCGCCATCGCCTTCACCGCCAGGTCCTTGGCGCTGGCCGGATCACGATCGGGCATAAGCAGGCTGCCGGACTGGACAATCGCCTTGGCAAACAAGCCCTTGGCTGAAGGAAGCGACAGCAGGTTGGTAACAATCCCGCCGCCCGCCGATTGTCCGGCAATGGTGACATTCGATGCATCACCGCCGAACGCCGCAATATTGGCGCGAATCCATTGCAGCGCCGCCACGCTATCCTGCAGCGCATAGTTCCCACGCGGCTCGCTGGCCCGCGCAGCTCCTGCAGCTTTCGCCTCGGCTTCAAGCGCGGGGTGCACGAAATTTGCCATCGCCCCAAGGCGGTAGTTCACGCTGACGGTGACAACACCCTGCCGGGCATTGGCCGTGCCATCGTATGAACCAAGGTGACCCGCACCCAGAAAGAACGCCCCGCCGTGGAACCAGACCATGACCGGCGCGCCCTTGCCCGCCTGTGGTGCGTGAATGGTAAGATAGAGGCAGTCTTCGGATTGCGCGCCGTTCACACCGCCAAAGTTTGCCGTCGTGCTGTCAATATCCACGGGCTGCACGCAGGGGGCTTCATGCGCGGATGCAGCGCGTACGCCGGTCCAGTTTGCCACCGGCTGCGGTGCGCGCCAGCGCAGTTCACCCACGGGAGCCGCAGCATAGGGCACTCCTCGAAAGACAAGTACGCCGTTTTCACGCGAACCGGAAAGCGTCCCGTTGGCGATCTGCACGACAGCCGGATCAATCGTCGGAGGCATCTGCGCAAGGCCCGCCCCAGCCGCCATAGCAAACGAAATCACGCCCAGCGTGATACCAGCATACCGACTCATCTATTTTTGTCCTCTTCCCTTGGGGACAATGCCTATCCTGAAATTTACGATCTAACAATATAGCATTTTGAAGTTGCGGTATGATCGTTGTGTTTGCGCCATGCCGGTAGACACACAGGCAAACGCGCCGCTATGGTCCGGGCTATGGAATTGACCCGCGAACAGCTGTTTCAGCAGATTTGGGCAGAGCCGATCGGCACTGTTGCGGGACGCTACGGCATGACCGGCAATGGCCTTGCCAAAGTCTGCGACCGACTGAACATTCCGCGCCCCGCCCGGTCCCACTGGACGCGCAACCCCCAAGCGCGTGAGGCGGCACCCGCCCTGCCCCCACCGCCGGTGGGATTGAGCGAGACTGTGGCCTTCGGGTCACGCCAGACGCGCCAATCGCCCGGAGTCCGCACGCGGCTCGATGCTGCCAGCCGCCGCGCGCAGATCGTCACTGCCGCACGGCGGATCATCCTGGATGAGGGGCTATCGGCCCTGACCATGCGGCGCCTGGGCCAGTTGGTGGGGATCAGCGAAACGCAGGTCCACAATTGCTTTGGCGGCCGCACCGATCTGCTGGTGGCCATGGCCCGGCAGGAGATTGCGCGGCAGGAAGCCGCGCGCGTGCGCAGCGTTGCGCGCAACGCCGATCGGCACACGATGGTCGTGCTATCGACGATCGGGTATCTTCACGAAGCCGCCCGGCACGGCCCCTTGCTGCTGATGCTGCTGCGCGTGCCAGAGGTGAAGGAAGCTCTGCGGGATGAACGGCGCAAGGCGGCCAGCAGCGCCCGCGCACCGATCATCGACTGGTTGACCGAAACCGGCACGATGGACGCTGCCACCGCCCGCGCATCTACCACCGCGCTGGCAGCCGTTTCGTTGAAGGCGGGCGGAATCGTCGCCGCGCGCCGCGCGCCTTTTGCGATGGTAGAACAACTTTGCCTGTCGATCACCATGGCCGGCGTCGCCAGCGATGAAGAGCTTGTAGGCCGTTAAGCCCGCACGGCCAGCGCATCGAGCGCCGCACCCAGCAACCGCTCGCACGTGGTCAATGCCACGGCCTCGTCCACCGTGCCGTGCCGCACCAGCCGCGCCAGCGCTTCGGGAATCGCCGCCAGCAGTTCGAGCGTGACGAACGCCGCACGCGGCTCCAGCTGCAACTCTCGCGCCACATCACGCGCCACTGTCAGCAGGATGCGCCGGAACAGCCGAGAGCTTTCCTGCTGCAACGGATTGTCCTGATGGCGTTCACGCAGCACGATCTGGATCAGGTGCCCGCGCTGCGCCAGATGGAGCAGGTACCCGCGAAACAGCGCCAGAATGCGCGGCCGAAAGTCCGCGTGCGCCGCCTGCATCTGCCCCACCAGCCGGTCAAGGTTTGAAGCCTGTTCGAAGAACAACGCATCCACGATCTGCGGCACGCTTTCGAAATAGACGTAGAGCAGGCTGCGGCTGACGCCCAGTTCCTCGGCAATGGCGTTGAGCGAGATGTTCAGCGATCCGCGCGCAAGCACCAGCCGTTCGGCCACGGCCAGAACCTGTTCGCGTCTTCCGGTTTCGTCGCCTTGCGCCGCCATAGCCCTTTGCTTTGGGCCGCGCGGTGCGAATTGACAAGCGCCCCGGCGCAGCGGATCAACATAAATCGCTATTTGTTTGACTGTCAGATGTGACCTGTCCAGCATGAGCACGCAATCAGACAAAACGGGAATGAGGATTCTGGCGCGATGACCAGCGGAGCAGGCATGACAAGACGCACGATCATGAAGGGCGGTAGCGCCGCCTTGGCACTTGGCGCCAGCACGGGCAGCAAGGCAAGCGACAAGCCCGCCACCGAAACGCCGTGGGTGCCCATCATGCCCGCGCTCACCGCCTATATCGCCGATGCCGCGCGCCATGTGGTTCCGGCGCACGTGCGTGAAAGGGCGCGGCTGCACGTGCTCGATACGCTCGCCTCGATCATCGCTTGCCACACGCTTGAAGCGGCGCAGCTTGGCCGGGCCTATGCCAAGGACATGGGCGGACGCGGTGACAGCCCGATCCTCGGTTCAAGCCAGTACGCGCCGCCGGTCGATGCCGTTTTCGCCAGCGCGATGACGGCCCACGCCGCGGAAATCAACGATTTCATCCCCTCGGCCTATGTCCAGCCCGGCCCTGCCATCGTCAGCGCCGCTCTGGAGACTGCGCGCAGCCAGCGCCGCAGCGGACAAGACCTGATCAGCGCAGTGATCGTCGGCTATGAAATTGCCGGAAGGCTGCCCAAGGCCATCGGTACGCGCAATCTCTATCAGGCGGGGCTGGCCAATCATGGCGTTGCCCCCACTTTCGGCACTGCGGCTGCCTGCGCGCCATTGCTGGGGCTGGACCGCGCGCAGATTGGCCACATGATCGCCTATTGCGCGCAGCAGGCATCGGGCGCCTGGCAATGGCTGCTGGATGTGCGCCACGTGGAAAAGGCATTCGTCTTTGCCGGAATGGGCGCGCGCAACGGGATGCAGGCCGCACACATGGCGCGTCTGGGCTTTACCGGCGTGCCCGACAGTTTTGATCACGAACAGGCGTGGTTCCGCTGGCGCGCTTTCCAGGGACCGGGGCGCAATCACGCAGCGCTGGTCGAAGGGCTGAACCAGCACTGGGAGCTGCGACTGGCCGCGATGAAGCGCTACCCCGTGGGTGGCCCCACCCAGCCCGCCGTGCGCGCCCTGCTGGATCTGCGCCGCACGATCCGGCCCGATCAGGTGCGCGCCATCCATGTGGCCATGCCGGGGGAGGCGGCAACGTTCGAACGTGCCAATATGCCCGCGCTCAACATCCCTTATCTTGCCGCCATCATCATGCTCGATGGAAAGCTCGATTTCGTTTCCGCGCAATCGCTTGAGCGGCTGCAGACCGACACGGCCGCCGCCGAATTTGCCCGCCGCGTCACTGTGGTGCACGACAAAGCGCAGGAATCAGGCGAAGGCGCAGACCGCACCGAAAGCGCCCGCGTTACCATCACGCTCACCAACGGGCAGGAGGCCGAACGCTTCGTTCCCTATGTCCCCGGCTTCCCCACCCACCCGCTGACCAAGGCCGAGGCTGAGGAAAAGGCACGCGAACTCGTAAGCCCGGTGCTGGGAGCGGCCAAGGCCGACCGGCTGATCGCCCTGTGCGATGGGCTGGACAGCGCCACTTCGGTCGATCCGCTGGTGGCGTTGATGCGGGTGCCCGGCGTGTGAACGCAAAAGGAGCGCCGGACCTGGCCCGGCGCTCCCACTTTACGAACCAACTGTTTACTCGGCCGCGACGGCGATCTGCGCCATATCGCGGCACATCATGTGATCGTAATTGGTGCGGAAGAACATGTCCTGCACATCCTCGTTGAAACCTTCGAGCGAGGCCTCAAATTTGCCCAGCGGATCGCGCGTCCCTTCGGGGTGCGGATAGTCGCTGGAGAACATGTAAAGTTCGGGCCAACTGTCACGGATCATCCGGCCCACATCCTCGTTCGGGAACGGGGTAAAGCGCACCGCGCGGCGAATGTATTCGGAAGGCATCAGTTCCATCGACTGCAAATAGGGATCGGTCTTGTTGAACGAATGCCACCCGTGGTCCAGCATCCGCAGGAATTCCGGCACCCAGCCTGCCCCGCTTTCAATCACGCCACCGCGCAGATCGGGGAAGCGCTGGAACACGCCGTCATAGATCATGGCGGTCAGGAATTCCTGCGGCGCATACCACAGGCACAAGAAGTCGGGGAAACGCAGGTTTTCACCCCCGCCGTGCAGATCGGGCGCGCGTTCGCGGCCGTTGTTCTTGAACTTTGCAGGCTGCGTCCGCGTGCCCGGCCCGATGTGCAGCATGAACGGGATGCGGCTGTCCTGCAGCAATTGCCAGAACGGATCAAAATCGGCGTGGCCGGGGCTCTTGTCGCCCGCTGGCCCTGCCGAGAACATGATCGCCGCGGCCCCTGCACCGATGGCGCGGCGCGCTTCGCTGATGGCGCGGGCTGGATCGTCAAGCGGGGCAAAGGCCACGCATTCCAGCCGCGGATCGGCGTTGCAGAAATCCTGCTGCGCCATGTTCAGGGCGCGCGCGGCGGCATAGCGCTGATCGTCGGTTTCCGCCCGGGTGATCGCACCCAAGCCAAAGGTCGGGAACACCAGCTGTTTGTTAAAGCCCAGCCAGTCGAGCGCCTCGACCCGCTCTTCCTTGTCAAAACCGCCATAGCCCAGCCAGCCCTTGGCCCCTTCGATCGGATTTTCCAGCGCCTTGGCACGGGCTTCGGGATCGGCTTTGCGCGCCTTTGCCAGATCGATCATCTTGATGATCCGTTCGCCGCCGTCGCGGTTGGAATAGACTTCCGAATATTGCGCCTTGAAAGCGCCATCCACGAACGGAGCCAGCCAGTCCTGCGTTTCCATCGTGTGCGCGTCGGCGTCGTTGATCATTCTTCCTTTTGCGTAAGCCACGGCGATTCTCCCAATTGCTGCTGCTTTATCGATTCTATTTGTTAGATTGTCAATTTGATAGAATATCGGGTTTGACACAGCGCGCTGCGACCAATCTGGCCAACGCAACCCCCAAACCCCTTCATTTCCTTTATTTCTGCAATTGCACGGCCAAATGAAACCATCACGCTCTTGCGGACCAGCACCATTTTGAATATCCGGTATGCAAACATTAAATGGAGGGGATCATAGAGCTGCTGCACGAATTGCTCAGGCCGCAGCGCCGGTCGGAAGGCAAATGGACCGGAGGCCCCGGCCCCGCCATGGGGCCGCGCATGTTTGGCGGACAGGCGATTGCCCAGGCCCTGCTTGCTGCATCAGGTGAAGAGCAGGACGGCAAACTTGCCCATTCGCTCCACGCCCATTTCCTGAAAGCCGGCATCGCTGCCGACCCTGCGGACTATGCCGTAACCACGCTGGCCGAAGGCCGCAGCTTTGCCACGCGCCGCATCGATGCGCGCCAGCACGGCCAGTTGATCTTCACCATGACCGCATCGTTCCATGCGCCCGAACCGGGCCTGTCCCACCAGATGGAATCGCCACTGCCGCTCGATATCGATGCCGCGCTGGAATCGCTGGAGCGCTGGATCGAAAAGCACCCCGAAGCCGCCGCCTCCCCCATCTTTGGCCGCATCCAGACCCGCCCGATAGAAATCGCACCGCTTGATCCCGGCGCGTTGTTCGGAAACCGGCCGCGCGAACCGCGCACCGGCACATGGATGCGCCTGCGGCAGACCGGCCCGGCCGATCCCGCAATGCAAAGGGCGATGCTTGCCTATGCTTCGGACATGATGTTCCTTCGCAATGCCATGCTGCCACACAGCATCCGTCCGGGCAGTGATCGCGTGCAGGCGGCCAGCCTCGATCACGCACTGTGGTTCCACGAAACGCCCGAATTCGATGACTGGCTGCTCTATGCCACCAGCAGCCCATGGTCCGGGCAGGCGCGCGGGCTGAACCTTGGCCATTTCTTCGCGCGTGATGGACGGCTGATCGCCACAGTCACGCAGGAAAGCCTGATGCGACCACGCGGCGATGCACTGGCCGCGCTTGCGGCGAAGGACACCTGAAAACCCGCCACCCCGTTCAAGGATGACGCACGAATGTCGATGTTCGATCTTACCGGAAAAGTCGCCATAATCACCGGCTCCACCAAGGGTATCGGCAAGGCGATTGCCCAGCAGCTTGCCGTCCACGGCGCCAAGGTCGTGATTTCCAGCCGCAAGCAGGACGCCTGCGATGCCGTGGCCGAAGAGATCAACCAGACCCACGGCGCAGGCACGGCCTTGGGTATTGCCGCCAACATTTCCAGCAAGGAACAGTTGGAAGATATGTTCGCCCGCACGCGCGAAGCGCTCGGCCCGGTGGACATCCTTGTCTGCAATGCAGCCTCCAACCCCTACTACGGGTCGATGGACGGCATAGAGGACGATGCCTTCCGCAAGGTGCTCGACAACAACATCCTGTCAAACCACTGGTTGATGCAACTGGCCCTGCCCGATATGCGCGCGCGCAACGATGGTGCGATCATTGTCGTCAGTTCGATCGGCGGCCTGCGCGGTAGCGCCACGATTGGCGCATACAACGTGTCGAAAGCCGCCGATTTCCAACTGGTGCGCAACTATGCGGTTGAGAACGGACAATATGGCGTGCGCGTCAACGCCATAGCGCCGGGGCTGGTCCGCACCGACTTTGCCCGTGCCCTGTGGGACAATCCCGCCGCGCTTGCCGCCACCGAAGCCCGCCTGCCCATGCGCCGCATCGGCGTGCCCGATGATATTGCCGGTGCTGCGGTCTATCTCGCCTCGCCCGCAGCGCGGTGGATCACCGGGCAGGCTCTGGTCGTTGATGGAGGTGCCACGATATGACCGCTGCCACTGAAACGCCGCCTGCTGCACTGTTTTCGTTCGTGAAGCTTGTCGTCACCGATATCGATGCTGCCACGCAGTTCTTCATCACAGGTTTCGGCATGGTCCACGCCGATACGGTGGACACGTCGCAGTTCCGCGAACACATGCTGACCGGGCGCAAAGGCTCGGCCACGGTGGTCCTGTTCCACTGGAAGGACCAGCGCCAGGTCGAGATCGGCAATGGCTGGGGACCGTTGGGCATGATTACCCATGATCTGGATCGTGACGTAGCCCGCGCCGTGGCGGCAGGGGCGCGTCAGAAGGGCACCACCGTGCAGTTCGGCCCGGCGCGTATCGCCTTCCTGCTCACGCCCGACGGGCACGAGATCGAACTGCTGCAACCCGGCCTCGGCTGAGCATGGCTGGCCCCGAAGCGCCTTGCTCCGGGGACCAGGACCCTATCGCGCCGGGCCTTCCGGCAGAAGCCGCTGCAACAATTCGCGCTCTGCAGCATCGGGATCGGCCACTACCGCAGGCTTCAGGTCGAAGATCATCGTGGCGCGCTGCGTAGTGGCATAGGCGGGCCATTTGGGCAGCGCAGGCGTGGCCGGGTTGCCGGTGCGCGCAAAGGCGATCCACGCATCTGCCATCAGGTCGGCCATGCGCTGCGTCTGCGCAGTCTGCGGACCGGTATAGCTGGTGGAACGCGCCACATTGTCGAACACGAACGCAATGTCGAGCGCGTGCGGCGTGCCCAGCCTGCCGCCTTCCACCGGCGTCTTCCAGTCCAGCCGATACATATAGACCGGCGCGACCTGCGCGCTCTTGCGCTCTGCCTGGCGCAGCGCGGTGCCGCGATAGTTGCGGAACGTGGCCACCTGAAAGAACACGTCGCTGGCGTTGTATTCGGGATGGGCGGTGCGCATTCCCGCAATCACGTCTGCCACCGCCGCTGCAGGCACAAAGGCTTCCAGCTTTTGCGGCAACTGTTCCCATGTCAGCGCAAAATTGCCGGGCTGGCCCAGCCCGCCTTGCAGCCGCATCTCGTTGTTGTTGGTGCCTACCAGCAGTGGAATATCGGCAGATACCGGCGTTGCATCAGGCGCAAAGGGATGGCGCGTCAGCGCGCGTCCATCCACCACAGGGCGGTAAAAGCCGCCCCTGCTGCGCGATTGCACCATGGCCTTGACCAGCGCATCCATGGGCATCGCGGCCAGATCAGCCACACTGTTCGCCCCCGCCGTGGCCATCAGATCCTTCGCCAGCGCCGCACCCAGCCGGGGATCGAACCCCGCCAGAGACATTGATCCCGATTGTGCAATGGCGCGGTGAAACAGGCCGCGCGCATCGGGCATGGCCATCAGCGTGGAAACCTTGGCCGCGCCGCCCGATTCCCCGAAAATCGTCACGTTCCCGGCATCGCCGCCCAGCGCATCGGCATGATCGCGCACCCATTGCAGCGCCTTCACGATATCAAGGCTGCCCAGATTCCCCGCATCGGCATAGCGCGGATCGTCGCTTGCCTGCGCAAGGTGGCTATAGCCAAAGGCGTTCAGCCGGTGATTCAGCGTCACCACCACCACATCGCCGCGTTCGGCCAGCCGCGAACCGTCATACCCATGGCTCGATCCCGACCCGGTGACATAGCCGCCACCATGCAGCCAGACCATGATCGGCCGCTTCTTGCCATCGCCGGGCTTTCCCCGCGTCCACACGTTGAGGAACAGGCAGTCCTCGCTCATCCCGCGCGGATTGGCCCACGATGCAAAGACCGGAACATCGCCGGGCACCGGCTGCGGGCAATCGCTGCCAAATTCGCTGGCATCGACAGGCGCGGTCCACGGTTGCGGATCGATTGCCCGCTGAAAGCGCCGCCCTTCGGTTGAGGCGGCATAGCGGACCCCGCGCCAGACCTGCACTTGCCCGGATTTGCCTTCAACCTTGCCGGTCACCGGGCCAAAACCCGTCGTGAGCACCGGGCGCGGTGCCTCGGCAGCAGACGCGGCCAAGGCTGGCAAAGCGCCGCTCAGGATCAGGGCCACCAGCGGCAAGGCTCTCATGCAAACTCGTTTCATGCTGCATCCATCCTCTCTCAATTGCGGGAATATCCGCTTGTCTTTGTGGCTGCACCGGGCCGCTCCCCTCGCCCCCAGGCCGCCCGCCCAACGATGAACACATCGTCGTCTTCGGCATCCACCGGCTCCAGCCCCGCTGCGGCAAAGGCCGCCCGGATCGCAGCGCGCCCCGCCGCGTCCAGCACGGGAATGACGCCTGATGGCACATGGGGATCGGCCGGAAGCAACCCGCCGCTGCCCCCGCCCAGCCATTGGTAATAGCGGTTGTGCGGCCAGGGATGCGCACCTTGGGCAAGCACCGGCGCCTGCACCGCAAAGAAATGTGCCAGAACCGGCCGCAGCCGCTCCGCCAGCGCATCAAGCCGCACCAGATCACCGCAGGCCGAAGCGTCCAGCAATTGCACGCCCGCCCTGTCCTGCGGAGTCTGGATCGCCTCGGCATTCCACTGCCCGCTCCACGCAATGCGGAACCGCCGCGCCAGTTGCGGCAGGAACGCCAGATTGACCGGCCCCATCGAAAGCCTGTCACCCAGTCTCTCACAGACCAGTTCGGTCGCCGTGGCAGAAACCGTCTGCGAAACCTTGACCGCCACCACATTGGGCAGATCCGCCAGCCGGTCATAAACGTCCAGCGGCTGCCCTTCCGGCCCCAGCGCAGGAAAGGCACGCCGCCCGGTGGCGGCATAGAGCATGGCCGGCAGCGCTGTGGCCTGTGCCCGTGCCGCGATCAGATCATAAAGCCTGCGCGCATCCACATCGCGCGGAAATGTCGGTGCCAGCAGCACCAGATCCACCCCATGCCGCTCCAGCGCGCCAAGCACGGCCCGATCTGCCTCAGGATCGCGCCCGGCCACGATGCCGTGCACCGCAATTTTGCCCCGCGCCTCGTCGCACACAATGCGGTGAAAGCTGTCCCAATCGGCACTGCCCGGCATCGTCCAGTTGGGCATGGGCATCGTTCCCGAAAACCCCTGCGCAATAGCCGCACGCACATCGATGCGGATTGCCTCTTCGTCCAACCTTCCCCCGTCGCGCCGGAACGTGGGCTGGATCAGGTTCATCAGTCCAGTCAGCTTTGCCTGCGCCCACTGGCGTTGCGGCGTGGAGCTGTCCGGCACGATTCGCCCGTTAGCAAGAACAGACTCCATTTTCAAAATTCTTTCAACGGTGGAGCCAAGCACAAAGGCGCGCATTTCAGTCGAGCCGCGCGATAGACCGCTGCTGCACCCGATTCGTCCCGGACAGATCGGATATTTCGCGGATCTGCGCCATCGTCGCGCACGGAAAGTCTCACATTTGCATCCTCTCGCGCGGATTCCGCAGCGGAACCCTTGAAACCATACCCATTCAAGGAAAAAGGACTTAACACGAATGCGCTATTGGTTCTAGTGTCAGAGCCACGGACCGATCCCGGAAAGGGGCGGCAACGACAGGAGAGCAGCATGATGTCTCGCAGAACGGCAATCGCAGCAGGTCTGGCCACGGGCGTGGGCACTTTGGTGGAACCGGCGCTGGGCGCCACGCTGTTCCCGGTGGTCGAAACCGCACAGGGCAAGCTGCGCGGGCTTTCATCGGGCGGCGTGGCGATCTTCCGGGGCGTCCACTATGCGGCCGATACCTCAGGCCCCAACCGCTTCATGCCGCCGCGCCCTTTGCAAAACTGGGCAGGCATTCGCGATGCCCTGCACTGGGGCGATGTCGCGCCGCAAGTGCCGGGAGACCGGCGCTCGGTCTATGCCGATCTCATCATGGTCGATCGCAATCCATCGGGCATGGGTGAAAACAACCTCACGCTTAACCTGTGGACCCCGCGCATCGATGCCACTGCAAAAAAGCCGGTCATCGTCGTGCTGCACGGCGGCGGGTTCTACAGCGGATCGGGCAATTCGGTTGGCATGGACGGCGAACAGATGGCCCGCTTTACCGATAGCGTGGTCATCGCGATCAATCACCGCCTCGGGGCCTTCGGCTTTCTCCACCTGCCCGAATTCGCCGGGGCCGATTTTGCCACATCGGGCACCGCTGGAATGCAGGATATCGTCGCCGCGCTGGCCTGGGTGCGCCAGAACGTGGCCGAATTCGGCGGCGATCCCTCGCGCGTACTGGTCTATGGCCAATCGGGCGGCGGGGCCAAGACCAGCGTGCTGATGGCCATGCCCTCGGCCAAGGGCCTGTTCCACCGCGCCGGAGTGATGAGCGGATCGGCCTTGCGCATGATGCCCGCCGAAATGGCCTCTGCCGCCACACGCCGCCTTCTCGCCGCGCTGGACATTGCACCGGAAAAGGCCCGCACGCTTCAGCAGGTGCCGTGGACCACACTGCTGGAAACTCAGGCCAAGCTCGAACTGGCAGACCGCGCGCGCGGCGAAGCGCCGGGTGCCTTTGCCCCGGTGATCGATGGCACCACCCTGCCCCACCACCCGTGGGACCCGGAAGCGCCTGCCGTCTCCGCCGATGTGCCGATGATCGTCTCCACCGCGCTGGACGAACGCGCCTATCGCATGGCCGATTTCGGCATGACCGAGGCAGGACTTGCCACCTTTGCTCAAAAGCTCTTCGGTGATGGCGCCGCCGATGCCATGGCGGCCTATCGCGCCGAAGCGCCCGATGAAAAGCCGTTCCTCCTTGCCGCACGCATGGAAACCGATCGCACGTTCCGCAAAAGTGCCTTCACGCAGGCAGAGCGCAAAGCCCAGCAAGGGGGCGCCCCAGTCTGGGCCTACTTGTGGAAAGCGCCCAGCCCTGCGGCGGGAGGCCGGTTCGGTGCCGTCCATGGCATCGACGTTGCCCCAAGCCTCTACAACACCCGCAGCGCGCTGAACGGATCATCGCCCGAAGCGGTCAGCCTTGCCGCCGCCATTGCCTCAAGCTGGGCCGCCTTTGCCGCCAATGGCACGCCTGACAACCCGCGCATCCCGCATTGGCCCGCCTACGAACCCAAGCGCCGCGCCACGTTGATCTTCGATAACACGATCACCGTGGCCGATGATCCGCGCGGTGCCATGCGGAAGCTGCATGGATAGGCTTCGGCCAGACTCCGCTCATCTAGCCGACGAACGTCCGCCACAGGAGTATACTTTTTGACGATTTAGTATACTCCTGTGGCAGTGCACTCCGCTCCTCCTCCCTGGCAGTTGGCCATTGCCCGCATCGAAGGTGCCCTGCCCTTTATCTCCAATGAACTGGCAGAATGCCTTGCGCTGGCCACCCTGCGCCGCCTTTGGCGCGTCCACGCGCGCCACGGCACCTTCGCGAAAGGTCCGTCTAATCCCTCGGACGAAGAACTGATGCTATCGCCGCACGCGGCGGAGCGGCAGGACTTTCTTTCATGGATTGCCCGCACCGCCTCCCCTGCCCTCGCCAAAGCAGCCAAGGTCGCGCTCGCAGCCAAGAACCAGTCGGAGAGCGTCTCTGCGTTCTATGACGTCGCAGACCTCGCGCTGGGGCAGCTCGATGCCATCTTGCCGGGCAATGATCCGGTTTCGACCCTGCTGGAATGGATCGCAGCGTCGCGGTCCGATGGACGTTCAACTGCTTGGGCAGCTTCGCTTGCGGCGGCCATGCGGCCACAACTCTTCGGCCTTGAGGCCGGGCCGGTCGCGCTGGCGGGACTAGTGCCGCGATCACTGCTCCAGACGCTTGATGAACAGCCTCGTACTACGCTGCATTCCTCGGCTCTCAGTGCTGCGTCTGACGGCATGGCCGCTGATCTAGCCGCCATGCACAAGGTTGTGGTGCGCGGAAATGAGGTGCTTGGCGGACTCTATGCATCGTCGACTGCCCCGCAGGCGTGGCGGCTTCTGGCTGGTCTCGGCCCCCTCACCCGCGCAGAACTTGCACGCGCCCTCGGCGTCACCAAACGCACAGCTTCGAGGGTTTACACAACCTTGGAGCAGGTTGGCCTCGTGCGCTTGGATCTGTCTGGCAAGGCCATCATAGCCATATAGTAGCTGACGTATGGCATCAGGCCTTTCCTCGCGGGGGATCCCTCTCATCTTCCAAAATCAATTGAAAAGAATCCTCGCCGCAGGCGACTGGGTTAGAGGATTTAGATTCTTAAAGTTAGAAAGTTACTGGCGCTTCATGTCGCTCAGATCACCCTGTTTCAGGCGAGTCGCAACCTGTGGATAGAATCTCAAAACACGTCGGCTTCCACCTGATAACACGATGGCCTGATTCTGATAACACGTCGGTTCGATCCTGATACCACGCCCGATGCCGTGTGCCTGCTTCGGGGCCTGTGGGTAACTTCAAAAGGGCTGGCGTCGCAGCGAGCAACTGACTCACGGTTAGTGTTCCGATTCGCAAATGGCAGTGTCGTTTCCAAACCTGCCACAGCGATTGCCAGACCATGCCGCGATACAACGTGTTTTCGGAAATCGCTCATTGCGAACTCAACGTGTTTTCAGGAACAGGATTTCCGCCTCCCACGCGTTCGCGCGTTCCTGCCTTTCGCAAGGTCGGATCTCCGCGTCGGGGCATCGAGCACGGGACCGACCCATGGCAGGTGCAGCAGCACCAGACGGGGTTTCTGGTTGCCCACGGGGGCCGACGCAGCAGCAATGCTACAGTCGTGAGGGCTTCGACGGACGAGGCCTCAGCGCATATTGGTGTGGCCAGTGATTTGCGCCAGGCGACCCTCGAAACGTGATTTCCAAAAACACGTCTATTGGCGGCGCAAAGTTTGAGGGCGGATCATGCTCTAAGGCGAGCAAGACTGCTCATGCGGCCGGTCCAAAATAAAGCTATGGATCAGCGCGCGTCATTCTTTGGGGAGGAGCGTTATGCGCCGGGCAGGGTGTGCCGATTGCGCTCGTGGTGCTTTTTGACGAAGCCCTGAAAGCGCTTGGCATAGTTGCGCGGCAATTCGTGCGGATTGCGATTCAGGAATGAATCGAACTGTTGCATCAGGACATCCAGATCCCAGCCGGGAGATTCAGCCTTGATAGCCGCATACATTTCCGCGCCGAGGACGTCTTGCGCACTGGCTGGACCTGCCGGTGCAGAGGGGGCAGGTCCAGCCGTGTCACCCCGTTCAGCCCGCAGGTTGGAGGCTGCACTGGCCAACAAGCTGCGGATGGCAGCCGGCGGCATCTGATCCTGCTCCGATGGCCATGAGGCCCTCTGCTGCTTGACTTTGGCAGGGCGAATACCGGGGGTAGGGGAGACCAAAGCGACAGACGACTGCGCCGCGTTGCTCGCTGGCGCATCGCACGCCAGATGCTTGCGCATGGTCATCCTGAGCTTGGGTCGCGGCGTTTCCGGGCCGATGACATCAAGGCTGATGTCGGGCAGGTTGTTGGCACGCGCCAGTTCGAGAATCTTGTTCTTGAACGATGGAAGCGAGCTTTCGCTGCCGCTTTTCTGGTGGAGCGTTTCAAAGCCGATCGTGAAGCCTTCTGGCCCATTGCCCCCGGCATGTTTGCGTGCGGCCCGATAGAGCCACTTCCCAAGCCCGCTGGTGATTTCGAAATAGAGTGGCGAAATCGCAAGGACATTGCGCTTGTCCATCACGCCATCGAAAAACCATTTCGACAGCGTGATTTCCATCCCCAGCGACCGCTGCGTGCGCTCGTCGACAAGGTGGGTGTAGCTATCGATCCACGAGAACGTGGTTTCGCGACTTTTTGAATTTGCGCGGATGTTCGTCTTGATCGTCGTCGCTTGAAGCCGGTCCAGCGCACCAATCAGTCGCTCATAGGCGCGCCCGCTGACGCCCCAGCATATCCGCTTCAGCAGATCACCCGGTTGCAGGCGGATCGTCGGCGACATGTCGTTGTCGCCACGTTCCCGCAGCTCGTTCAGATGCGACGCGAGGTAAATCATGATGTCCGCGTCCCAGATCGTGGCCATGCCATATTCGGGGTTGGCCGAAACGTGCACGGTAACCGACTTGTCGGGACTGAGGTATTCGATGGGCTTCAGGCGCTTCTTCTTCGAAAGGCTAAAGAAGGGCCGCTGCATGGTTTCTTGGTAATCGCGCAAGGAAACATCGCTGAAATCGGGCAGCGTAAAGAACATCTCGAACTGTACGCGACGGCCGGTCGCATTGGCAGGTTGCTCGCCAGTGCTCATGCGCTCAATCCACGCGTCCTGAAGCTGTCCCACGCGTGGGAAATACAGCTTAAGTTACTGAAAATAAACAGTAAAATGTCATTTTTCAGAGTGGCGCAAATCCCTGAATGTTTATGGATGAAATCGCAGTTCACCGGCTGCCCGTCTTCAGGATTTTCGCGTTCGCAATCAGCGGGCGCAGCGCTTCGACAATCTCCTCGGCACTCAGATCGGTCGGATTGAGTGTTATCGTCAACCCCCGCGCGCGGTCTTTCTCGATCTGACCAATCGGCTTGCCCTGGGCTTCGATCGTCGCTTTCTGCGCGCGGCCGGGCCGGCCCGACACGGCCTTGACCAGACGGGCGACCACTTCTGCCCCGCTGATCGGCTCCTCGTCTCCCGATTGCCGGAAGCTCTGTTCTGCCGCGATGCGGGCTGCTGCCTCTTCCATCCTTGGGCGAAGTGCCGGGTTGCGCAACGGCGGAAGCAGCTTGTCGCCGTGGCGGACCTGGAGGTCCATGGGCGAGGCAAATGCGCTGACAATCGCCGGGGGAATTTCGGTCAAGCCAACATAGCGCGCCAGCGTGGATTTCGAAATTTTCACCCGTTCGGCCAGCCGGGCCTGAAGCCCATCGTAGTAGGCGTCAATGGCGGCCTTGTAATTCAGCCCGCGTTCCAGATCGGAAATGTCCTCGCGTTCGCGGTTCTCGATATCGGCAAGCCGGAATGCCGCCTCGTCATCAAGATCCTCGATGATCGCAACAAGCTCGATGTCGGGATAGTGGTGGGCGTTGAGCCAGGATACGGCCCAGTGCCGCCGCGTGCCGATGATCAGCTCATACTGCTGATCACCTTGCGGTGTCCGCCGCACCACCACAGGAATGCGATTCCCGTTTTCTGCCTGAATCGATTCGATCAGGGTATGCAGACGATCTTCGGAAAGCTGCGCATAGTCGCGCGCATTGCCCGACCAGATCGAACATTCGGCAGGCTTGAGGCGAATGGTCGGGCGTTTGACCATGCGGGCAGCTTCGGTGAAGCCTTCCAGCCTGCGGGTGGTGAAGTTGCGCGGCGCTGCGGTCGGTGCAACCTCGTTCGCGTCTGGCATGGGTGAGGGGGCTGGCGTCGGATCAGGGGCTGCCAACGCTTCACCTATCAGGGAACGGCGGCTCATGCTGCAACGCTCCCGGAAACGTCACCGGCTTGATGCGACATGCTCTTCGATGGCCACTGTTCGTGAATCTCGCGCAGCACTTCGCCAAACACCAGATTGAGGTTCTCCCTGCACCGCAGATAGGTCGAATGCGCTGCAGATGGCTTGCTCTCGTAGATCGAGCGGAAAGCCTGTGTTGCGTTCTTGATTTCTTCAGAGGCGAGAATGGGCTGGTTCAGCAGGAAGTTGGCATATGTGGCCTTCATCATCTTCCACATATCGGCCTCGCCCGGTTTGCTGGGCGAATAGGCGGAGCAGACCACCCGGATAAAGCCATAGTCCACCGGCGTGCCGTGCTCTTCGAGAATCTCGATGTTCTCGGCAATGGTGTCCATGAAGTGGATCGTCGAGAGATAGTCCAGCTGGCGCGCAGGCACGGGGATCAGCATTCCCGTTGCCGCAGCCATCACATTCAGGCCCAGAAAGCCCATTGCCGGCGGCGGATCGAGCAGGATCACGTCAAAGCTTTTGCGCACACTGTCGATGCCGATGCGCAGGCGCTGCAACCCCTCGCGGACGGCCTGCCCACCTTCTCGCAGCGTTGCCGTAAGATCCCATTCGGCATCCTGGAGGCCCAGACTGGACGGCACGATCTTGATCGTTGGCCACGCGGTATCGCGAATCGCTTTTGGAAAATCATCGAACGTGCTGCGCGGGGACAGGAAGTTGCCGAGCGAATCCGAATCATCGATCAGCGTTTCGGGCTGAATATCGAACATCGTCGTGGTGGAAGCCTGTGGATCGCAGTCGATCACAAGAACGCTATAGCCCTGAAGCGCAAGGAAATCCGCAAAGTGCTTGGTGATCGTGCTTTTGCCGACGCCGCCTTTGAAGTTCTGTACGGCAACGACGACAGCATCCTCGTCTGCGAGCTTTCCGGGATGGATGTTCAGCGCTTTGCGGATATGGGTCAGATCTTCCAGCGTGTAGTAGCGCCGCCCGTTGCCAAGCTGTTTGGGCGCGGCAAGGCGGCCTTCCTTTTCAGCCTTGGCCAGCGCTTCGGGAGTGCGCCCGACCAATTCGGCTGCCGCTGTAGGGCCAAAAGTGATGTCCAGAACCTTGCGATCTTCCGGCTTGAACACCACCGCTTTCACCCGGTCGCGCATATTTTCGCAGGAACGGGTCATGTTTCGCAGGGTATCTACGGTATAGGACATGAAAGCCGCCTCATGATGAATCGCCTGTTAGCGGTCCGGTTTGTGTTTTATGGGCAGAAATAGGAGCGAAAGTCAAACCGCTGTCGAAATCACGGGTGATCCATGAATCACATGCACGGCAGTGCGCCCATCGGCTGAGAGTGTTTCCCCGGGGAAACACTCCGCGCAACCCACAGCCTTCAGGCGATGTTTCCCCGGGGAAACACTTTTGGAAGCCTGACGCACCGATGCCGTTTGGCGCGATGGAATCAGTCTTCGGATGCAATGCCCAGCTTGCGCAAGCGCGCGTCGATGTCAGCCATTTCGGCATCGAAGCTGCTGAGGATGGATTCGACTTCCGGGGCAGGGCTGGTTGTCGACGGCGGGCGGCCACGGTTGGCCCGGCGCAGCCCAAGGGCGATGGCCACGTCCGGCGCGACATAAGTGCGCCAAGATTCGCGCCCTGAGATTTCGACCATGAGTCCCAATGCCGCCGCACGTTCGAGCAACTTGCCTGCGCCGGAAACCGTGAGGCCCAGCAGCGGGGCGAGACTCCGCGCGGCAAGGCAGGGGCGGGTGAGCGTGAGGCGACCCAGATCAGCGAGTTTGCCGGGGCGGTGTTCTTTGGCAAGGGCGGTAGCGGCGCGGCGGGTAGTGGCTTCAAGCCGCTCAAGCCGGTCAAGGCCATCCTCGGCGCGCTTCTGCACGGCTTTCAGAAGGCGGCGCAACAGGACCGGGCGTGGATCACTGGCAAAGCGTTGCGATGGATCACCCAGTGCCATGCAGGGCAGGGCGTGGCGGGTGAGGCCGATGCGGCGCAGGGTGAGCGGGAAGGCAAGCCACGGATTGATAGTGCGGTCTGCGCGGGCGGCAGCATCAAGCAGATGAAAGGCGCGGACCAGCAGGGGAGCGTCTTGCCAGCCTTCGGGCGGATCGAACGTGAAGGGCAGGCCTTCGCTCCAGTGCCGACCTTCCGGTTCGGAAAGTAACGCAAGCCAGCCATCGTAGGCGGCGAAAGGCTCGTCATCGGTGCGGGGGAGCGCGCGGCCGGGGAGGCGCAGGTCGCAGCGCTGCGCAATAATGTCGATTTCTTCGATCTGCGAGAGTTGCAGATGCAGGGCTTGCGCATAGCCTGCCCACGAGGCGCGCAATGCCCAACCGGGACGCAACGAACTGGCGGAAACACGGGCGTCAAGGCGGGCAAGGGCGCCACTGGCCTGCGCAAGGGCATCAGCCAGCGCACTGGTCCAGCGCAAGGCGGTGACGGGAAGGGGCGTGGCCATTGATGCTGATTGTAGACTGAAAATGGTCATTCAGTCCATGTGCCTTGATGGCATATCCGCAGTGTGTTTACACCAATTCCGGGCTGACCTGAAGTGTCAGGAATTGGCGCGCGTGGTTGGTTGCCAAGGCGCAGCACGCTCGCCTATCGCAAGGCCATTCAGGCAGAAGAGGCGCGCGCCATGACGATCACTTTGCACACCGAGACGCAAGGCTACGTGGGGCACATCCGCTTTGGCAAGCCGCCCTTCAACTATGCCTGCCCTGAATTGCTGCGGCAGATCGCCGATGCCATCGATGCGTTCGATGCCACTACGGGCGTGCGCTGCATCGTGCTGTCGTCCGAAGGCAAACCGTTCTGTGGTGGGGCCGATCTGGCTGGCGACGAAACGCTGGCGGGCGATGCCGGCATGGACGCGGTTGCCGGACTTTATGGACAGGCCATGCGCATTTTCCGGCGGCGCAAGCCGATGGTAGCGGCGGTGCAGGGGGCAGCGGTGGGGGCTGGGCTGGGGCTTGCACTCGCTGCAGACTTCCGCGTTGGCGCCCCTGCCGCGCGCTTTTCCGCCAACTTTGTGCGGCTGGGGTTTCATCAGGGCTTTGCGTTGAGCCACACGCTGCCGCGTCTGGTTGGTGAACAGAAGGCGGCGCTCATGCTGCTTTCTGCCACGCGCGTTAAAGCGGAAGATGCGCTGGCATGGGGGTTGGTTGATCGGCTGGCCGGGCAGGATGAACTGCTCGACCGTGCTTTTGGCATGGCGGCCGAGATCGCCGAAAATGCGCCACTGGCGTTGGAGGCGGTGCGGTCGACCCTGATGGCCGATACGCTGGCCAAGCTCGACGCAGTGCTGGCGCACGAACATGCGCAGCAATCGATCCTGAAGAAGACCGCCGACTATGCCGAGGGCGTGGCTTCCGTGTTCGAGCGGCGCGAGGCAAAGTTCATCGGCTCTTGAGGCGTCACGCAGCCGTAGCGGCGGGTGCATTGAGCAGGCGTTCGGCGGCTCCGGCAAGATCCAGCACGGAGCAGGCGTGCCCATCGTTGAGGCGAATGGTCGGGCCGGGCAGGCCGGACGGATTGCGGCGCGCGGTGTCATCAGCAGATTTTCGCCCGATTTCCTGCAGAACTTTGCGATCGACCGAGTGCAGTTCATCCACACGGAAACCCGCGCGGCGCAGGCCGTGGGGGTGATCGCTGCGGGTGACGATGATGTAGTGGCCATCGCGAGTAGCGGCATCGCCCAACACATGCGTGAGGTCGAGCAAGGGGACGCAGTTTCCACGTGAGGCGAAAAGGCCGATCATGCCGCTGTGGCCGGCTGGCATGGGCAGAATGGCGGTTTGCGCCAGCAGTATTTCCTCGACCGCTTCGAGCGGGGTGGAAAAGCGCTGATCGCCCACCGAGAACACGAGGAACGGCTTTTCAGCGGAACGGGCCGCGGCATTCCCGTGTTGCACAGACTGCACGGTGGTCTTGGTGGCTTCAGGCTGATTGCGGATCACACCGAGGTGGCGCAGGCCATCGTGTGCGGCGATTTTGTGCGCATCGAGCAAGAGGGCTGCACCCTCTGCCGTTTCCAGCAACCCGCGTGAGAAGCTGGCACCGGACACAGCATCCTGCAGCAGCGGGGCAAAGCAGCCGGCGGCGAAGCGCCCAATATCGTCCACCGTATCGATCAGCAGGGCGACAAGGCCGAAGGGTTCTGTCCAACCTGGCGGAGCTGGAACGGGCAATTGCGTGCGCACGACAATGCTGGCACCGCTGCGCCGGCCTTCGGGAAGCGAACCGTGGCCGAGCAGGTGAAGCGTATCGATCACCGGGATTTCTGCGCCCTTGTATTCACGCTGGGCGATCCACAGTTCGGTTTCCGTCGGCGTGGGCAAAAGATCGGCGCGGGGCAGGCTGGCATCGACACAACTGGCGGGCAGTGCAAGCCGCAGACCAGCAACCGTGAACGCGAGGATCGGCTCGTCGATCTGGCGGGTATCGTCCTTTCGCGCGCTGCGATCGGTGGCGGTGACCATGCTGGGCAGCGCGATGATCGCGGCCGGGTCCAGCACGACGCCGTTATGAGTCTCAACGCGGAACGTGCTGAAGAACAGGCGCTCTCCCTCGTTAGCCGCGCTGTGGCCGATCGGACTGATTTCGCGCGCGGTGAGCGGCATAACGCCCAGAATACCATCGGCCAGTACGGCAAAAATGTGCTGCTCATGGCGCAAGATTACAATGATCGAGCGGTCGTCTGACTGCAACTCACCGCCATCGGCCGACGCGCTGGTCAACGCGCGGGCGAGGTCGATCACCGGGATCACTTCGCCCCGCAGTTCGAGCGCGCCGAGTATGTCTGCCCGCGATGCAGGAGAAGGATCGAGTTGTGGGGGGCAGGGCACAACTTCGCGGATGGCGGCAACTGGCAGTGCCGCGCACAGCCCGGCAAGGCGGATCAGGCCGAACAGCGTGTCGTGTGCACCCGGTTGCGGAATCGCAGTCATCGTCTTTATGCGGCGACGCTGGTTGTGGCAGACAATTGCGATATCTGGACAACCACATTTTCGGTCAACTGCGCCTGATTGGAGGCAAGCCGCGTGATCGCCTCGATTGCGGAATTGGTCTGCTGCACGCTGGAGACGATGTCGGAAAAAGCGTTGCGGGCCATGCGTGAGCGATTGGTGCCTTCGCCCACTTGTGCGTTGGACTGGTCGATCAGGCGCGAAATGTCGCGCGCGGCTGTGGAGCTGCGCTCGGCCAGCTTGCGCACTTCGCCTGCGACCACAGAGAAGCCTACTCCATGTTCGCCTGCGCGAGCGGCCTCGATTTCAGCATTGAACGCCAGCAGGTTAGTTTGCCCTGCAATCTCGCTGATGATACGCACGATTTCGGAAATCGAAGTGGCAGACTTCTGGATCAGTTCAATGGATTCGATGGCCGAACCCAGCGTCTCCTCGCCCTGTTCTGCATTGACGCGGGTTTGCAGCGAAAGTGAAAGCGCCTGCTCGGTCGATCCGGTGATTTCCGCAATCGATTTGCAAAGCTGCGTTGAAAGCAGGTTCATTTCGTGCGCGCGTTCGGTGATGGCCTTTTCCATCTGCACCTGTTCGGTCACGTCGAAAGCATACTTCACGATGCGCACGGGATTGCCTGTCAGATCGAAGATCGGATTGTAGGTGGCCTGTATCCAGATATCGCGATCATATTTGCCAACGCGGTGGAAGCGCCCGGCATGGTACTGCCCTGCATTGAGCTTCATCCAGAAATCGCGGTATTCGGCACTACGGATGTAGTCTGGCGAGCAGAACATCGAATGGTGCTGGCCCACGATTTCGCGCAGCGAATAGCCGATGGTGCGCAGAAAATTGTCGTTTGCGCTGATCACCTTGCCATCAAGATCGAATTCGATGGTGGCAAGGCTGCGACCGATGGCATCGACTTTGGCCGAGAACTCGTTGCTGCGCAGCTTTTCCTCGGTGACGTCTGATGCGAACTTGACGACCTTGACCGGTTTGCCGCTGGTATCGAAGATCGGATTGTAGGAGGCATGTATCCACACCTCACCGCCATCCTTGCGCAGGCGCTTGTATTCGCCGGTTTCAAATTCGCCGCGGCCGAGCTTGTCCCAAAAAGCGCGATAATCTTCGCCCTGTGTAGAAGACACATCGCAGAAGATGCGGTGATGGCGGCCGCGAATTTCTTCGATGTGGTAGCCCATCAGTGTCAGGAAATTGGTGTTGGCATCCAGAACGTTGCCTTCAAGGTCGAATTCGATGACGGCCTGCGCGCGTTCGATGGCGCGCACCTTGCCCTCGGATTCGGCATCGCGACGGCGCTGGTCGGTGATGTCGTGCGCGAACTGCACGATGCGCCGGGGTTTGCCGGTCAGGTCCAGAATTGCGGCATAGGAGGCGTGTATCCACACGTCGGTGCCTGAAATGCTGCGGCGCTTGAATACGCCGGAAATGGCCTCGCCCTTGATCAGGCGATCCCAGAATTTTGCATATTCCTCAGTCTTTACAAAGGCAGGGTCGCATAGATCGCGGTGGGTGAAGTTGCTCTCCTGCCCCGGTTCGAAGCCCTTCATGGTGCGGAAGAGTTCGTTGGCGGACGTGATCTTGCCGGACAGGTCGAATTCGACCATCGCCTGCGCGTTTTCGATTGCCGCCAGTTTGCCCGCTGCGGCAAGCGCCTCAAGGCGTTGCTGTGTCACGTCCATGGCGATCTTGACGACGCGCTGCGTGGCACCACTGTCATCTTTCACCGGGTTGTAGCTGGCCTGAAGCCAGACCTGCCTGCCATCCTTGCGGCGGCGGCAGAATTCGCCCTGCTGTTCCTCACCCTTGGCCAGATTTTCCCAAAGAGTGCGGTAGGCAGCAGAGCTGGCAAACTGCTTTTCGCAAAGCTGGCTGTGGTGTTGGCCGATCAGCTCTTCGGCGGTGTAGCCCATCAGATCGAGGAAGCGGGTGTTGGCGCGCAGGATGGTGCCGCCGGTATCGAATTCGATCATGGCAAAGGCGTGGTCGATCGCCAGCAGAGTCTGCCGGTCGCTGGTGTCTCCGGCTATGGCCGCTGCCACATCCACCTTGTCGATCTTCATGCCGCGCTACCTTCTGCCATTCCCCACGGGTCTTCAAATTGCGACGTGTGGCTGGCGCCGGGCATCGCAATTCGTTGCAGCGTGGGTTAGCACCGGGCAGGTTGGCATTTCGCGGCAGGGTGATCAGGGCGATTGCTTAGACCGGAAGATAAGGGTGCGCGATGAAAGTGATTTTGCAGGCGGCAGTCCTGGCAGGTTTGATGCCGGTTGTGGCGGGTTCCGCAATGGCTGCTGTTTCCGCTGATGTTGCCAACTCGGCGGATGCCCGGTTCGAGGCGGTGTGGAAGACTGAGTACGAATGGCGCGAGGCGCAGCAAGGTCCGTTTGAGGACGTGACCGGCAAGGGCGCGAAAGGTTTGCCCGATCTGTCTGACGCGGCTCAAGCGGCGCGGCTGGCGAAGTGGGACGCGGTGTTGCGCGATCTTGCGGCAATTCCGGTGCAGCAGCTTTCACCTGCACGGCGGGTGGATTTTGCGGTTTACAAGGGGCAGGTCGAGGCGCTGCGCAATGCGCAGTTCTACCGCGAATATGAAATGCCGTTCAATTCGGACAGCAGCTTTTGGGGCGAGCTGATCGACCAGTCGCGCCGTCCCTTCAAGGACGAGAAGGCGGCGAGGATCTACCTTGCGGTGATGGCGCAACTGCCGCGTTATTACGACCAGCAGATCGCGCAGATGCGCGCCGGGTTGAAGCGCGGCTTCACTGTGCCGAAGGTGACGCTGAAGGGCCGCGAAGTGGCGGTGGCGCAAGTGGCGGGGGCGAAGGATGCGGAAAGCTCGCCCTTCTGGCAGCCGTTTGAAAAGCTGCCTGCGTCAATCCCGGCGGCGGTGCAGGAGGAATTGCGCAAGGAGGCCCGCGCCGCAATTGCCAGCGGGGTGACGCCTGCACACCAGCGTTTGCTGGCGTTTTTGGAGGCTGAGTATTTCCCCAAGGCGCGCGCTGGGATTGCGGCTTCCGACCTGCCCGATGGCCGGGCCTATTATCAATCCAAAATCTGGGAGTACGTGACGCTTGATCGCACACCGGAAGAGATCCACCAGATCGGCCTGAAGGAAATGGCGCGCATCCGCACCGAGATGGCGGGCGTGATGGCCGAAGTAAAATTTGCCGGTGATCTGAAGGCATTCCTCACCCATCTGCGCACCGATCCGCAGTTCTATCCCAAGACGCCGAATGAGTTGCTTTATCGTGCGGCGTGGATTGCCAAGCAGTTTGACGGAAAGGCTTCCCAGTATTTCGGGCGCCTGCCGCGCAGCCGTTTTGCGATAAAGCCAGTGCCCGATGACATTGCGCCGTTCTATACCAGCGGGCGCGGTGGGCCGGGGGTGTACCTGATCAACACTTATGACCTGCCATCGCGCCCGTTCTATGCGCAAGTGGCGCTGACGCTGCATGAAAGCGCGCCGGGCCACGCCTTCCAGATGCCGCTGGCGATGGAGAACAAGGACCTGCCGAAGTTCCGGCGCGATACGTATCTTTCGGCCTATGGCGAGGGCTGGGCGCTCTATACCGAAGCGCTGGGCGTCGAAATGGGCATGTACGAAACGCCCTATGACCGGTTCGGGATGCTCAGCTATCAGGCTTGGCGTGCGTCACGGCTGGTGGTGGACACCGGCATTCACGCCAAGGGCTGGAGCCGCGAACAGGCGCAGGCATACATGCGCGAGAATACGGCGCTTTCAGATCACGAGATCGAGACCGAGGTGGACCGGTATATCTCGTGGCCGGGGCAGGCGCTGTCCTACTACATGGGGCAGGTTGCGATATTGGACGCGCGGCGCAAGGCCGAGGCGGCGCTGGGCAGCAAGTTCGACATACGCGGCTTTCACGATGCCGTGCTGGCGCTGGGCGGGGTACCGCTGCCGGTGATCGACCAGCGGATCGACCAGTTGATCGCCGATGGGGGGAAGGGGCCTTATTCCGAGGAGGAGTGAGGGTGGGTGATCACCAATTTTACCATTGCTCCCCCGCGAAGGCGGGGGCCTCAGGCCGTTTAATCAGAACCTGCGTAAAACGACCGAGGTCCCCGCCTTCGCGGGGGCGCGGGTTAGGGTGCGGGGTGATGGTGAGGGGGCGCGATTAGACGCTCCACCCCGGCCCGGTTATCGCCAGCGTCATCGCCGGGCTGTAGAGGTTGACGAACAGCGTACTGCCATCGGGCGCAAAGCAGGCGCCTGCCAGTTCGGTCTGGCGGCGGCAGCGGGCGAGGGCATAGGCGGTGCCATCGGGCGTGATGCCGCGCAGGTGGTTGTCGGTGATTTCGGTGTACTGATCCTCGCACACGATCAGATCGCCATTGGGGGCGATGGTCAGATTATCGCCGAAATTGAAGACGTTGGGATCGGTGGATTCATAGAACAGGTCGAGCGTATCGGCGGACGGGCGATAGCGGAACACCTGTCCCAACCGCGCTGCGCCGCCCGATGTGCAGACGAAGTAGATCTCGTCCTGCCCGTAATGAATGCCTTCACCGCGCGCGAACAGCGCTGCGCCCGATGCGTGGCCGCGCTGGCGCAGATCGTCGTTGGCGGAATCGGTGCCGTCCAGATCGATCCAGCGGGCCTTCAGTGCCTCGCCGCGTGTCATGGCCACGCCCTGCTTGTTGCGCGTATCGGTTGCGCCGCTGGCAAGGCCAAGGGCTTGCAGCTTTCCAGGCGCGCGCAGATCGCCGGGCTTTGATGGCACAAAACGATAGAGCAGCCCGTCCTCGCGGTCCTCTGTCAGATAGACGATGCCCGTGCGCGGATCGATGGCGGCGGCTTCGTGGTTGAAGCGGCCAAGGCCCTTGAGTGGGACCGGATCGACAAGGGCGCGCGCGGTGGCGGGTACTTTGAACACCCAGCCATGATCCTGCGACAGATTGGTTCCGGCGCGCGACATGTCTTCTTCGCACGTCAGCCATGTGCCCCACGGCGTGATCCCGCCCGAACAGTTGCGGATCGTGCCGGCCAGCGAGGCATATTGCGCTTCGACCTGCCCGCTCTTCAGGTCATAGACCAGCGTCGATGTGCCACCCGGCAGTGGGCGGCCGCCCTGCCAGCGGTCGAACGTGCGTGCTACTCTGCGGTCGGCAAAGGGGCCGCGGGCGGCGTCCTTGGCGGAAAGTTCATGGTTGCGGACCAGCGCGACCTTACCCGGTGCGATGGCGAAGCAACCCATGCCATCGGCCTTGTCACCCACCACATGGCCATCGTCCATCGCATCGCCCATGCGCGAGATCACGGTGTAGCGCCAGCCTGCGGGCAGATCGAGAATGCCCGCCGGATCAGGCACCAGCGGGCCTACCGGGCGGCGCGGCGCGGCGTTTGCCAGGCCGCTCGCCGTGGAACAGCCGCCCAGCATTGTGACCAGCCCGCCAAACGCCGTGGCGGCAAGGCTGCGGTTGAAAGTGCGACGGTCCATCGATTTTATTCCTTGCGGCAAACGGCTTAGCGGGCGCGGTGGAGGATCGACGTTTCAGACTTATGACGCAAGGGCGGTAACAACGCAGATGCGCGCCCCCGCGAAGGCGGGGGCCTCAGGCGTGTTACGGGAGGGTGGTTGAAACGGCCTGAGGCCCCCGCCATTGAGGGGGCGCGTGCAGAGCGTTATCGCGCATCTGCCAGGATCAGTTCGGCTGCGCGTTCGGCCACGGCCATGGCCGGGCCATTGGTGTTACCGGAAACCGGCGTTGGCATGATCGAGCAATCGACGACGCGCAAGGCGCCAATGCCATGCACGCGGGCGCGGGCGTCGGTGACCGAGGTTTTCTCGCTGGTGCCCATCGAGCAGGTGCCGGTGCCATGGAGTCCACCTTCGACCATCTTGGCAAGTTCGGTGGCGATGGCGTCCTCGTCCTGCACGGCGGGGCCGGGCATACGTTCGGTGCCGATGAAGGGCTTTAGTGGATCGGACGCGGCAATGGCGCGGAACAGGCGGAACAGTTCGAGCGATTTGGCGCGGTCATAGGGATCGGCCCAGATCGCCGCATCGATCAGCGGGGCTGCGCGGAAGTCGGGTGACGTGAGCGTGACGCTGCCCCGGCTGCGCGGGCGCAAGTGATAGCCTGAGAAGGTGAGGCCGGGGTTGGGGGTGAGCGGGCTGCCGGGGCGGGCGGCCATCTCGTTCACCGTGCGCATGGCAAAAGGCGCGGCGGCGACTTGCAGATCGGGCCAGTCCGCATCCACCCCTTCGCTGGCGATCAGCCCGGTGAGCGGCATCCCGACGCGGGCGAGGTGGCCTTTGCCGGTGAGGAAGTATTGCATCGCGTTGCGATAGAGCCGCCATCCGAAGAATTCGCGATTGGTGCCGGGGTGGTTGGTGAGGTCAAAAGACACGCCGAACTTCGTGTGATCGGCCAGTTGCTGGCCCACCATGGGCAGGTCTTTCACCACGGGCACGCCCAGCGCTTGTAATGCCGCGCCGGGGCCGACGCCAGAAAGCTGGAGCAACTGCGGTGAGCCGTAGACGCCTGCGGAGACGATCACTTCGCCCGCAGCGGTGTGGATGCGTTCTTCCCCATGCGCTTCGGTTACCACGCCGGTAGCGCGGCCATTTTCGATCAGCACGCGGCTGACGGCAGTGTGGGTGGCGACGGTCAGGTTGGGGCGCGACAGGACCGGCATGACGAAGGCCTTGTAGGCGCTTTCGCGCACGCCCTTGCGGTCTACAGTGTACTGGCTGCGGCCCACGCCGTGGGTAGAGGGCGTGGTGATGTCGTCCAGCCAGGGCATACCTTGCGTGCCGAACCCTGCCGCCAATGCATCGAACACGGGCGATTGATAGGTGGAGGCAGTGATCTGCAATTCGCCATCGCGCCCGCGCCCCGGATGCGCGCCGGGTTCGCGATAGCTTTCGATCTTGCGATAGCAGCGGGCGATCTCGTCCCAGCCCCAACCGGCAAGGCCCGATTGCGCCCAGCCATCGAAATCCTTGGGCGCGCCGGTGAGATACCACGTGCCGTTGATGGCTGATGATCCGCCAAGCCCGCGCCCATATGTATGGATGCCGCCGCGCATTCCGGGGCGCTGGGTGAGCGGATAGACGCGGAAATATTCAGGGTTCCCCATGATCTTCACGAAGCCGCCCGCCATCTTGATGAAGGGGTGCTGGTTATCGCCCCCATCTTCGATCAGCAGCACGCGATTGCGCGGATCGGCGCTGAGCCGGTTGGCCAGCACGCATCCGGCAGAGCCTGCGCCGACGATGATGTAATCGAATTCAGCCATGTTGATCCGGCATCCGCTCGCAGATTAGAATAGAACTATCGTTCGTTTTTGTCTGCACAGCCCTTGACCGCCTGTCAACCCATGATTAGAAGTCAAATTCTAATTAAAACGTGGAGAGTGCTGTGCTGCCAGTCGAACGGGTTATCGGGGAAGAAGGGCTTTGCCTGAGCGATGGCGGGCTGAAATTGGCGATGCGCCTGCCGTGGTATCGCTCGCTGCCATTTTCGGTGGTCGAAGTGGGGCCGTTGTCGATCAATGGCGATGCGGTGGACCTTTCAGACGCACTGATCGAATATGACGGGCAGCGCTGGCCGCTGAGCGAGAATGGCGAAAAGGTGGATACCTTCTGGTTCATCCGCGATTCTGCGTTCCTGATCTTGCCTTCGGTACACTCCAATGTCGGCAGCAATTGCGAAGTCTCGCTGAACCTCTTCGTCAGCCCGCCCTACATCCCCGGCATGAAGCGCACCAATCCGCAGACTGAAACCCTGCGCGTAGCGGCCTGAGAGAGGACAACAGACATGACAGCTTCAACAGGTCCACAGACCGGCGTCACGCTCTATTCCTTCACCAACGAATGGCTGACCCGCCAGTTCGAGGTTGATACCCTGCTGGCCGAAGTGGCCAAGCGCGGTCTTGGCCCGAACATCGAAATCATCGGCTTTCAGCAGTTCAAGGAATTCCCCGACGTTTCGGATGCCTATGCCGAAAAGTTCAAGGAAATGATTGCCGCCACGGGCCTTAACCCCGTGTCCTGCGCGATCAATTCGGATCGCTTCCTCAAGCCCGGCCAGCAGCCGATCGAAGATGCCGCGCTGGTGGAGTACCACAAGCGCCAGCTGCGCTCGGCCAAGAAGATGGGCTTTTCGCTGGTGCGGTATCAGTTCGCGCTGCCCGTGCATCTCCTGCCCGAAATCGCACCATATGCCGAGGAACTGGACATCCGCATGGGTGTGGAAGTTCACGCGCCGATGTGGGCGGGCCATCCTGCCGTACAGGCCTATGGCGAGATGTACGACAAGCTGGACACGCCCTATCTGGGCTGGATTCCCGATTTTGGTGGCACGGCAAGCCGTATCCCGGAATCGATGCTCGATGCCGCGCGTGCCAAGGGTGCTTCGGAAGACCTGCTTGATAAGCTGAAAGAGGTCTGGACTGAAGACGGCATGAGCCATGAAAAGGCCGGGCGTCTGCGTGAATGGGGCATGGCCCACGGCCACGCGCCGCTGCACATCCAGGCCGCGTGCCTGGCGTTCTTCATCCTGTCCAACCACGATCCTAAAAGCTGGGCCGCGCTGGTGGACCGCACGATCCACATCCACGGCAAGTTCTATGGCGTGAGCGAGGATCTGGTCGAAGAAGCGATCGATTACGATACGATCCTGCCGCTGTTCAAGGACGGCGGATTTATCGGCACGATGGTGAGCGAGTGGGAAGGCCATGCCTATGACACGCGCGATGCCTTTGAACAGGTGCGCCGCCATCAGGCGATGGCCCGCCGCATCTGGGG